>CAYXAD010000110.1:0-10961 GCA_964462965.1 uncultured Salinivenus sp.
GCAACAAGGACGGCGGCTACTGGATGGCCAACTGGGCCCTGCACAAAGCCATCCATAGCCTCGGGGTCGTGTGCGACGAGCACGACGTCGACCTGCGCCTCTTTCACGGGCGGGGCGGCACGGTCGGACGGGGCGGGGGTCGCTCCTATCAAGCCATCCAGGGCCTTCCCCCGGTCGTGCACAACGGCCGCATCCGGATGACCGAACAGGGGGAGATCATTTCGTTCCGCTATGCCCTTCCGGAACTCGCTCGGCGCCACGTGGAGCAACTGGTAAATGCGACAGTGACGTCCACGGCCGAGGCCCAGGAGCAGGCCGTGAACGACTCGCTTCCGGCCCAACGGGTCGACGTGGACTCGGACGTCGCCGCTCTCATGGATCGCCTGGCTCACTACGCCATGGAGGCGTATCGAGGGCTCATCGACGATCCCGACGGCTGGCCCTGGTATACAGAAGTGACTCCCATCGAACACATCAGCCGCCTGCCCATTGCCTCGCGACCGGTCTCCCGGGCCTCGGGCAACGAGGTCGACTTCGAGGGGCTGCGGGCGATTCCCTGGGGCTTTGCCTGGATCCAGACGCGCTACATCGTCCCGGGCTGGTACGGAACCGGTCAGGCCCTCTCCGCTCTCCTCGACGAGGAGCCGGATGCCCTCGACACGCTCCGCACCCTCTACCGACGCTGGCCCTTCTTCGCGACCGTCCTCGACAGTGCACAGCGCGAGATGGCCCGGGCTCGCCTCGACATCGCAGCCCAGTACAACGCGCTGACCGATCAGGATGCCCCCTTCCACGACCGGATCGTAGACGACTACGAACAGGCCCGCACGGCCATCCTCCAGATTACAGGACAGGAAGCCCTCTTCGACAACAGCCCAGTCCTGAAAAAGTCCATCCAGCTTCGCAATCCGTATACGGACGTGCTCAACCTGCTACAGATCGAACTCCTGAAGCGATATCGGGCCACCGACGAGTCGTCAGAGAAAGCATCCCTTCGGGAGGCCCTTTTCCTGAGCATCAACGGCGTCGCCGCCGCCATGCAGAGCACTGGATAGGCGTTCATCCAGGAACAAGCTGTTTCCTCCTCTTCTACAACCGGCACGATCTCCGTCACGCATCCTCGTCCACATTGCGTTAGGTGAGCCATGTCCTCTCATTCCTCCTCGGATCAGGTTGAAGTGGCCTCGCCGGTCCGCTACCAGACGTCCGCCTACGACCGGAGCCTTCGACGGCTGATGGACGAAGCGTCGTCCAGCGCTCGAATCCTCTTTCACGGTGGGACCCGAGAGCAACGCCAAGAAGCCCTCGCCACTCTCACCCGCTACTCCACCGCCAACGTTCACCAGTTTCAGATTCCTTCGCTGCTGGGCGAACAGCGGATGCAAACCCAAAACTCTCTGCGCAAGGCCTTCGACCACGGGACCGAGGAAGGAGCCCTTTTGTACTTCGACAAGGCCGACGCCCTGTTCACCCACACGCACACCGACACGTCCGCCGACGAGGATGAGGATGCCGTGCCGACGACCGTCGAGTACTTTTTCGATCGGGTCGAGGCCTATGACGGAGTCGTCGTGCTCGGACTACAGCGGAAGCGGCACGTGGAGTGGACCGAGGAGGCGGTTCACCTCATCGTTCAGTTCGAATAAGGACAGTCGCCCCCCGGACCGGCAAGCGGACCGCAACTCCGCACTCCGTGAGCCGTAGATCGTGACGCCGTGGCCGTCAACATGTGGCCGACTGTTCTCACTGGTTCTCGTCCACCAATCCGTTCGTCCGTTCATGCGAAGCAAAGGCGTTCTTATCCTCGCAGCCATCGTCCTGCTCCTCGGCATGGTCAGTTGCGGGGCGGCAAATTCATACAACAGTCTCGTTCAGAGCGACGAACGAGTCAACGAGGCCTGGTCGAACCTTGAGACACAATACCAGCGTCGGGCGGATCTCATCCCCAACCTCGTGGAGACCGTCCAGGGGGCCGCGGACTTCGAACAGGAAACCCTTCAGTCCGTCACGGAAGCTCGAGCCCAGGCCACCTCGATCCAGGTGTCCCCCGACGATCTGGACGACCCCCAGCAGATGCAACGCTTCCAGCAAGCGCAGTCGGAACTGGGGCGCTCTCTGGGCCGGCTCCTGGCCGTCTCCGAAAACTACCCTGAACTCCAGGCAACGCAGTCCTTTCGGGACCTCCAGGCCCAACTCGAAGGAACAGAAAATCGCATTGCCGTCGCCCGGCGCGACTACAATGAAGCCGTTCGGCAGTATAACACCAAGGTCCGTTCGCTGCCGACAGTCTTGTTTGCCGGCGTGATGGGCTTCGACCGACGAACTCCGTTCGAAGCAGAGACCGGAGCGGAGCAGGCCCCCGACGTGACCTTTGATTAAGGGGTCCATTTCCAAAGTGAGGCGGGATGCCTCAAGAGTCGGTTGGGAACCCTCATAACTCGTCAACTCATAACTCGCTACTCGTCCACTCATGACTCGTGGCTGATGACTCGCCGACGCGTCAGTGTTTTCTCCATCATTTGGCTCGCTTTCTGAAGATGCGCCTTCGCTCATTCCTTTTCGTCCTCGTCGGCCTCGGCCTCGTGGCGACGGCCCTGACTGACCCTGCGGCGGCCCAGCGGTACGATTTCCCGCCCCGGCCCTCCCAGCCCGTGCTCGATCAGGCCGAGATGCTCTCGGGCTCCGAACGGCAACGTTTGGTTCAGAAACTGACCGCGTATGAGGACACGACCTCAACGGCCATTGTCGTCGTCACGGTGCCTCGGCTGAACGGGGCTCCCATCTCGGACTATGCCATCTCGCTCGGACGCGAGTGGGGCGTTGGGCAGGAGGACAAAGACAACGGCGTTGTCGTACTGGTGTCCGAAGAGGACCGAGAGATGTTTATTGCTACGGGCTATGGGGTGGAGGGGGCCCTTCCCGATGCAATCGCCAATCGGATTGTCGATCAGGTGATGACTCCGGCCTTCCGACAGGGACAGTTCTATGCGGGCTTGGACCGAGGCACGGACGCCATCATTCAAGCTACACAGGGAGAGTTCACGGCCGACGAAGCTGGATCGTCCTCTTCGGAGGACGGTCCGTCGACGGCGCTCCTCTTCATTCTGTTGATTCTGGCGTACTTCGTCACTAGCTCGTTCTGGCGGCGTGGTCGCGGCCAAGGGGCCCGCAAGTCCCGACGGCGACACGGAGACATGCCCGTCGTCATCTGGGGGGGCGGCGGCTCCCGAGGGGGCGGTGGCTTCTCTGGAGGGGGCGGATTCGGTGGCTTCGGAGGTGGAAGCTTTGGCGGAGGGGGGGCCGGCGGATCCTGGTAAGCCGTCCCGGTCGTGCCTCTACTCCGATGTTTTACGACGCACTCAATTTCCTACAGCCATGAGCGTAGACCGACTGGCCCAGCTGAAATCGTACTACGACGAAGATCCGGACGATCCCTTTACGCGGTTTGCGCTGGCCCAGGAATACCTGAAGCAGGGAGCCACGGATCAAGCCCTCTCGTTCTTCGAGGAGCTCGTGGACACGGATCCCGACTACGTCGGGACGTACTACCACCTCGGCAAGCTGTACGAACGGCTCGACCGTCCCGACGAAGCCCTCGAGACCTACGAACAGGGGATCGAGGTCGCCCGGGAACAAGGCGAGCAAAAGGCGCTCTCTGAGCTTCAGGACGCGAAGTTGAAGGCCGAGGGCATTGGCTTTGACTGATGGCGGATCGTCTTCCGCAACTGCAATGCGTGTTGCTATTTTCGTCTCCGGACTTCTCCTGCTGCTGGCGGCCGGCCCCTCTCTGAGTCACGGCCAAGCCCCAGAGGACTCGACCTACACTGTCGAATCGGGGGACACCCTGTTCGACATCGCCCGTCGTTACGGGGTATCCGTGCGGGCCCTGATGGACTGGAACGACCTGGATTCGACGACCCTCAAGGAGGGACAAACCCTCCGGATCCGGCCGCCCCAAGACCCTGCCCCCTCCGACCCTCCCCCCGCTGAGCCCGACTCGGTCCCCGACGCGGCCCCGGACACGACGGCCCCCTCCCCGGAGGCACCGACGGCAGAGACCGACACGGTTCCTCGATTTGGCAGTCACGTCGTGGACGACGGAACGTCTTTCGTCTCCCTTGCTCTCCGCCTCGGCACCACTGCGGACAGCCTCTTCGTGCTCAACGACCGTCGTACTGCTCCCCTGTCCCCCGGGGACACCGTGCGGATCCCGCCCCGCTTTGCCCCTCCCACTCACGTCGTGGAGTCCGGGGAGACCCTGTACAGCATCGCTGGCGAGTACGGCGTGAGCGTGCGTACGCTCCGGACGGCCAACGATCTCGACACGACCGAGATCGATCCCGGTCAGCGCCTGCACCTTCCGGAGCGCCTGGCGCGCTCCGTTCCTCCCCCGGGAGAATGGGCGCCCCCCGATACGACAGGGCCCGTCTCCGTCTTCCCCTCCCCTTTCGCCGGTCGCCTTACGGCCAGTGGTCAATCCTACGACCCCGAAGACTACGTCATCAGCCATCCCTCTCTTCCCTACGGGTCTGTCGTGCTTTTATCGACCTCGGAGTCCCCTCGTCACATCTTTGCACGCGTGATCGACCGGGCCTCTTCCGACGAAGAGACGCTGCTCGAGGTCTCCGAAGCCGTCGCCGATCAGCTCGGTCACGATGCCGACGCGTCCCTCCCCGTGGCTCTCCGAACCGTCTGGATCGCAGACGCTGCTGACTGACGGCCCGCCCGACGCCGCTTCTCCCCGATCATCTTCCCGACACACCTGCTGTATCTCCATGGGCTGGCGCTCGTACCACCGGATCACTCGGTCGGCCACGTACGGATTTCTGAGTGCATTGCCGCTGTTCGTCCTCTACGAGGCCATGATCGTCGCCGTCAATATCGACGCAAGCCGCCCCGTCCGGATCGGGGCAGAAATCTGGCTCAAAGATCTGCTGGCCATGACAGGAGCGACCGGTGGACTCACCCTGGCCGCCCTCGTCCTCCTCGGAGGTCTCGCCGCGTATTTTCTCGATCGGAATCGTCACATTCCTCTCCGAGGAGCGTACTTTGCGGGCATCGTCGGTGAAAGCACGATATACGCCGTCGTCGTGGCCGTTCTGGTGTCTACGTTCGTCGGGGCTCTTTTCGCGGCCGTGCCTCCACCCGGGGGCGACCTGTGGACTCAGCTCGCCCTCTCCATTGGCGCGGGGCTGTACGAGGAGCTCCTCTTTCGCGTGCTGCTGGTCGGAGGACTGGCGCTCGTCTTTCGCCTGTTGCTAGCCGATCAAGGATCCGCTTATCCCCTCGCGGCCTTTCTGGGAGCGGCCCTCTTCAGCCTCGCCCACTACGTAGGCCCCCTCGGAGATCCCTTTACCCTTCCTTCCTTCACCTTCCGATTCACCTTTGGGCTGGCCCTCAATGTTCTCTTCCTGTGGCGTGGCTTTGGCGTCGCCGCCTGGACCCACGCCCTCTACGACGTGATGGTGGTAACCGGAGCGTTTGGATAGCACGGTGCCGTGCGAAAAACCTGCCAGATCGACAGAGAGACGGACCGTGGTATGTCCCTTGCCGTACATGATCCCGAGCTGCGGAGCCTTCTTTTTTGGCTGCGTGAAGGCCGACCGCCTCACGGGTCGTTTTCCAGCGGTCGGCGGTCTGTCGTTCGCCGTCTCGACGAAAACAGCACAGATGTCGCAGCTTGAGTTCGTTGTAACACAGCGATTGCCGCCTGAACGAGCGTCGTCGTTAGTCTCTTCCAAAACATAACATTATGAACACGCTACGCACCACTGCCTTGATGGCCACTCTGATCGTGCTCTTTGCCCTGGTGGGGCAGGCCATCGCCGGGGCCCAGGGCATGATCCTGGCCTTCGTTGTTGCCGTCGGCATGAACGTGATTAGCTACTGGTATAGCGGGTCGATCGTCCTCCGCATGTACGGCGCCGAAGAGATCGAGCGCCACGAGGCGCCCGAGCTCTACGACATGGTCGACCGCCTGCGCCAACGGGCGGACCTCCCGATGCCAAAGGTCTGCATCGTCCCGCAGGACCAGCCCAATGCGTTTGCGACCGGCCGCAACCCCGAAAATGCAGTCGTGGCCGTCACCCGCGGCATCATGAACACCCTGGACCAAGACGAGCTGGCTGGGGTCATCGCGCACGAGCTGGCCCACATCAAGAACCGTGACATGCTGACGTCGACCATCGCGGCGACGTTGGCCGCCGCCATCACCATGCTGGCTCGCTTCGCCCTCTTCTTCGGGGGCCGAGATCGCGGGGGGTTCCTCGTCTCGCTGCTCATGATGATCCTTGCCCCGATTGCCGCGATGCTCATCCAGATGGCGATCTCACGCAGCCGCGAGTACGCCGCGGACCGGGATGGAGCCGAAATTGCAGGCAATCCGCTGGGGCTTGCGAATGCGCTGCGCCGCATGCAGCAGGTGGCCCAACAGAAGCCGATGCGGGGCGCCAATGAGGCGACCTCCCACATGTTCATCGTGAATCCCTTCTCCGGGGGCCTCAGTGGCATGCGGAAGCTCTTCTCCACCCACCCGCCCACGGAGGAACGGGTCGCCCGCCTCGAAGAGATGAGCGGCCGCGCGTAGGAGGACGGCGCCAAAGGGGCCTTGAAAGGAGACAAAAGCATTGTCAGGGGTCTCCTCTATCTCCTTCGTATCCTCGGGTGTGGAGAGAGGGCCTTTCAACAATCCCTTCGGCCCCCGTCCACCGATTCGTGAGGGGGACGGAATGTCCTCTCCATCAAATTACATATCGGCCCTACAGACAACTGCCGAACCAGACAGATCTAGGCGTCGACCAAGTAATCCGGTCCGTAGCGGCTCTGCTCCGTATTCATCCATTTCCTCACCCTGCCTTCAGTCCTTTCTCCTGCAATGAAGGGCTTCTCGCACGGTAGCCTATAGTATGAAGACATTATGATCCCACCCTTGAGACCTCCGTCCTGAGCACCCGTCCCTCGGTCCCCCTGAACGAAATGCCGAGGGAGCCTCGGCGGGCTTCCAGTCCCCTCGAAGAACCCCTCTCGCCAAAACAGAGGAAGACTCTGAAGGCCTTCGGGGGACCGGCGGAAGCCCAAAAATGGACAGTAGATCTGAATGCCACCCCGAGACGGCTCGCGAATCTAATGTCGGACGTCAAACGAACTCCGGTTGGTCCTGTCGGCGTAGGGGCCGTTCGACTGACATGGTTGAAAGCCATGTACGTCCTAAATCTCATTATTGCCCTTCCCCTAGGTCTCGTGGGCCTAGTAGCTCCCGGCCCCCTTCAAGGAATGATGGGGCTTCCCCCCGGAGATCCCATCCACTTTGGAATTGCTGCTGGAGCCATCCCTTTTGCATTCGGACTTGCCGGAGCGGTCGGCCTTCGCTTTCCACTGGTGATCGCTCCAGTCTTGGCCCTGCAAGCGCTCTACAAGTCCGTATTCTTGGTCGGCGTCGCGCTTCCGCTCCTAATAAGAGGGCAGTTCCCCGAATTTGCCGTGGGACTCTGTCTCGTCTACACGCTGTTTATCATTGGGAACGTGATCGCTGTGCCGTTCTCCTCTCTCTTCTCTCGACGGGTGCAAGAACGGTAACTCTACGGCTGTCTATCAGGACGCTGAAGCTCATCAAGAGAGCTAGAGGTTCTTTGTGTTACGGCCTCTGACACATCGACCTCAGAACAGTCGTCAAAAGGTTCACGATCCCAACCTACCTATGGCTTGTCCTTCAACAGGATTTTGTTATAGTAGAACTGCGCAATCACACCCTATATAAGTTTTATTATCATCGTAACTACACACGTATATCAATCTATAAGCGCTATTGAGCGGACGAGCCGCTTGGATTGCTTGTGAGATGCATTCTCTCCCTCGATACATTTCTTTCCCCTCGTCCCCGAATCTCCGATGCTCCGATCTTCTTCCGTTCACGCGTTTGCATCCGTAGCCTCGTTCATCGTCTTTCTCGGTTTCGCTCTGGCCCTCGCCGGGTGTCAGGACGACCCAATTTCATCGTCCTCTGAGGAGTCCCCGACCGCATCGGCTACGCACGGCAACAGCACGGCGTCGGTAGCGGAGAGATGCGACGTGGTCGTCCCGACTGACGAAACGGATATACAGACAGGGGTTGACGCCGCCGGAGACGGAGAAACCGTCTGCGTTGAACCGGGCACCTACGAGGAAACCGTAGAGATCGCCACCGAGAACGTCACCCTGCGCGGGCGCACACGACCGAACGGTCTCAATCCTGTCGTCGTCGACGGACACTTTTCTGTTGAACCTGCGGGGGCGGGCGCAACGATCCGCCGCTTCCGAATCACCTCTAGTGGAACGTTCGAAGACGCCCCCTTCCCTCATCCCTTCGGCGTCCGTGTGACGGGAAACGACGTCCACATCGAGAACAACGTCATTGAAGGTTTCCGGGCGGACTTCGAAAAAAGCTTCTCGATCCACGGCGTGCACGTTTTCGGTTTGGGATCTGGCGTTTCGAACGTCACCATTCGCGACAACGTGATCCGCAACTTTGAGGGCGAAGGGGGACTCGGTGGAATTGCGGCGGTGAAGATTCAGGCCGACGTCGACGGCGCTACAGTGACGGACAATCGGATTACCGACCATCACTCGACCGGATGGGTCTGGGGAGTCGTCCTTACGACGTCGGAAAGCGCTGACGGGGTGCCCCAAAATGTGACTGTCGAGGAAAACCACATTGACGCCCTGAATGACGGGTCGGTGTACGACGTGTTCGACGGCCCCGACCGAGGACGAAGGTCAACTCCCTTCCCGGGCAGTGCCTTTGGCATCGACGGCGATGCAAACGCGAAGGGGGCCTCGCTGCTGCGCAACGACCTCCTTGCCCCAAACGGTGTAGAAAGCAAGGACGAAAACCACGTCCTGGACGCCGAGTGCAACTGGTGGGGCGCCCGCTCGGGACCGACCGCCGACGACAACCCAAATGGAGACGGCACGTGGGTGCTCGAACACCGGAATGTCGAGGTGCAGTTCTCCCCCTGGCAGATTGCTCGATCTCCGTCCAGGGCCTGCATCGGAGGCAAAATCCCCGGGCTGGGAGCACCAGGGCCCAAGCCAGGACCTCACGGGCGTCCGGGACGCTAAATGGACCTCTGGGAGGCCCCCTGCTCAGCCCCCGAGCGGCTCCCTATCGGATTCCAATGAATGCTGCCCCCTCCAGAACGCCTCTATGTGGAGGTACGCCGAGAGTTGACAAAGGGACCTAACCTCCCCTGACGCCGACCTGTCCTCTCCCAGCGAGGAATTACATGGGCAGACGACACTGTACGCGCGTTCCGTCTCCGGGAAAGGACTCCACCGTTAGCGTCGCTCCTAGAAGATCTGCTCGGTGTCGCATGATTCGATGCGCCAGCGAGGGTTCGTCGTGCTCAGAACGAGGAGCTCGCTCCCCGTCATCTTTCATGAGCAGCACGAGAGCATCCTCTTCCTCGGTGAGGCGAAGTGTAATTTCGTCGGTCCCCTTGCGCCGCCGAGCAGCCGTGGTCGCCTCTCTGGCAATCCAGTACAGCTGCGATGCGGTTTCTTCCTCGAGCTGGGGCAACTGTCTTTCCGACTCCGGCGAAGCCCCCTTCGACGAACCATTTTCAAGGGCCCCTGCCTCAAAGTGGCCCCCTTCGGTGTCTTCGGCCAGTCGGGCCAGAGCCTCGGAAAGGCCTCCCCTGGAAAGGCCTGTGGGAGTAAGTTTGCGTGAGATCTTCTGCAAGGCCTCACAGCTCTCTGAGATGAGCGTCCGAATTTTCTGAAGTTGGCCGGCAAGCTCGTCATCCTGGACTTCGTGCTGAACCCGATCCATGAGTAGATTCGCACCGGTCAACTGCGAGCCCGTAACCTGATGCAAATCCGCTTTGATCCGTCGCCATTCTTCCTCCTGAACCTGGAGGAGTTCCCGTTGCAGCTGGCGACGACTGCTTAAGTCGTGGACTACTCTGGCAAACCCCTGAGGCTTTTCACTCTCGCGAACGATGGCTCGGAGTCTCTCCTGGGCCCAAAACCTGCTGCCATCCTTGCGCACCCGCCACCCTGTCCCCGTCCAGCTCCCTTCCCGTGCGGCGGTCGTTAACGCCCGCTCCGGCACACCGGCCTCCCGGTCTTCCGAAGGATAGAAGACGGAGAGGTGACGTCCGAGGATTTCTTCCTCCGTGTACCCGGTGAGCTGCTTTCCTCCCCTATTCCAGCTCACAACATTTCCTTCTTCCCCTAACAAAACGATTGCGTATTCGGTCGCCTCCTCTTCCAGGAGTCGAAACTGCTCCTCCCGTCTCCGAACCTCCTCAAATTCGTTCGTCTCTCCCGCTGAAGCCCTGTTCTCCTGAAGCCACTCTGAGGAGCGTCGATCGGGAAACTCAGCCCGAGAGTCCTCAGATTCAGCTCGCTCCGGAGACGGAGAGTCTGAGGCCGTTCTGTCGTTTGTGACATTACCTTCAGCGTGGGGATCATTCATGACACTCTGAGATCGGTGGGAAAAGAAAGGAAGAGGACGGACGCTCAGCAGAGTAGACGAAACGTTCTGGGAATTGGTGCGGGCTGTACGTCCGGGGACACCCGATGTCTAGATGTAGCCCTCAGGGGGATGATACACGGGAACGGGCTGAAACTCACCTTAAGTGAAGGAATGGCCGATGCCTGTTTCATAAGGAAGGTTTTCTCTCGCGGCCAGACATCCGGAGCGCTTCGATGACTAGGCTCTGTCTGGCGAATCCCTCAAGGGCTGCACGTGGGCCTCGCTGCGCTCTGCTGCGTGCCGCTGCATCGCCGTAGGCGGGGCTCCGGCTGCTTCGCGCGCCGTGCGGAGCCCACCGAGTCCGAACGTTCACTTGCTTTCGGAATTCTCAGACAGAGCCTAGCTCCCCCCACTTGACCGTAGAAGCACTTGGCTGTAGAAGCCAGTCCCCAGGGGGCACTTAAAGTGAAAGAATCGTTCACGAGAAAGAACTTCGACGCTCAAGCCT
>CAYXAD010000111.1:0-9792 GCA_964462965.1 uncultured Salinivenus sp.
TGCAGCCCATCGAGACCGCTCGTAACCCGAGGCATAAATCAAAACAGACTCTTAGGAAGCCCTACTCTGCAGGCGGCGTGTGAGCGTCGTCCATGATTGCTTCGAGTCGCTGAACGACCTGAGGATGCGCACTTGCGACGTCGTTCGACTCGCCGGGGTCGGCCTGCAGATTGTACAATTCAAGTCTCTCCTCCGAGGAGTGACGGACGGCTTTCCAATCTCCCATGTGCACAGCCTGCTGATCCCTAAACTCCCAATAGAGAGATTCATGGGCCTTCTGATCGTCGGAGAGCCCCTGAAGCGCAGGCACAAAAGAAATTCCGTCGTGGGACTCGGGGGGCTCCATGCCCGCCAGCTCAGCAAACGTCGGAAGGTAGTCGCCGAAGAAGCTCGCATGCTCGGTCGTCGTCCCCGATTCTATGCGACCCGGTCCCCAAGCAATGTGGGGCACCCGAATGCCCCCTTCGTAGAGGTCCCGCTTCATCCCCCGAAGGGGTCCGTTCGAATCGAAATGGGACGGGTCGTATCCTCCCTCGCCATGGGGCCCATTGTCGGAAGTAAAGAATACGACCGTATTTTCGGCGACGTCGAGGGCTTGAAGCCGATCCAGGATCCGGCCGACGTCTCGGTCCAGGCGCGACACCATTGCCGCGTACGTCGCCTTCGGCATCGGCTGGTCGGTGTAGTGTCCTCCTTCGTGCGGCTGTTCCTCGAAGATGCTCGTACCGTCGGCATTGGTATAGGGCTCAAGCGCTTCCTCTGGCACCGTCAGCGAGGCGTGCGGGATTGTTACTGGTAGGTAGGCGAAGAACGGTTGTTCGTCCTGGTTTTCTTCGATAAACGAGAGCGCTTCCTCCATAATGACATCGTGGCTGTAGGCCCCTCGTTCAAGGGGAGGCCCCGAACCAGGATGCCGCTCTGGATTGCCCCGTACCGCGTTGTCCGGCAGTGGGTCGCGCCATAGCGAATCCTGATTGCTCTCGAAGAGGAATTCCGGCCAGTAAAAGTGAGCCCGCCGCTGATCAATGTAGCCGTAGAACCGATCGAAGCCCTGGCGATGGGGCACGCCTTCCGACCCGGGAGCCCCCAACCCCCACTTGCCGAACGCACCGGTGCGATACCCCGCCTCCTTGAGCATCTCAGCAATGGTTACCGAGGAGTCGGGAAGCGGCTTCTGGCCGATGGGGAGGACCGGATTGTTGCCGCGGATGGGCGTCCGACCGGTGTGCTGCCCGGTCATAAGGACGCTTCGAGAGGGGGCGCAGACCGTGGATCCGGCATAGAACTGCGTGAACCGCATGCCCTCCCGGGCCATGCGGTCGAGGTGAGGAGTCTGGATTTGCTTTTGGCCGTAGCTTCCGAGATCCCCGTAGCCGAGATCGTCGGCAACGATGAGAACGATGTTGGGCTGCGACGGAGCCGTCTCTGGATCGCCTTGCCCACTCTTCCCTTGATAGCATCCCCCCAGAGCCAGTAGGCCAACGAGCAGTCCAATGAGGGCCCCACGCTTCGTTTGTATCATATCTCTTATTGCTGAGTTGACAGACATTTCTACGGGTCGGCTCGCGGAGCGGTCGGGACCGCCCAGTTCGAGGTCCGAGAGGGATTGATCCCTCCTGCCTCCACGAGACGGACACTCCTCATTAATGGTCATACCAGTAGATGCTTGAGGGTCGGCCTAGATGTATACTCTAGCGTCCCTGCATCTCCTACAGGACTGACACGTCAGAACTTACTCCCGTGGTCGCTGTTGCCGATACCGTTTTACTCGTTCCATCAGCTGCTCAACCACCTCGGGACGGTTCTCATAGAGGTTGTTTTGCTCTTCGGGATCCTCCCCAAGGTGATACAGTTGCCCCGCCGGATCCTCCGGAGTGGGCGTTGGGCTGCGGGGCGAGGTGAAGCCCCCACTTCCAAGGCCGGGGATCAACTTCCAAGGGCCGTCGCGGACCGTGAGATACGAAAGAGATTGAATCACCGCTCCATCGCGTGGAATCGTATCGCGCTCACTGGTGAGGACGGGACCCATGTTGTAGCCATCAGTAGAGTCGTGGGGCAACGCCTGGCCGGAAAGGTCAGCCACTGTGGCCAGCATGTCGGTGAAGGTTAGAAGCTGATCGCTGACGCTTCCCGGCGGGATGTGCTCCGGCCAGCGAGCCAGGAAGGGCATGCGGTGTCCTCCTTCCCACGCGTCGCCTTTCATTCCTCGATAAACGTCGGTGGACCGATGATCGAAGTGACGCTCGTCTTTGTCGTACCAAACGGGACCGTTGTCGCTAGTAAAGATGACCAGCGTGTTCTCGCGCATGCCCTGCCGGTCGATCTCCTTCGTTACGCGCCCTACAAGCCCGTCGACCTGAGCCACAAAGTCCCCGTAAAGTCCCGCTCCACTGGTCCCGCGTAGGGAATCGGGGGGGAGCCACGGCGTATGTGGGGCTGGCAGTGCCAGGTACAAAAAGAAGGGCTGCCGGGCGCGCTTCTCCGTGTGCGTGTTTAGATACGAGACCGCCTCGTCTCCCAACCGAGAAAGCACGTGGTCGTGCTGAAAATTCGGGGCAATCTTTCCGCCTCGCCAGAAGGCCCCTTGGATGTCCGTCCAGATCTCTTGCTCGCTCTGATTGCCTGCGATGGTATCCGTCGGGGCCGCGACGCATTGGTCGTCGCGAATGTAGAAGTAAGGGGGGATATCGAGCGATGCCGGAATGCCAAAGTAGCGGTCGAACCCCCGATCTACAGGGCCGCCCCGAAGCGGCTCTGAGCAGTCGTAACCCGGGCCGCCCTCGAACCCTAGGTGCCACTTGCCCACCATGTACGTCGCGTACCCGCGGTCGTCGAGAAGGGAGGCAAGAGTCGTTTGGCCCGGACCGATAAGTGAGCGTTCGGTCCATTCCCCCGCTTGCACACGATGAGGATGACGTCCGGTCAGGAGACCGTACCGGGACGGCACGCATACCGTGCCAGGAGCATGGGCGTCTGTGAAGCGGATGCCCTGTTCCGCCAACCGATCAAGATGAGGAGTCGAAGTCTTGGCGTTCGGGTTGAAGCTGCCCATATCCCCGTACCCCATGTCATCAGCCAAGATCAAAACGATATTAGGTGTAGGCGCGGCAGGCTCTCCAGTGCCGTCTTCTCCCCTTTGACACTCTCCTATCAGAAGGAGACCAGTGAGCAGTCCGAGGAATGTCAGGGGCTTTGCACGAATCATAACTGTCGAGGCTGAGGTGCAAGACTGCTCCAACGAGTGGTCAACGGAGACTGTCAGGAACGCCTGGATCGAAGTCCGACGGATTGCCCCCCGAAAAGACAACCCAGTAAGAGAAATGCTCCGCCGAGCATAGGACACCAATGATTTGTCCCGGGCAACTAAAAATTTCTATGGCCCTCGGAGAAGGGTCGATACATTTACGGATGGTATTTGAGCAGGGAAATAGGGTCCTACAGTGTTACCTCCAGCACGTCGGACGAGGCGGCCTCTTCCGGCTGCACGCCCTCCAAGGTCTCCCGCCAGGCCTCGTCGTCTCCAACCCGGACCGTGTGCGAAGCCTTCCGGAATACCTTCGGCCGAAACTCCGGACCCTGGATGCGAAGCGTATAAACGACCTCATCTCGCTCTTCGTCGACAACCTGTACCATCGGGTTCGTCGTCCCGGTGACGGACAAGGTCGGGAGATGCGCCACGGGCTCGCGGGGATCGTTGTCCTTCATATCGATTGTTTCGGGCCACCCTTCATACTGCTCCGACTCGCCCTTCCGGGGGTCGCTACGGATCGGCCAGCTCTCCATCGTGATCTGACGGCTTGACGTATCGAACCGAATGATGCCGTAGCCACTTGATTTGTTGGCGGCTTCTTGGAGAGGGGACTCTTCCCGAAAGTCTTCCCTCGGATTGGCCACTGCGCGGACCGTAACCTTGTTGCCGAGCCCATCGGTGTACTGCCCGGTGTGGTAGGACACGTCCGATCGCGGGTTTTTGCCGTCCTGCTCCGGCCAGAAGGCACGGACGTACCCCACGCAGATGCCGGGGACACAAAAGTTGTAGGGCGCGTCGTTCCAGTCCTCGACGCCATACCGGAGAACCATGGGAAGGTGCTGATCCCCTCCAATGTGAAAAGCAAACCCCTTCCGCATTCGGCGCAGGGCCTCATTGCGCGGCGTCTGGGGCCACCCGTTCGAGTCGAGGTCGGCCACGAGGCGCATAAACTCTCCGCCGTGGTGAGTCGGCACCTGGGCAAAGGTGCTCTGCGAGATGACCGCCTTCATGTCCGTCCCGCGCCAGTCGGCCGCCCAGTCTTCGAGGAACGAGAGTTGGCGCTCTCCCAAAAGCGTTGCCTCGGGAAGATCGACCGATGCCGGATCGAACTCTGGATCTTTGATGTGGTCGGGACGACCGGGACTGGGCGGCACGAGGCCATCGGGCCCGCTCTTCCACTTCCGGTCCTCGAGGAGCGCAAAGCTGACCCGTCCATACAGCATGTCCGTGTAGTAGACGGTAATGTCGTTCCGAACCGGCGTCGGGTCATACGGGTCGGGCAGATGGGAGGTCTGCATCCGCTGTACGGCGTTGACCCAGGTGGCAGGCATGAGATAGCCGCCGTCGTTGTGGAGCTCGTACTGGTCGACCTGCGTGCCACGATCCCCCCAAATGTTGCCTTGATACACGTCGTGATCGTCCAGCAGGCAAATGGTTGGCCGGTCCCGCATGAGTTCACCGAAGGACCAACCGTGGAGATACCACTTCCGGAGCACGTCTAGGGTCGCTCGCTCCAGGTCTTCCGGGGTTTGCTTCCCCTCTAATCGCTCTACGCCGTAGCCGCCGGTGCTCTCGTAGTACTGATCCCCGGTAAAGGCCAGCACGTCGGGATCGTGAAAGCGCACTCCCTCGGCGATCTCGCGGTGGGGAAAGGCCGGATCCGTTGCGCAGGAGAGCCCTCCGAGGACAATCTCGTCCTGATCCACCGGGTCGCGGCGCACCGTGCCCCTATAGTGGTGGGTCTTCCACCCTTCGGCCATTCGATAGCGATAGGCCAAACGGTAGGGCACATCTCGGGTGTCGTTCCAGTCCTCGATCCGAAAGGTGGCTGTTCGTGCCAGTTCGTGAATTTCCTCCTCCGCGACGGTTTCCCATCCGCCATTGCGGTGGACCTGCAGGCGGACCGTCGAATCATCGGCCTCTCCCATAGGGGGAAGCTGGGCCGTCATCTTCATGACGCCCCGACTGAGCGTATGCTGGCTAAAGAGAATGGGCCCAAACGCCCGATCCTCGTGGACCTCGAGTTTTGTGCCCCCCACCTCCCATTCGCGAAACCAGAGGCGCGGTTGGGCCCACTCAAGACCTACCTCCTCGCTGTCGTCAGCTCCCGCAAAGAGAGCAAGATTGCCCACCAGCTCCTCCTCCGACACGCCCTCATGTTGAAGCCCGCCGAGCTCCTCGCCCGAGGTGGCGTCCAGGACGGAGAGCGCAATTGTGTACTCCCCTCCTTCCGACGCGGCCGTAAGATGGAGCGCCGCCCCCTCGTTGCCGGGCAAGCGATCGATTTTCGATTCCGTCTTCCCCACGAAGATGCGACCGTCGGCGGTGAGCCCAGCCTTCAGGCCCTCCCCGTGGATTGCGTTGTTGCGATACTCCTGCAGGGGACCCTGTACGCCAATCTCGAAGCCGGCACGCCCACTCCCTGCCGCCATAAATCCGGTCAAAACACGCAGGTCAAGCGTTCCCTGCCCCGCCCCAATTTGCCGAGTCAGATGCTGGACATTTCGATTCGGCCCACCGCCAATCATCTCCACACGCCCCCCCTCGAGGCGCCAGTCCTGAAGCGGATTGGTCCAGTACGAGGGCCCAATCCAGTGTCGTCCCACGTCGGCCGGCCAGCGGCTTTGGAAGGAGGAATCTGCCTGGGAAGTCGGAATACATCCGGGTCCGGCAATCGCAGTCGCAAGAAGACCGGCCGCCGTACTCTTCAGAAACTGGCGCCGGCCGATTTGGCCTCCGCCCAGGGATGAGGACGGCTCAGGGTTGCTTTCCTCTTTCGAGGAGGAATCGAGACTCGATTTGTCAGGCATATGTAGAAACTCCAGTTCTATTGACAGACCAGCTCTAGTGGCAGACAAGGCTAGGGACCGCCTCACGGAGACCGGAGCTCACCTCCCCTCGGTAATGTCAAACGTCGATGGGGAGGTTGGCCCTCTCCTTCTACCGTCGCTCAGGTGTCGAAGGAGTCGCAGGCTACGTACGCGTCGATGACGGCCTGCTCGCCAGCTTTGCCTTCCCCGGCAGCTCCATGCTCCATGCCTATGATGCCGTCGTAGCCTTTCTCATACAGGTGTTTGAAGACATTGCGATAGTTGACCTCCCCGGTGGTGGGCTCGTTGCGTCCGGGATTATCTCCCACCTGGAGGTACGCGATTTCGTCCCAGGCCGCGTCGAGGTTCGGGATCAGGTTGCCCTCGGTGATTTGCTGATGGTAGGCATCGTACAAGATCTTGCAGGAATCATGATCGACTGCACGGCAGATCTGATAGGCCTGGGCCGTGTGGGTCAGAAACTGGCCCGGATGGTCAGTGCGCGTGTTGAGCGGCTCCAAGACCATGACGAGGTCGTGGGGAGCGAGGATCTCGGTCGCCGCTCGAAGCGTGTCTACGAGATTGGCGGTCTGGTATCCTTCGTCGAGCCGCGGATCTTCGACGCCCGGGACCACCGTCATCCACGTGGCATTGACTCGCTCAGCCACCTCGACAGATTCGCGAATTTCGTCGAGAAACTGCTGTCGTGGCTCTGGGTCCCCGGTCGTGAGCGTGGGCGTGTCCCAGCCAATTGAGTGGGCGACGAAGACGCCCATGCGCATGTCATGCTCCTCAAGGGCCTCCCCGATGCGGGTCTGTTCCTGGGCGGAGCGACCGCGCATTCCGTTGTCCTCAAAGGCCCTGAAGCCTTGCTCGGCCATGAAGGCAATCTGGTCGATTGGATCTTCGCCAGCGAGGGCCTCAAATTGACCCAGGCTTGGGGCATAATCGAGGTTGAACGAACGCTCGACCGAGTCGGGCATGGACCCGGAGGCTGCAGCGAGAGACGGCATCGTGGCGCTGCCGACAAGGGCGCCGCCCGTAGCAAGGCTCGACTGTAGAAAATGACGTCGATCCATTGTCGAGAAGTATTAGGAGAGAAATCGAAAAATGGGCCGAGAGGGAAGGGCCTCTGCACCCCTCCCCTCTCGGGTTCTCAAGCAAAAGAATCGATTAGCCGTCCACCTCTGCGGTCGGCTCTTCCGACGCTGTCCGCTCGAGGGAGGTCGCACCCGGCCGGGCCACCTCGGGAAACGGCAGGGAGCCAAACTCGTGGCGGTCGGGGCCGAGGTCCAGGTCTGCGTTGAGCACCTCGTCCCATGTGATCTCCTGTCCGGTGTAGGCCGCTTCCCGACCCATGATGGCGGTGAGTACGCTTTCCGCAACCCGCTGTCCTTCGTTGAGCGGATCACCAGAACGGATGCTCTCGATCAGATCGGCGTGCTCCTGCACGTACGGATTGACGTCCTCCCCTTCGTATTCCCAATTGGTCTCCCCTTCGATCCCGGAGTGGGCGTCGGTCGTGCCCTTCGTTCCCACGAGGTACTCTTCAACGCGGCTGGGCGTGCCTTCCTGCTGGCGGCACATGCTAAAGATGCGGGCTCCATTGGGATACTGGAACTCGATCCCGAAATGGTCGAAAATGTGGCCGTACGACGGATCCGTCCGCACCTGCCGCCCCCCAACCCCGAGGGCCTTCTCTGGGTGGCTCTGAAGAGCCCAGTTCGCCACGTCTATATTGTGGACGTGCTGCTCGACAATGTGATCACCAGAGAGCCAGGTAAAGTACAGCCAGTTGCGCACCTGCCACTCCATGTCACTCATGCCCGGCTCCCGCTCGGTATGCCAGAGCCCACCTTGGTTCCAGTAGACCTGACCAGACTTAATCTCGCCAATTGCGCCGTCGTGGACGCGCTTCATGGTCTCGATGTAGGCCGGGTCGTGGCGACGCTGCGTCCCGGCCACGATCGCCAGCCCCTTCTCCTCGGCCCGCTCTGCGGATTCCATCACCGACCGAATGCCGGTCGGATCGACCGCCACTGGCTTTTCGATGAAGACGTGCTTGCCCGCCTCGATCGCTGCCCGCAGGTGCTGAGGCCGAAAGGCCGGTGGGGTCGCAAAGATGACGAGGTCGACGTCGGTCTCGATCACTTTTTGATAGGCATCGAAGCCGATGAAGCTCTGTTCGGGGGGCACCTTGTAGCTCTCGCCGAGCGCCTCCTTCAGGTTTTCCTGCGATTCCTTGAGGCGGTCTTCGAACAGATCCCCCATGGCCACGAGCTCGACGCCGTCCGACGACGTCACACAGTCGTTCGCCGCCCCCGAACCACGCCCTCCACAGCCGACGAGGCCGAGGCGTATCCTGTCGGTACCGCCGGCGTAGGCGTAATTGCCCGACGCCATCAGTCCGGCCGAGAGACCCGCGGTAGCGATCGCACTCCGCTTTACGAAATCACGTCGAGAGAAATCGTCAATATTGCCCTCATTATTACTCATGAATATATGTGAATACAGAAATATAACAACGAAAAGGAGATTCTCTGATCAGAACATCTTCTACGCATCCTCCATGGCGTCTCTAAGGGGTACGTACGAGCCGAAAGCCTACGAAGGGCGCATCGGAGAGCCACCACTGACTCTTGGGCAGCTGCGGATCAGACTGCTGCCAGGCCGGAGTTTTTTGTCGTCGAGCCGAGCAGTGCGTCTCGTCCGCCTCATGGCGATACGACCCGCCCCAGACCTCGGGCGGGTGCTCCGCTTCGTCGCTCCACGGTCGAACGTGCTCCGCGGCGTTGCCAAGCTGGTCATACACGCCCAGCTCACTCGGTGTGCGGGAACCTGCCGGATGGGCATCGCCGCCCGCATTGGCCGCATACCACGCCCACTTGCTTAGCTGTTCTTCGCTCCACTCCTCGCGAGATCCGTGCCCGAGGCGACAGGCATGTTTCCACTCCGCCGGGGTCGGAAGGCGATAGGTATGACCGGTTTTGGCCGACAGCCAACGGGCGTACTCCTGGGCGGCCTTCCGCGTGACGGCCATAGCTGGATGCCCCTCCTGGCCAAATCCCGGGATCTTATTGCCAAACCCGTACGGCTTGCTCGGAAGCGAGATGGCATCGGCCTCGGTCGCTTCAATTCCCTCCAAGTCCTCGTCGAGCCGGTATGGATCGTAGGAATCCCAGCGTACTTCCGTCGCGGCAATCCAAAAGGGGTCGACCGACTCCTCGCTGGGCCCCTCCGGCGATTCAACGGTGACGGAACCGCCCGGAACCGGCACCATTTCGATCTCGACGAGAATTTCCGGGATGGTCTCGGTGTATGGTTCGAGCGTATCGTCCTGCACGGAAGAGATCGGAGGTGACACATCCGCAGTCGCTAGACCAGAGGGACGATCTGCTTCCCCATCCTCCGAAATTGTCTCGGCCATTCCAACCCCGACGAGGAGAACAGCCAGTCCACCGAGAACGAGCGAGCGCATGAATGTACCGTTCCACATTATTTCTAGACCCTCGAGAGGATATACCCCCCTCCCTTTGCTGCTTCTGCTCTGGCTGGCACTCGGAACGAATGCTGTGGCTCAGAGATCGCTCGAGCGCCACGAATTCCACCAGGTTCACATGGGAATGCAGGTTCGCACCGTCCTGTACGCCTCTCAAGACTCGACGGCCCGCCGGGCTGCATCGGCCGCATTTCATCGCATCGCCGTCCTAGAAGATATCCTGAGCAGTTACC
>CAYXAD010000111.1:9802-10895 GCA_964462965.1 uncultured Salinivenus sp.
CGTCGAGTGAGCTAAATCGGCTGGTTGAGCAGGCAGAGAATTCCGCTGTCCCGATAAGTGATCCCCTTTTTGCAGTCCTAAAACGGGCAGTACACCTCGCTCGGCACTCTGGTGGGGGCTTCGATCCAACAGTGGGGCCGTACACCAATTTGTGGCGAGAGGCGCGTCATACGGGGCAGCTTCCCGACACCGCAGCGCTTCGGAAAGCTGCAACTCGTGTAGGCTGGCAAAATATTCATATAGATGAAGATTCGCAAACGGTTCGGCTTCAAGCAGACAGCATGGACCTGAATCTCGGTGGAATTGCCAAGGGGTACATCCTGGATCAAGCGCTCGATACCCTCTCTGAAGAGGGAGTCTCGCGAGCGTTGATCGAAGCCGGCGGAGACCTTGTCGTAAGCGGTCCCCCCCCAAATCGAGACGGGTGGCGCGTCCAACTCCCCGGTGCAGATAGCAGCGGAACGACCCTCACGACCACTATCACTCATGCTGCCGTCTCGACCTCCGGTGACACGGAGCAATCGGTCGAGATCGACGGGACGGTCTATTCGCACGTTGTCGACCCCCGAACGGGGCTGGGACTCACGCATCGTCTCCTGGTGACCGTGATCGCCGACGACGGCTTCACGGCCGACGGCCTCGCGACTACAATAGGAATCCTTGGAGCCGAAAAGGGACGAGACTTTCTCGAGTCCTATTCCCCCGACGCCCGCGGATACATCCGGCGGGCTGAGCCTCCTTCCACCCACTGATCCTTTTGGAAGCTCGCTTCTGGTGCTTCTCGATGATCGAGCGGGGGTTCCGTTTCCCGTTGAACACCCGGTCCTCTGAAGGGGATAGGGTTCAGTCGTGGTCCGTCTGTCCTTCCGAGAGAGTCAGATGCCAGATTTTGGTGGAGCAGGCGCCGATCTCAAAGGGTCCCCGCTTCATATTCTTGACTTCCTAAGTGCGCTCAAATCCCATCTCGTGGAATCCCATCTTATGGAATGTCGTCCTTTCGACCGGAGGGGCCGCTAGGCTCCGAAGCGGAGAAATCTTCTAGGCTCTGTCTGAGAATTCCGAAAGCAGGTGAACGTTCGGACTCGGTGGGCTC
>CAYXAD010000112.1:0-10880 GCA_964462965.1 uncultured Salinivenus sp.
TCGACTGGGTGCGCGAGAAGAAGTTCTGGCCCAGCGTGCGCCGCGTGAACGACGCGTACGGCGACCGAAACCTCTTCTGCGCCTGCCCACCGGTCGACGCGTATGAGGCGGAGGAAGAGGACGAACTCGAGGCGGCACTGGAGGCGTAACCGTTCACCCGGTAGAGACATTTTCCCTTTCAATACGCCTCCCGTGGCCAGTGCTGCGGGAGGTGTTCTTTTTGAAAGGATTGGGCCATTCTTTCAAAAACTCCTCCCGTAGAATGTGACAACGGAATCACTCCGATTTCGAAGCGTACTCTTCCAGCAGCACTGCCGTCTCGGGAAAATTTTTCACTACCTGACGGTCCCCCGTGACGAGTGAAACGCCGAGCTGCTGGGCCAAGGCGACGTACTCACAGTCATATGACGAGTGGCCAGAGGCATCCACGAGCCGCAGGACATCGGTAGAGGGTACCTCGTAGGTGCTGCCTTCTAGGTCGACCTCCGCATTGGTTGCAAGCCGGAGTGCATCGGCGAGGGAAAGGCCCCGGTGTCGTATATGCTGACTTAGCACGTTGCGAAATTCCGACTTCCAGAGGACCGGAGCAGCCCAGACTTCGTCACATCGCCGGGCCTCCCGCGCCGCTGCAGTGCGCTCTACATCGAGCCAGAAGTAGCTAATAACATCGGCGTCAGTGACAATCATGCAAGACCCTCCCTACGCTTTTCCTTTTCAATCAGCGCGGGGTCGAAGTCCACATCCACGCTCCGATTAAGCGCCTCTGCCTCTGCAATGATGGTGTCAGCATCGCGGCGCGTCGATTGAAGGGCTCGCTCCAGAATCCAAATTGCCTCACTGTTCATGCTGCGCCGGTGCCGCTCAGCCTGTTCTTTGAGGCGGCGATGCAGTTCTTCAGGCACGTCTTTCAGCGTAATATTCGGCATCCTGGTGTCATTTTGGTTGAGAAAGGGCACCAATGCGATGGAATACACGCTTAGCCCCCACGTCCGTTTCATGTTCTCTTCCTTCACACAGCACACGACAAAACTCAGAAGAGCCTTCACTCCCCCGGGCCATAGTCATTCCGATAGGAATTCGAGCACCGAAGGTATTTGGGCGCAGACGACTTCTGTCGGTGGATAGGTCCTGAGGAGCGGAGCGACAAAGTGCTGGGAACGGAGTGACCGAATGCCATTGGAGTGAATATCCTTGAATCCGGCGGAAACGAGGACGGTCGGCCTGCCGCGAAAGACTGAGTCCGCTTTCTTCGAAGAAATCCTTCTGCCGACGACTGTCGGCATCAGGAAGACATGCTCGAAAACCCGAGAAAAAGTATCCTGTGAAGCACTCGATTTTTGTCATGTACAGAGCTCCCTACCATGCCTATCACCAGTTTCTGCCTGCCAGTGAGATTAAATGAGTACACTGGAAAAGAAAAGAACACGTTTCCCGTATAGACGCTGGAGAGGTCACTTCCTACTCGCCCTCGACACATCTCTTTTGGAGGTCGGAACCACGACCTCACACCCACACCCCTCCCCGGCATCCTGAATCCACGCCTCAGAAGGCACCCCTCGGAGACGCCAGACCGACAGCAAATCGCCGCCGGCTGCGCCACTAAAGAGCGCTCCATACAGCGTGAGGAGGATGGATCCGGTTCCGATTCCAATGACTGCCGGGAGGAATCCCAAGAGAACCCCTGGACTAAGAGCGACCACTCGATACGCCCCCGCCGTCATCACCTGAGAGGTGTGCACGTAGGGCGTGAGCACCGACCAGTCGACCCCGCCCCCAATGTCCGACCACGGCACTCCGGCAACCTTCCACATGGCGAGGGCGTGGATGCCTTCATGGATCCCTATGCTCACGACGACGACGCCAAAAAACCAGAAATGCTGCGCGAGCACTCCCAGAAGCGCATCTACAATCGGTACCGTTCCAATCCACCCATGAGCAATCCCAAAGAGAAAGAGGATGCCCCCCAGAACCAAAAACCCCACGAGATTGGCGGTCCACAGTGAGAGCGAACGGCGCTCCTTGATGACGACTCGACCCGGAGGGATCGAATTCGTGTCCATGAATCCATTCAGATCTGTATACTGTCTCGGAGGGGCTCGGGACCGGTATTTGCGCTCCTGAGGGCGGCCCCTCCATCGATTTATCTGCCCCCAATGCATCGCGTGCGGAGGAAAAGTATGTCTCCGGACGGGGCAGGACGTGAGGAGAGGTGGGGTTCTCTTTACGCCATGCGCCTCACTTCCCGTCGACCTAAGACTTGTGTCCTCGTGATCTTTTTCACAGTATCTCCGTCCGCCCGTCGTAATATTCAAAAATTGCGTTCGTTGCGTAGTTGGATGTCTTGCCGTTAGCGGCGGGTCTCCTCTCTCATTCACCGGTTTCCCCTGAGTGATTTGCTGTCGATCTCATGGGCATCACTGCTTCGAATCTGACAAAGATCTACGGCACGCAAAAGGCCGTCGACGACATTAGCTTCGAAATGAACACCGGCGAGGTCCTGGGCTTTCTCGGGCCCAACGGGGCCGGCAAGAGCACGACGATGAAAATTCTCACGTGCTACCTCCACCCCACTGCCGGAACCGCAACGCTCGATGGGTACGACATCCACGAGCATCCTCAGGAGGTGAGACGGCGAATCGGCTATCTGCCGGAGAATACCCCCCTCTACACCGACATGCCGATGATCGATTATCTCCGGCTGTCGGCCCATCTCCAGTCGGTGCCCGAAGCCTACATCGACGGCCGAATTCAGGACATGATGGAGGTCTGTGGGCTCGGGCCAGAACGCCACAAGCGAATTGGCGAGCTCTCGAAAGGCTTCCGGCAGCGGGTCGGGCTCGCCCAAGCCCTGCTTCACGATCCGCCCGTCCTGATCCTCGACGAGCCCACAACGGGCCTCGACCCCAACCAGATTGTCGAGATCCGCGACCTCATCAAGGAGATCGGCAAGGAAAAGACGGTCATGCTCAGCTCCCACATTCTGAAGGAGGTGGAGATGACGTGTGACCGAATCCTCATCATCGACCACGGGCGGATTGTGGCCGATGGTGCGACCGAAGAGCTGCGCGAGCAATTTATGGGAGGAACCCGTCTGCGAGTGCAGATCGACGCCCCGGGCGACGTCGACGTGCCCGGAGCCCTCGAATCCCTCGAGGGCGTTTCCTCCGTGGATCGAACGAATGGGCGCTACGAAGTGGCCGCTTCGGGCGACACCGATCCCGCCGCACACGTCTTCCAGCTCTGTGCAAACCGCGGCTGGGTGCTCACTGAACTCACACCGCTCGAATCGAGCCTCGAGGATGTCTTCCGCGAACTGACGGAGGAATCTACGGCGCCCCGTCCTAGGGAGGACGCTGAGCCGACCCCGGCCTGACGTCACTCCTCCGATTCTCCTCCGCCCTGTCTCTCCTTCGCAAACAGAAAACCACTTTCGGCACCCATGCACGCCGTCTGGACGATCTGCAAGCGTGAAGTCAACGCCTTCTTCGACTCTCTCACGGCCTACGTCCTGCTCATTATTTTCCTGGCTCTCAGTGGCGCCTTTACGTGGCTGTTCGGCCAGGGAGACATCTTCTTCGTCGGCGAAGCCTCGCTCGACACCTTCTTTCAGGTGGCCTTCTGGACGCTCTTCTTCTTTATCCCCGCCGTCACGATGGGCATGATCGCCGAGGAACGGCGCAGCGGAACGCTCGAGCTCTTGGCGACGAAACCGGTCGAGGACCTCCAGATTGTGGCCGGCAAGTGGCTGGCGGCCTGGGCCCTCGTGGCCATCGCCCTCGCCCTGACGCTGCCGTATTACCTGACGGTGGCTCAGCTCGGCCCCATTGATCACGGAGCGACGATGAGTGGATATCTCGGATTGCTGCTCGTAAGCGCCATCTACGTGAGCATTGGGCTCTTTGCCTCCAGCCTCACCAGCAATCAAATCGTGGCCTTCCTCCTGAGTCTGTTCATCGCGATCTTCCTCCATATGCTTTTCGGCCAAATGGCCCCCCTTCTTCCCGGGGTCCTCTCCGACATTGTCGGCTTTCTCGACCTGCAGCATCACTTCCAGACGATGTCTCGCGGAGTGATTGACGCCGCCACGCTGCTTTATACCGCCACGCTCGTCGTGGTGGGAGGACTGGCGGCGACCGTGTCTCTCAAGAGCCGAAGCTGGACGTAAGTCTCTCTCCTCACGCAGACCCGACTGTTGAACGAGCCCCCTCGCTCCCATGTCGAACGCTTTCGCAGGCTTTCTTGCGACCCGGCGAGAGGCCATCCTCCAGGTTCTCCTCATCGCCGGAACCCTGATCGCCCTCACCTACACCGCCAACCAGTTCGTCTGGCGAGCCGACCTGACTGAAAACAACCGGTACACCCTGGCCCAGGCGAGCGAAGACATTGCCCGGGACCTCGACGACCCAGTTACCGTCACGGCCTACTTTTCGTCGGACGTACCGGCCCGGTTCCAGCGCACAAGGGAGGAGTTTCGCTCCCTGCTGCAGGAGTTTCGGGCCGCCGCAGACGGCAATGTCGAGTTCAAGTTTGTCAATCCAAACGAGAGCGACGAGTCCGAACAGGACGCCCAACAGGCCGGCATCCAACCGGTGACCATCGACGTGCGGGAGCGCGATCAAGTCTCTCAGCAGCGGGCCTATCTCGGGGCCGTCTTCCAATTCGGGGATCAGCGGGAGGTCGTTCCCTTCGTCGAACCAGGGTCGGCCATGGAGTACACCATCGCGAGCACGATGCAAAAGCTTACGGCCGATCAATCCGCCGTCCTGGGTCTGCTGCAGGGCCACGGGGAGCCGTCGATGCAAGAGATGCCCCAGTTGCAGGAGGCCTTGAGCGGTCGGTACGACACTCAGACGGTCTCCGGGGTGGACACGGCAGGTGTCCCGCCCAGCGTGGACGTCCTTCTCATTGCTCGACCTGAAGAGAGCCTGTCGACCCAGGAAGCCCTCGCCATCGACCAGTACGTAATGCGAGGCGGACGAGTCGTCTTTGCGCTGAATCGTGCTCAAGCCAACATGCGCTTTGGACAGGCACGCCCCCAACAAACGGGGCTCGAGCCCCTGCTCGAAGCGTACGGGCTGCCCATTCGTCCCGACCTGATTCGCGACCAGAATGCCAGCTCCGTCCGCGTGCAACAACAACGTGGCGGGTTTAACGTCGTGAACCAGATCCGCTACCCCTACATGCCGCAAATTGTTAACTTTGCCTCCCATCCCATTAGTGATGGAGTGGATGCGACCGTCTTCCAGTTTGTCTCCTCTCTCGACACGGCAGCCGTCGACACGACCGCCGACCTCACGGTGCTTGCCAGTTCGTCGGAGCGATCGGGCCGGGCCTCCCTCCCGGCGTCCATCCAGCCGTCTCAGGAGTGGACGATTGCCGACTTTTCGGAGTCCTCTCTCCCCGTAGCCGGTCTTCTGGAGGGAACGTTCTCCTCGGCCTTTGCCGGAACGGACACGCTATCTGTGGAGCGAACAGAAGGCACCGAGACAAAGCTTCTGGTCGTCGGGGACGGCGATTTTATCGTCAACGGTCAGGGCCAGCGACAGCAGCGCCTGCCTGAAGGCAACATTAATCTGA
This sequence comes from uncultured Salinivenus sp., assembly GCA_964462965.1. Classification (GTDB taxonomy): domain Bacteria; phylum Bacteroidota; class Rhodothermia; order Rhodothermales; family Salinibacteraceae; genus Salinibacter. Next base: position 5,578 of record CAYXAD010000112.1, read on the forward strand.
TGGCCAACAGCATCGACTATCTGGCCGACGATACGGGCCTACTTTCTCTCCGTACGCAGCGGGTGACGAGTCGCCCCCTTCAGCAACTTGAACCGGGAACGAAGACGATCTTGAAGTACCTCAACGTACTGCTTCCCATCCTGCTCGTGCTCGGCTACGGCCTCGTGCGCTACCGTCGTAATAAAGCCCGTCGGCAGCGGTGGAAGGAAGGGGCCGTGGCTGCCTGACCGCACCCTCCAGCCGCCCCCCGTCGAAATTCGCCTTTCGGAATTCGACAATCGAAATTCGACCTTGTCCAGGCCATGACCAACGCGACGAAGACCCTGTCCCTCCTTTTTGCCGGCAGCGTTCTCCTCGCCCTTCTCACCTCGTGGGGATGGAGCTCGTCCTCCAGCGCAGCCTTTCAGGAAGAGCTTCTGGCCGTGGATACTGCCCAGGTCCAGGCCGTCCACATCGATCGCTCCGACGGCTCCTCCCTCCGCCTCCGCCGCGCAGACAACGGGTGGACGGTGACGCCGAACGACGGCTCCGAAAAATATTCAGCGAGCCCCCAAGCCATCGATCGGCTTTTCTCTACGCTCCCGTCCCTCCGTGTAAATGCGGTGGCCACCCGTCAACCCGAGAAGCATGCCCGGTACGGCGTCGACTCGACGGGCACCCGAGTCACCCTTCTCGACGCAGACGACGAACCGCTGGGGCAACTGTACGTGGGGCAGACACAGATGCAACGGCCCCAGTCCGGCGGTTCACGACAGCAACTGCGTCGTCAACAGAGAGGCTCGCTCATCACGTACGTGCGACCCGACGGACAGCCCGATGTCTACAGTGTCGAGGCTCCCCTCCGCTCCGTGGTCGGCAGGCCCCTCACGGACTGGCGCGACAAACAGATCTGGGCGGTCGATCGCTCCAAAATCCGTCGCATCGAGTTCGACTATCCGGCCGATAGCTCCTTTACGATCACGCGACTGGCTCCGAGTGACACTGCCTCCACGGCGACCCCCGACTCGTGGATCTCCGAGGAGGATACCCTCGACGCAGGCGCCGTCTCGCCACTCCTTCGCACCTTGGCGTCGCCTCGAGCCAGCGGGTTTATCAACGACCTCTCGCCCGACACCTTCGGGGACGCCCCCTATACGATTCGTCTCCACCTCGCGGACGACACACAGCGAACGTTGCGTCTCCGTCCCGCAGAGGAAAGTGACAACTACGCCGCTACGGCAGAGACCTATCCCTACGTGGTGGAGCTAAACGCGTCCCAGTGGGATCGCTCTGTGCTTCAGGGCCGAGACGAGCTGCTCACTGAGGACGAGTAATCCTCCTCCCCAGAGAATAAATCCTCTTTCGCCCCCTGAAGTAACCCCGCCCCGGTCCTGAGTCCGCTCAGCCCCCGACTCTCGTCCTTCGGCAGGCCCGGATGCGATCGTACGAGAGGGGGGCGGGCCGTTTCTCGGGGGTCGCTCTGCGTATACGTCCACCTCACGTGCGGACGGAGCGAACCAGACGCAAAGACATGGACGCCTTTAAACCCTCATTGCATGAAGCTATCATCAAACTTCGAAAATGAGGGAGTATAGGAGGATTATCTATGAACTTCGCCCGGGGGACGCTTGAGATTAATTGTCCGGCGCCCCGTTTTTACATCGATGCGTTGTCATAATCCGTCGTCTCTTCCTGACCCACAGGTACATGGAGCCAACGACGCATTACCGCACCATTTGGATTTCCGACGTTCATCTGGGCACGCCGGAAGCCAAAGCTGATTTCTTACTCGACTTTCTCCGCCAGCACGAGGCCGACCGCTATTATCTCGTCGGCGACATCTTCGACGGCTGGGCGCTGCAACGCTCGTGGTATTGGCCGTCCTCTCACAACGACGTCATCCAGGGACTCCTTACGAAGGCCAAGAGTACCAACGTCACCTACATTCCTGGAAACCACGATGAGGTGGCTCGCGACTTCCCGGGCCTGCAACTCGGGGGCATTACCATCCAGAAAAAAGCCATCCACACCACCGCAGACGGACGTCGCTTCCTCGTCGTCCACGGCGATAAGTTTGAGGGGGTCGTGCGCCACGCCCACTGGCTCGAGTTTCTCGGGGGCTGGGCCTACGTCGGCATTCTCAAGATCGATCGGTGGTTCAACCGGATCCGGCGCCTGTTCAACCTGCCGTACTGGTCCCTGTCCACCTACCTGAAGCATTCGACCCAGCGGGCGAGGCAGTTCATCAACGACTTCGAAGAAGCCCTCGCTCACGAAGCCGAGGAGGAAGAGCTAGACGGTGTGATCTGTGGCCACATCCACCATCCCCGCATGCGGACCGTCGACGAGGTGCAGTACATCAATACGGGAGACTGGGTGGAGAGCTGCACCGCCCTCGTCGAGCACATTGACGGCCGGCTGGAGCTCCTGCGCTGGAACCCGACCGGGCCCGGGGTGCGAGAAGCCATTGCCACAGAAGCGCCGTACAGTCGGGACGGCCAATCGGTGCCCGCCGAGTCTCTCGAGGCGGGGGTCCAGTCCACGTAGCGTCGCCCCCCTTCGCAGAATCGCATTAGGCCGAGCCGGCCGGGGCCTCCTCCGTTTCCAGCTCCAGCAGGCGGTGCATCTTGCCGGGAAACGTCTTCTCGAGAAACGCTTCGATCCGGGTGGAGACCGCCCCCACCTCCCTCCAGTCGATGCCCGTTTCAATATCGAGTCCTTCGAGCAGGTAGACGGTCTCTTCAGTCGGGATGTTGCCGGCCGCCCCGGAAATAAACGGGCACCCTCCCATGCCGGCGAAAGACGTATCGAACCATTGCACGCCGCATTCGAGGGCGGCGTAGACGTTGGCGAGTCCAAGGCCGCGGGTATCATGAAGATGGAGCACGAGGGGCACGTCCCCAATCTCCGCCTGAACGGCTCGAACGCGCTCCTGAATCATGCGTGGGTTGGCGAGTCCCGTCGTGTCTGCAAGGGAGAGCGATGTGACGCCTAGGTCGGCAAAATGCCCGGCCATCTCCACGACCTGATCGAGGGAGGTGTCTCCCGGCTCTCGGTACCCAAACACGGTCTGAAAGCCCATCTGCGCTTCGAGGTCGTGTGCGTGGGCGTACTGCACCATCTCTTCGGCCTGCACCACGGCCTCCTCGACCGTCATGTTGGCGTTATCCCGGCTGTGCGCATCGTGCGTGGCGATTGAGAGGTCGACGTGGGACAACCCCGCAGCATGGGCCCGCTCCAGGCCTTTCCTGTTGAGAGCCAATCCTGCGTATGTCACATCGTCTCGCTCGGGAAGCCGTTCGCACACCTCCTCGGCATCCTTCATCTGCGGCACCCACTTTGGATGAACGAACGACGCCACCTGTATGCGAGGCACCCCGGCATTGGCCAGGGCCGTGATGACCTCGACCTTGAGCTCCGTGGGAATAAACCGATCCTCAAACTGAAAGCCGTCTCGAGGACCTACGTCACATAGCATGACGTGCTCGGGCAAAGCAGTAGTAGGTTCGACCATGGGGACAAGTGCAAATGGGAGAAGAGAGCGAGACGCTTACAGAAAAGCTTTCTCGATCCAGCTCTGCATACGTGTACGAGGCAGCACCGCTAGGGTCCCACGCCTAACGGTTATCGACTCCCTTCGTCGCGTGCGCAATAGAGACGCCTTCAGGCTCCGCCGGCGAAATCCCCTTTCGCGTCTCCTTCACTGCAACGACCGTTCGGTACACGGCGAACACCTCAAAGGAGGCGCCCTCGATCCATGTCAGCAAAGGCCCTCGACCGCGAAAGCAAAAACGCCGTGGAATCGATCAGCCGGTCGCCTCTCCACAGGAAATAGAAAACGCCCAGAGTCTCCTACCAGAGGCTCCGGGCGCGACAGCGTCGTACGTGGGCGACCAATTACGACCCCGAAGCCGCCTCTTCCAGGGTAAAGGTGCCCTCTTCCAACTCCGGATTGACTTCGAGGGTCTCGATCGTAGAGGTGGTCGTCTGTTCCCCCTGCTCCGTAGACTGGGTGGTTTCGGTGTGGAAGGGGATCGTCACCCCACTGACCTCCCGGTAGTCGCTAAATACCTGCTCGACGCGGACGGTCCCTCCGCTCCGAGGATTTGTCGTTTCGAGCGTTAAATGCGAAGGTCGAAGACTTTCAGTCTCCAGATACAGGGAGTACGAATCACCGGCCGGAGGCTCGACCCGTACGACCCGATACGTCGTGCCGTCGACCGTCTCCTCTCCTTCTGCCTGAAATGAGAGGGACTCGTGATCCAGGTTGGTCAGGAGATAGGGAAGGCTTCGCCAGAGCTGACCGTAGATCCGATTTTGAACTGGGGGCGGTGCTGTGCGCGTGCCCTGTGGCGTCTGCATTTGCATGGACTGACCATCGTCGACCACCGTCAAGCGGCCCATGGGGGTGGTCAGTTCGGTCCGAAGCCGATCCGGCAGCTCGAGAATCAGGGTGCTTTCGTTGCCCTGCTGTTCAGAGAGAACTTTAAGAGCGGAAATTTCATCGAATGCAGTGCCCCCGAGACGTTCCTTGACCGAAGCCATCATCTCCGCTCCAGCCGTCATGGCTTCCTTTTCTTCGAACTCGTTCAGCAGGTCTTGGACCGGGGGGAGGAAACCGAACAAACCAAGAGCAGCAGCACAACGCCGATCCACTGCCCGAGCCGCCCCCGAATCAAACGAGACGAACAGGTAGACATGAGACGTGATGGATTTGGTGAATGAAGACAGTACTCATCTCTGGAAACAATATATATTATATTTGTCGTCACCGCCCGATGAAACGTAGCGTACATCTCTTTGAAGAAATTTTATCTTCTCAAAAACCCCTCTCCGCCCGAACGAAGGAGAGCAATCCCCCGTTAGGAGACTGTCTGTATTTCTCGAAGTCAGTCCCTTGTTTGATGCGGTTTATTAATCAACCCGAAGCAGAAGACGATGAGGAGTGGTGGAAGCGGTTCAAGGAATTGCTCGATGATCAAAACGACTGGCCGGAGCAGTACACGTTTAAGTTTATTGCCCCGGCCCCGCGAGTGGACGAGCTAAAAGAGGTCTTTGGAGACCACCCCGTTCGGGTGCGGGAATCAAGCAAAGGAAACTACATGAGCGTGACCGCCCACCTGCGAATGTCCTCGAGTGACGAAGTGATCGCCATCTACGAAGAGGCTTCGAGCATCGAAGGCGTCATTTCCCTGTAGGGCTGATCCTACGAGAGACGGTCTGCTACAAAACAGCTCTGGCACCACGCCCTCTCTCCCTGCCAGGTCTTTAGGCTCTGTCTGAGAATTCCGAAAGCAAGTGAACGTTCGGACTCGGTGGGCTCC
>CAYXAD010000113.1:0-10809 GCA_964462965.1 uncultured Salinivenus sp.
CCTGGCAGGGGCCTTCTCCTTCAATCTCTTCCAGTTCCCGTCGAACACGGTGACCCTGCCGGTCGAGGTAATTGGTCCCGACGGACACACGGTCAGCATTCAGGTCAATTCTTCCTCCCCGTCGGACGTTGAGTACCTTTACCTCAAGGCGCACTCCATCGGATATCCCTATCACCTCGCCGAGGGTCGAGGATACTCCGTCGACAAAGCATCGGTCAAGCTGAACAATGGCTCGTGGCTCGATATCAACAACAGCAACGTCGAGTGCGAGGAGCCTGAGGCGAGCGTGCGGTGCATCGAAGGGCCCATGCACACCGTTCGATTCCGCATTCCGATTTCGGACCTCGGTTCGCTGAATAGTGGGGCAAACACCATCCACTTCCGCTTCAACTACGCAGATCCCAACGGCGAGCTCGGCGCCGTCTCTACCGGCTATCGGATTCTCGACCTCGAGCTCCAAACCACGGGGGGAACCGACCGCATCGACGAAACGACGTTTACGTGGGACGACCCGGGGTCGTGGTCGGCGCCCGAGGGGTACGACTCCCAGAGCGATGTCGAGGACGGCAAAGCGCTCTGGTATAAGCGGGATCACATGGTCGACGGCTGGAACGGGGACCAAATTAAGGCGTCCTGTTCGGATTGCCACGCCGAATCCGGCTACGACCTCCAGTATTTCGCGTACTCCAACGAGTCGATCGTCCAACGGAGCCGATTCCACGGTCTGTCGGAAGCCCAAGGCAAAAAGATTGCCGCCTACATCCGTTCGATTGACGTCAAGACCGAAGACGGCAAGACCATTGATCCACCGGGTCGGCCCTGGAACCCCCCCTATCAGCCCGGTGAGACGTCGGTGGCGTCCCGGGGGCCCGAGGCCCCTCGCTCCGAAGGCACGTCGATCGAAAACATGGATCCGGTGTACTGGGCCGCCGGCGCCGGCCACAAATGGGCCCTCGACAAGGACGCCGAAATGAAGAAGTTCCTCTTCCCGAACGGCATTGTACAGGGATCAATCACTGCAGATGGTAAGCTCAACATGCGAGAGCTGCCCGTGGCCCTGCAGATGCCCGACTGGAACGAGTGGCTTCCGGCCGTCCACCCCATGGACGTCTGGGGATCGGATTACACGGAGTCGGACTCCTGGCAGCACTACGTCAACGACGTGCCGGACGCCGTCGACAGCGGAGATATTGGAAAGGTGCGCTGGGCCCTCCAACGGTTGTGGAAAAACCTGAAGAGGGGGTATTCTCGGGAGCATACCCCGGCGCCCTACGACGATCATCTGGATTACGGCGTGGCCGACCTTGCCCGCGTGCAGTGGGGCCTCACCAAGAGCTTCGAGGTGATGCAGCCCAATCACTACGAGGATGATTCGAAGGAGCTATATGGCAATGCCGCCGAGCCTCTGCAATGGCCGAGCATGAGCCGTATCGTCTTCGATCAGGCTCCCCACATCCAGGGAGAGGTAAAAGGAGAGGCGAGCGGCATCATGGATCGATACCACGATGCCGCCTGGTATCAACACCAGCTCACCTTGAATCCAGGCTCCGGCATCGCTACGGGCTTGAAGCCGGTCGACTGGAAGTACCACTACATGCACATGAACGCCCCGTACGAATCGGGGCCCCATGCCTGGCGAACTCTCGCCTCGTATGCGAAGAGCGTGCAGGTGGCCAATCAACTTCCGGACGACTACAGCTCGGATCAGCCAGAAGGCTGGTACCTCCGGCACCTGACCCCGGCGATTGTCGATCCCCACCATCACTGGTCGAGCCACCTCGACGAGATAAACTCTGACGACTACCGCCGCGCCCTCAACGTTATCCTCGACGCCTTTGGCGAAGGAATGACCTCAGAACCTCTCAGTGAGTGGACGCGTCAAGAAGGCCAGTTCGGTCTCGAACCGTCCGACTGGGATCCATCGCGACAAGGGAGATACGACCGTACGACCTACCCCGACCACTTCTGGACGGCCCTGAAAAACTTCGGAGAACACGGTGTGGCCTATGAAGTGCTGAAGCCACTTGCAGAATGGTCCAATGAAGCCTGGCCCAAGGGCGACTGGATGCAGCTTATCGATTCCTACAAAGACAACCCGTCGGTCGATAAAGCCCCGAGCAATAAGGCCCCCAACATCTCGCTTGCCCAGCCCGAGGACGGAGCGACCTTCACGGCGCCCGCCACGGTGGAGCTGCAGGCAGAGGCCACAGACGAAAACGGCAGTATCGAGCAGGTCGAATATTTTGTCGACTCCGAGTCGATCGGGACGGCCGACACCGACCCCTACTCCCTGTCCTGGAGCGACGTCGAGGCCGGCCAATATACGATTTCGGCCGTCGCCACGGACGACGGAGGCAAAACAACGACCTCGGAGACCATCGACATTTCGGTCGAAAGCTCCGATGGTTCAGCCCCGAGCGCGCATGCCGTTCACTACGAGTACTACGAAGGGGAATGGAGCCAGCTGCCGGACTTCGATTCGATGACCCCTGTCGACGAGGACACCGCCTCGACTTTCACCACCCATCCGGCTCAACGGGAGAACTACTTCGGCTTCCGGTATACGACGTACCTCGACGTCCCTGAGGACGGATCGTACACCTTCTACTTGGAGTCCGACGACGGGTCCAAGTTGTACGTGGAAGACAGCCTCCTCATCGAAAACGACGGCACGCACGGCCCGAAAGAAGAGGCGGGAACGGTGACCCTGACAGAAGGCTACCAGCCCATCACGGTCGAATATTTTGAGGCGGATGGAGGTGAAACCCTCAATCTCCGCTGGGAAAGCGACTCCATCGCCAAAGAAATCATTCCTGAGAACCGGCTGTATCCGGAAAAGGACGAGCCGGCCACAACAGTGACCCAGACCCTCGATCTGCAGGCGGGATGGAATCTCGTCTCGACGCAGGTGGAACCGTCCGATCCGTCCATGGAGGCAATCTTTGGGGACGCCCTTTCGGACATGGTCCTCGTCAAGGACGAAGCCGGCCGGGTGTACAGCCCCTCCTACAATGTGACGGGACTTACGACCTGGCAAGCCGAGGAGGCGTACCAGGTGTACATGACGGCGGACCGCTCGATTACCGTCGAAGGCGAGGCCGTATCCTCCGAGACCTCCATTCCGCTCGAAAAGGGCTGGAACCTTGTGTCTTACTTCCCCACGGCGGAGATGCCAGTGGAAGAGGCCTTTGCCAGTCTCGATGAGTCCCTCATTGTGGTAAAGGACTATGCGGGTCACGTCTATCTTCCGAATCCCGACTACGACGTGAATGAAATCGACTCCGTCAGGGCGGGAGAGGGGTACAAGGTGTACGTCGACGAGGCCGATACGCTTTCGTATCCATCCACGAGCAAGCTCCGCGCCTCCGTCGAGGAAGACGCCCAGGCAGACACCAGCGAGAAAGCCGCTATGGCCGATGCCAAGGCCGCCTCGTCCCGTCCAGGCGTCGGCACCTCGGCAACGATCGTGATTGACACGCCCGACCTCGAAGACGGAACCGTCGTTTACGCCAAAGCCCAGGACGAAGTGGTGGGTCGAAGTGCCGTCGAAAATGGATCGGCGGTCCTCACCGTTCGGGGCAAGAGCCGCTTTGACCCTGACGAGGCGTCGGGAGCAGAGACCGGCGATGAATTGACGTTTGTTGCCGGATCGGACCGAGAGGCGATGGAGATCACGCAGGCGGAAAGTCTTCTCGACGGAGGGTCTGCCGAGACGCCGATTACGTTCATGCCGGATGCCCTGCTGGCGGCCACGTCGGGATCCCTGCCGACCAATTTCACGCTGTCTAAGAACCAGCCGAATCCGGTCCGTAGCGTGACGACCATTTCCTATACGGTACCAGAACCGACGAACGTGACCCTTTCCGTGTACAACGTGATCGGCCAACGCGTCGGCACATACGTAGACGGGCCCAAAGAGGCCGGCGCTCACAATGTAGAGATCGACATCTCAGATCTCAGCAGCGGCGTCTACTTCTATCGCCTCGAGGCGGGCTCCTTCCGCGAGTCCCGCAAGATGACAGTGGTGCGCTAACAGCTTTCGTCAGCGCTTCTGAAATTGGCTTCCGTGCTCCCTGGCTCCTGCGAGGGAGCACGGGCGGCCCCTGTCCCCCAGCCCAACGGAGACGTTCCCGGATACTACTAGGCGACTGTCTTCGATTCGATGATTTCTGTTCGAGCCTCCTTCATCATGAAGATGTGTTCTTCCTTTTCATACGTCTCGGTCGCCGTCCTGGTCGTGTGTCTCACGGCCGGTGTAGGCCCCGCGTCGGCTCAGCACTTTGATGACTGTCTCTCGCCCCGCGATACCGGCTCCGACGCGACCGTTATCGTCCAAGACACCGTTAATACGCTGTTTCCGAATGAAACCTCACTGGAAGAGGGCGACGAGATTGCGCTCTACACCCCGGACGGAACGTGTGCGGGGTCGACAACCTGGCACTCCTCGGACGAAGACGCCTCCCTGAGTGCCGCGGGGCCAAGCGCCAGCAACACGAACGACGGCACCTCGGGCTACGAAAATGGAGACACCTTACAGGTAAAAGTCTGGGACGAGTCCAAAAATGAGGTGTACGACCTCGAGCAGGCCATCGAGTACGAATCCTGCGAGAACAAAAGCTTGCTGTGCCAAGACGATGGGACGTACGAAGAAAGTGCCATCTACAGCATTATTCAGTTGGGAGCCCGTGCGTCTGTGGATCCTCCTCCGGTCGAGATTTCCGAATTCGACGTAACGCGATCCGAGGATCGGGTGCGCCTCGAGTGGACCACTGCCACCGAAAGCGACAGTGCCAGGTTTGAGATTCAACACCGAACGCCCGACGCCCCCTGGTCGACGATTAAATTCGTGGAGGGGGCCGGGAGGTCGACGAACCCTCAGCATTACAGCTACACCGTCACGAACTTATCGACAGGTCGGCACCACTTTCGGGTCAAAGAAGCCGACGACGATGGCGCGACGGCGCTCTCGAACCCAGTCTCGGTTGAAGTGGCAATGGAAGAAGATCACAAGCTGAGTCGTGTGACTCCGAATCCCATCCGGTCTCACGGGCAACTGGTTCTTCGTCTTCGAGAAGCGCAAACGGTCAAAGTTTCTCTTTTCAATACGCTCGGCCAGCGGATTCGCACCCTCCATCAGAGCCGGCTTTCCCAGAATAAGGACCATGTGATGCATCTCGATGGGAGTTCGCTTTCGAGTGGTCGATACCTGATCCGGATCAAGGGAGAAACCTTTTCCTCCACGCGTCCAGTGACTGTCGTGCGATAACGGCTCGCCCTCCCCAGACCGAGAATCATCGCGGTGCCGGGAACGGCGACAGGCCGCCGGAACAGAGGTTACCATTCGGCCACCGGGGCCCCCGATTCATCGAGACGCCCGTAGGCAAGTCCCAGCTGGCGTCCTCCCCGAGAGGCCAGAATCACCAGGGCTGCACCGGCCCGGAGCGAGGAGGCTCCCGGGAGAAGGCCCACGACGGACCGTCCCACGTAGCCCGCTGCTACTCGGCTCAAAAAGAGAAGGGTCTCCCTCAATGACCGGAGGTCGGAAGGCACAGCCTGGGGGCCGTATTTGCGCTCGAGCTGGGCACTTCCGTGCCCCCATTTGATCGCTTGCCGAAAGATGCCGCCGAGGTCGCTCCGATGGCGATGCTCGACGACGGCCCTCGGCTCGTGCGCCAATGCCAGCGGTGTTTCAAGCTGCATCCGCCACGCCAGATCGGCGTCCCCTCCCGACACCCAAGTCTCTTCAAAGTCTCCAATCGTGTCGAAGACCGATCGTCGATAAAATGCATTTGCCGTCTGGGGATACGGAAGGAAGGAGTGCTCGAGCGTAGCCGTCTCTTCCAGCCAGTCTCGGCGCCTGAGCTCTGCTTCGACGTCATTGCTGGGCGTACCACTGATGATTCGCCCGGCAACCCCGCCGACGGACGGATCTCGGAAGGGCTTCACTCCGGCTTCCAACCAGTTGGGATGCGGCACACAGTCGGCATCGGTAAAAGCGATGACTTCACCTTGGGCCGCCCGGATACCTTCGTTTCGAGCTGCATACGAGGATTGTGTCGAGGGTTCCTCCCTCGACTGAACTGGATACCGGTCGATGATCCGACGGGTGGCGTCGGTCGACCCATTGTCGACCACAATCACTTCGAAATCGTCCCGTGGATACGATTGCCTGAACCGTCCTTGAAGACAATCGGGCAACACATGTGCCTCGTTATGCACAGGCACCACCACCGAAACGCAAGGACGGTCTCTTTCAAATTCCGTGTGCATACACATACGGCAGGAAATAAGCACAATCTTGCTCCGACGGCTCTTTGAGGGCTTCTCAGATCAAGAATGTCCCCTCGAGAGAACCCGTCTCTTTCTGAAGGAGATCGTCCTCCCTGTCTGCGTTTCTACAGCGCTACTGCCTCGCCTTCTCGATCTGTACTGATCCGCTTCACAAACAACGTGACCTCCTTCTCCCTTGCCCCGAGCGACGGACCGGATGGCCCAAAGTAGCGGCCTCTAGGGAACGACCCGTACAACCTGTTTGACATTCTGGATTCGCCTCGAACGCAGAGAAAACGCACGCCGGGCTCTTTTCTTTTCCTCAAACAGACCAGGGACTATGTATGAAACGGAGGGAAGGGACCGTGTAGCTGCGGGTTCGGACTGGATCTGCTTATGGTGAAGGGTTCGAGGCACTAGTCGACCATATTTCTGTCGCCTTGGCGTGCGTCGACAGGAAATCCAATCCTCAAACGTGACGTAATCGGCATGCCGTCCCCCAATCCCTGGGGGAACCTAGACGAGTCCTGCTGACGCGTCTGCCCCCTCTCTCTGGCCTCTCTCCCACCTGAGGGCGGGCCGGGGCTTCCCGAGATGTCTTCCGAGCAACTGTGCACCTAAGACTGGGCAAGAGGGGAAGAACTGGATTGGGTCGCTCCAACCTACTCGCCTTTCATTGGAGGCCAGTTCAGCAGCGGAGAATGTGGTGTATTCATCTTTTCATGCCTTCCCTTCCGGTCACCTTTTTCTATCCGTATCCCGACGAACTGGCCCGGCTCGACGACATCGCGTTCGACGACATCGAGTACTGGAGCATGGAGGGCTTGGAGCGCCGACGAGCGTGGATCGTTCAGACGTACCTTCGCCTGCACCGGGCGGGCCATCCGGTGTCGATTTCGAAGACCCTCCCCACGGATGGAATTCTCGTCCTCCTTCCTGAAGCCGACATCCTTTCACGCTTTTGGGCCCAGTATGGCTCAGAGCAGCAAGAGCTGCTTCTGGCCACGATTCGGGCAGACGTCATGGGATTCCGCTCTCCCCTCGGCGATGCCGACATCGTCCAGAATGGACGGTTTGCCGACGAGACCCGTACGTTCTTCATTCCCCATTGGCCACAGCCCGGCCTTCAGCCCCGAGACCCCTCGCGCGGGACCTCCATCGAGAACATCGTCTTCAAAGGCGGCTTCGGGAGTCTCCATGCCGACTTCCGCTCTGAACGATGGAATCGGTACCTCAAAGATCGGGGGCTGAACTTCCACATTGCATCCGCCGAGACGGAAGGGGTCATTCCCACCTGGCACGACTACACGACGGCCGACCTCAATCTGGCCGTGCGGCCCCCGCACAACGACGGGGGGCTGCACTACGAGAAGCCGGCCTCCAAACTCGTCAACGCCTGGCACGCAGGCGTCCCCTCGCTTCTCGGCCCCGAGTACGCGTACCGAGAACTCCGCACCTCTCCTCTCGACTACATCGAGATCCATTCCGTCGACGAAGCAATCACCACCATCGATCGTCTCCTCGATGACTCCACGCTCTACGAGCAAATGGTGGGGCGAGCCTACGAGCGCGCCGCTGAATTTACGACCGAACAGATTACGAAGCGCTGGGCCGAGGTCCTCTTCGAACGACTTCCACAGATCAGACGAGCCCCCTCGTACCAGTGGTCGCGCGGAGTGCCTTTGAGCGTTCGTCGGGGGCTCAACCTTCTGCTGATGCCCCCCGCCCCTTTCGAAGCTCGCAAGCAGATGGGGTATCTGTACCGGCGAATGGTCGGAAACGACGAACCGTCTTCCGGCGAGGACTCTCCCCCGGATCCAAGCCTTCGTGCACCTGCCGGAGCCGAGCGGGAGGGCGAAACGGTCGAGTGATCTCGTGTGAGAGTCCCCGACGAACGCATTCCTCCTCCCGCTCTACCGGTGAAGCCCGATCCGGTGTCGAAAGGGGCGGGTGACTTCTTTGACCGTATGGAGGCTGTCTTTGAGGGCTAAGACCGCCCGCCAGTCGAGATACTCCACCGGCGAAAACCACCCGCTTTGCCTTAGATAGTGGTAGAATCGGTCTCGGGCCGGGTGCGTGCATCCCGGCTGCCAGGGCTTGGGCCCATCTGTAAAGTGGATGATGCTCGGCTCCTGGGTTATCTCTGAAAGCACTCGGTCCGAGTAGACTGGCTGGCCGAAGAAGTCAAACAGGTCGGAGTCATAGTAATGGTGAAGCACGTTCCACTTCGGGGGGAGAGGCATCCACTGACCTGCTAGCACGGCATTAAAGCCTTCCTGATTCCCTTTCATGTTGAGCGAGTCGCGGTACTGATGTAAATACTCTAGAACCCTGGTCCCAATGTTCTGCGCCCGCCACCCCTCCAGGTCGATTAGCATCACTCCGGAATTGAAAAACGGGTCGCCAGGATCGAGCCCTAGCTCCACCCATCGGCTTAGTCCGTGCATGGGGCACGAGACCGTGCGCTCTTGAACGGCCCCCAGAATCTTCTCGCCTAGGTCTTTCGACCAGAGCTCCAAGAGATTGTCCTCGACTACCAGGTCGCTGTCGAGATAGATCACCTTTCCGATCTGCGGCGGAAGGAAGGAGCCAATCAGAAGTCGAAAGTAAATTGCCTCTGTAAATCGGCCGTAGTAATCGAGCTCGAGGTGTTCAAATTCCTCTTTGGCATCGACCTCAATGAAGGAGAGATATGCTGTTGTCCTCGCCTGTTCTGCTACGGCCTGAAGTCGATCTTTCGTCGCGTCGGGAAGGAACGAGTGGAGAATAAAGACCTGGACCGACTCTGCCCCCCGTAGATTTGAGAGCATCGAATGCAAGGTCACCGCCAGAGGAAGCGTAAAGTTTCCGTCCACCGTAAAAACGATGAACGGGCCTCTTGAACGGATCGGCCGATCGGACGCCTGTGTGGAACCGACTTGCATAGTTTTGCCTGCGGAAGTTTTGCTTGCGGAGGTTCTCGGGTTCCGTAAATTGGAAGCTCAATACCTTCAGTGCTGGCCTCATGCAGGAACCGACCTTTAGGCAAAAACTGGCCTTTAGGCAGGAACTGACCTGCCAGAAACTGGCCTCATCTCAAAGCGCTCGAGTTGTTCTTGCCAGAGCCGATCGCAGAGACGCCCCTCGGGACGCTCGACATCTTCGAAGGTGAGGGCCTGATCCTTCGGGATGTCCCGCGTCAGCCTGCATCCTTCCGAAAGGCCCATTGGGAGAAGATTCTCCTCGCGGGCCACCTCGGCGTTGTCAATCCACCCGTAGGTCATAAAGCCACCGATGCCATCGAGGGTCTCTCCCTTGCTGAGGTCCCGCTTAGCCAACGCGGGCACCTCGCACACCGGCTCCCCCTTCGGCGTCACCGCCGCATCATCAAAGTCGACCGCCCGGGCCACCGTTAGGGGGACCTCAAACTGCGGCAGGTGATAGGGGCGATAAAATATGTGAAACGGCCCCTCACCCATCTTGAGCACCGACATGTACTGCTGCTTGATGGGGTGCTCGTTGTAGCCGATTACAAACACCCCCGGCCCGGGCTCAGCCCCGAGGATGTAGTCCGTGAGTCCCGTCTCCAGCATCTCGTCCTCGGGAAAGAGCCCGAGGGCTTCGTTCACATGGTCACATTCGGGCCCGTACATGCCGCGCTGGCTTACCGGGAAGCCGGTAGCATTGGCCACGACGGCGTTCTCCATCGAAATCTTGGTCCCGTCGGCAAACGACGTCACCATGTGAGGACGCTGGTTGTGCGCTTCGGCAAATTCCTTCTGCGTCTCCGGCGTCCGGTAGTGATCGAGCAGCCCCTTGATGTTGCCGACGAGAACAGGGTTGTATCCGATGGTCTCGACGAAGCGGTACAGGTTCATCATCGCCCCCGGCTGGTCGCCGTCTATGTCGGTGAGCACGACGCCGGCGCGGTCGGCGTACACCTTGAGGATGGGGCCGAGGGTGGCGTCGAGCTCGGCGTTCGAGAGGATGAGGTGCTTTCCGTGCTCGATGGCACGCATGGCCACCTGGGCCCCAAACTCGATCGTGCCCGTGCACTCTATGATGGCGTCGATGCCATCCGCCTCACACAGGAGCTGCGCGTCGTCGGTGACGGCATAGCGCCCCTTCGCGATGGCATTTTCGAGCTCTGGCGTCGTCGTGACGTGTCGCACGTCGTCGACGCCTCCCTGCGTGTAGGCCCGTTCCGCACGCTCGAGGGTGCGATTGGAGACCGCTACGAGACGCATCCCCGGAATGGCCGTCAGTATTTGCAAGGCGACCCCGCGCCCCAAAAACCCGGCCCCGACGAGAGCTACATGGATGGGGTCGCCGTCTTCTTCACGTTTCTTGAGTGCGTTGTCGACGATGATCATAGGCTGCAGGAGAATGGTAAAGAAGTGAAATGCGAAAAGGCCCTACGCCGCCGATGCCTTCGGCCAGGCCTCCAAGTCATCGAGTGGAGTCGTCATGGTCCTCTCCAAGGCGTCAGGAGTCCCGACGTCCAGGAATCGTCCATCCGAGAACGAGACACTCTGAATGGAAAGGCCTTCATCGAGCGCC
>CAYXAD010000114.1:0-3639 GCA_964462965.1 uncultured Salinivenus sp.
ACCAATGGAGTGGACACCAATGGAGTGGAGGCAAACGGTGTAGAAGCAAATAAAGCGGAAACCGTTGGCTGAGCCGACCGACATTTCGTTGCAGAATCACAGCAGAATTCTCAGCGGAAACAGACTCACATCGCTCCGCCGGACCAACAATTCGAGCAGCCCCGGCTGGGTGCAGCCGGGCCCGTTCGGCGGAGGAGTCCGCTGCTCTTCCTCTCACAGGGGACCATTTGGACCAGCCAGCCCCCTCGAAGAAAGGTGAAGAGAGTTCACCTTCAGAGAAAGTTACCTGAATCTCAGAAAAAGGAGGAATAATTTACCTGGCAATGCTGGATGCTTCCGACCTCTTTTCGTCGACCTTCTCCCTGAACCGCTGGTACTTTAGAACCGGCCGTGGTCCTGCTTCCTAAAATCAAGCGGAAGGAGAATTTTCTCCTCTACTCTTCTCCGGCCTACGGCCGTGAAAATGGGAATAGAACAGAGGTCGTCGGAAGAATACTGGAAATCGCTGCAGAAAAAGGGCTGGGCAGGCTCTAATTCAAGCCTTGTCCCTGAGCGTGAGAGAAAGGACCAATGGTGAGTCCAATAATCAGAAAGATTTGGCATGCATTTCTCGGGGAATAAATTTAGGTGATCTGTTCAAAAGCACCTCCGGTGGAGCCCCCTCTTCTCAACCGATCACCCAAGGGGACCTCAAGACCGCTTCTACAGCACGAGCTCCGGAAGAGCCTCATTGCGTCAACTCTGGAAGGCTTCGGCGGAGCCCGGAGATGTTTTGTCCCGAAGCGATGTTTCAGATCTCGGAGGGGAAGCCCCTTCCCCAGATCCCATGCAACTCATGCCACGAATCGTCCACCAGAGCATAGGCCTCGGGCTTCTTCTCGCCAGTGTCATGATAGTGGCGGGATGTCAGCCAAAACAAGAGGTGCCAGACGTTCTCACGACGACCAAGCAGGTGTCGGAGGCACGCTCAAATGCGTCGCTGCATGGACGTCCGGTACAACTCCGTGGGGTAGTCACATACGTAGATCCCTCGTGGGACTTGCTCTTCGTCCAGGACGAAACGGGAGGACTCTTCCTCAACCTTGACCAGCAGTCGACAGATGTCCCGACCCTGCGTCCCGGCCAGCAGATTGAGGCGCAGGGGAGACTGGCCTCCTCGGACGTCGGAGTTGACAGCCTCCGCGTGCAGGTGCTGGGCGAGGGGGATTTCCCCGAGCCGCAAACGTACAATCTGCCTCAGCTGGAGGACATTCTTCCTGCCAGCCAATGGGTTCAAGTTAGCGGGGTTGTTCGCAAAGCCACAGTCGAGGAAGAGCGCCTCGAGCTGATCCTTTCGGAGGGGAAAAATCGGCTCCTGGTGCGCGTGCAAGAGGTTCCGGAGCTCGACCCCCAATCTCTCGTGGGTGCAGAGCTCCAGATTCGGGGCGTATGTGGGGAGTTTCTGGAAAGCGACCGCCAGAAGGCCCATCTCTTTGTGTCCTCCTTTGAGCACATTGAGGTTCAGAAGAGCGCTGATGAGGTCCCTGTCCAGTCGATTGAAGCCGTTCGGCAAAGCGATGGACAGCCGGAAGGTGAGCGCGTGCGTGTGTCAGGAACAGTCCGGCAAAAGAGAGGAGGGCTCCAGCTCCGCATCAGCGACTCGACGGGCACCATTCGGGTGCAGTCCAGAGAACGGACCTCAATCGAGATGGGCACCTCCGTCGACGTCATCGGCTTTTTGTCCACAGCGACGGGGAAAACACACCTGCGCGATGCGACCGTGCAGGCCAAGGAGGAAAAGCCCGACACTCCTCGAGATTCGGCAGCCTCCGACTCGCTGCCTACACTCACCTCGGTGGCGGCGGTGCGACAGCTTCCGAATGAGGACGCACAGCAGAAGTACCCGGTTCGCATTCAGGGCGTGGTGACCTACGCAGATCCGTCCTGGGGACTTCTCTTCGTCCAGGATCAGACGGCGGGAATCTTTGTCTTCCGCAACAACATCGGCGAGCAGATCCGAACAGGACGACGCGTGGAAGTAGAGGGCGTGAGCACGCCCGGTCAGTTTGCCCCAAGCATTCACAGCTCGCGTCTGCGCGTGCTCGGAGAGGCATCGCTTCCGTCAACTCCAACGATTGCTCCGCGGGACTTCTTTGCCGGCCGGGGCGATGCACAGTGGGTAGAGGTTCAAGGAACGGTGCAGACCCACCGGACGACGGAGGGCGGCCATCACTTCCTCGAGATCGGTGGAGGCATCAACAAGTTCAGGGCACAGATCCCACCGCGTGGGGCCGGAGGGACTCCCTCCGATCGACTCATCGGAGCTCAGGTTCGCATTCAGGGCGTCGGAGGCACCCTCTACAACGATCGAAATCAGCTCATCGACGTTAAGGTGTTCGTTCCAAACTGGGAACAGATCACGATCGAGGAGCCGGGACCGTCGGATCTGTTTTCGGTCCAGCGGCGGCCGATCAGTTCGCTTCTCAACTTCTCGGTCGGAGAAGACCGAGGACGGATGGCTCGAGTCAAAGGAATCGTCACCCACCAAACCGAGGACGGAGAGGTGTACGTACAGGACGAGAGCGGGGCCCTTCTGGTGTCGCCCCGAGGAGCCGGCAGCACCGAAGAGAGTGTCCCGGCAGCAGCGGTTGAAGTGGGAACAGGCCGTCTCGGGAGGGGCGATCACATTGAAGCCGTCGGCTTCGAGGCCGCCGGTCCCTACAATCCGATCCTGGAAAACGCCCACGTCCGTCTTATAGAACAAGGACCATCGGCCTCGCCCTTAATTTTGGAGGCGGAGAATCTTCTAAGCGGGCAGTACGCCGACCGCCTGGTGCAGATAGACGCTCGGCTTTTACACCTGGTCCGCATTTCGGGGCGGCAGGTGCTGACGATGCAGGCGGGCGATCACGTGTTTAATGCCTACCTGGAGACGGGCCCTCTCCCGGACAGCCTTTCGTCGCTGGAGGCAGGAAGCCGACTTCGGCTGTCGGGCATCTATCAGCTTCAGGTCGAGGAGTCGGATGAAGGGGTGTCGCCACGTTCTTTTGAATTGAAAATGCGGACGCTCTCGGACCTTGAAGTGGTTCAGCCGGCACCGTGGTGGGGATGGCGACACACGGTGGGAGTGCTCGGACTGATGGCGCTCTTGATGTTGGGAGCCGCCGGCTGGGGAGCGGCCCTCCGACGGAAGGTGCGGAAGCAAACCGAACTCATTCGGGAGAAGCTCGAGACGGAGAAGGCGCTGAAGGAAAAAGCCCGAGCGGCCAGCCGGGCCAAGAGCGAGTTTCTGGCAAACATGAGTCACGAAATCCGGACGCCCATGAATGGAATCATGGGGATGATCGAGCTGGTGTTGAAGACCGGCCTGAACGGGGAGCAACGGGAGTACCTGTCGATGGCGAAGGCATCGGCGCAGTCGCTCTTGTCCATCATCAACGATGTGCTCGACCTCTCGAAGATTGAGGCCGGAAAGCTGGAGGTGGAAGAACAAACGTTCGGGGTGCGAGCCGAGCTCGGGCGGACCCTTCGCACGCTGGCGGTGCGGGCGCATCGAAAGGGGCTGGAGGTGTCGATCGAGGTGTCCCCGGAGGTGCCGGAGCAGGTGGTAGGCGATCCCACGCGCCTGTCGCAGGTGCTCGTCAACCTGGTGGGCAACGC
>CAYXAD010000114.1:3739-7654 GCA_964462965.1 uncultured Salinivenus sp.
ACGGAGACATCTGGGTCGACAGCGAACCCGGAGAAGGAAGCGTCTTCGGCTTTACCGTTCACCTGCGGCGAGCAGACGTGGCAGAGACCGCTTCTAAAGATCTGAGCCGTTTTCTTCCCGATCAGGTGGCCGGAATGCGAGTCCTGGTGGTCGAAAACCACGATCGGACCCGGGCGTCGCTGGCCCGGATGCTACGGGCAGCCGGGGCCGAGGTCGAATGTGCTGCCGACGGAGCGTCTGCCTTCAGATTCCTCGATCAGGAGGGGATGGACGTCGAAGACGCCGGATCTACGGCACTCCCCTTTTCCGTAGTGATCGCCGACGACCATCTTCCAAACGAGAGCGGAGTCGACGTGGCCGAAGCAGTTCGAAGGCGATGGGGACCGGAGGAGGTGGGCCTGGTGTTGCTTTCGTCGATGAGCGAGGAGAGCGAGCGCTCCGATCTCCAGGGAGAAGCCCACCTGCTGAAGCCGTTTACGGCGCTGGAGCTGGGAGAAAAGCTAGAGACAGTCATTGATCCGGCACCGGCTCCTCATGAAGCTGCTTCCTCAGGGGTCCCTCCTGTGGAGGACGTGACCCGCAAGAAGAATGCACTTCGGGTGCTGGTGGCCGAAGACAACCGGGTCAACCAGCAGCTCATCCAGCGGCTCCTAGAAAACCAGGGCCACGAAGTGACTCTCGCAGAGAATGGGGTCGAGACGGTGGCTGCCTGGAAAGAGGCACTGCGGCAGGAACGGGCCTACGATCTGATCCTGATGGACGTGCAGATGCCGGAAGTAAGCGGCTACGAAGCAACTCGCCAAATCCGAGAGGCCGAAGCCCAAACAAAGATCGATCAACAGGCGGTGCAGGAAGAAAATGCTCAGCAGAGCCCTCCTCGGGTGCCAATTGTCGCGCTGACCGCGCGGGTGATGGAGAAGGACCGACAGAAGTGTCGCGAGGTGGGCATGGACGCATATCTTGCCAAGCCCATCGAGCTCGAGGACCTCGAAGACATTCTCAACTCGGTGGCCTCATCGAGCGCATCGGTCGAAGGCTCCTCGGCGGAGGCCTCCCCAAATGGCATGGACCGCCAGCGGTAGCGATTCGCAAGAGGACTCGCAAGCACCGCCCCGTCGGGAAACGATCGAGGATTCGCAATTTCCTTCTCTCATCTCCGGCTCCTTCGGGAAACGGCGACGGCTGGCATGCATTGGGAGTCGACGGCACTCGTCGCCATTCCGTACCTCAAACCTGTGAGCTTCCAACATGCCCACGTATACCGTCATCGGCTTCAAAAAGGACGGCTTCGACAGCTTTTCGAACGTCGCCTCGGCCAGCGATCCAGCTGCGGCCGCTCAAAAAGCCATTCAGGACGAGTTCATCAAGACCGAAGGTCGGCGCCCCCCCGACTCCGAAGCCCTCGCACAACTCGAAAACGAAACCGGGCTCTTCGTCATCGGCATCATCGAGGGCGAGCACGACAACCTCAACGCCCTCGTGGATCATTACGAGCAGTGGTGACGAGTTGACGAGTAATGAGTGAGGAGTAAAGTAATGGGCCTCCGCGCCCGGCGCGGAGGCAGTTCACTTCGAGATCAGGATCGGGAGGAATTCTGTTCATTGGACGTGGTTGTGCTGCGACGCTGCCGTCGGAGCGTCTGTGCACTGAGGAGCACTCCTCCATGGTACGTTGGTGTAGGAAACGGAAGCGTCGATGTATGAATTTTTTATCCCGGAAGCGGCACCGCGCAGACACTGCGGTCCGTCTTTTGCCGCACAGCGAACGGGAGAGGCTGAAACATGAAAAAAGCCTCCTCAATGAGGGGAGGCTCGCCACGATTCGAAATGTGATGCCCCCGTGAGAAGGTTTGATACTTCCACTCCCGAGACCTACTGTACAATAACACAGGCGCCTCGCATTTTTCGAGGTCATGTCGTCGTGACAGCAGTCTCTTGTGTTCGACCGATCTCGTGCCTCGGCACGTCCGAGTGCCGTCTGAGGAGCAGTCGCCCTCTTCAGGCCAATGAACCTAAAACAGAAAAGGCTCTGCACCTTCGGAGGCGGGAATATATGAGGTGAACGACAGCAGTTGCCTCGCTCACACTGCGCCCCCTTCTTCGGGGCCGCGTGGTACCGTCCTTGCTCCATCTCCCGTGTCCATTCCTCTTTGTAGGCGTCTAACGTTCAACATTTTTCATCCAAGACCAGAGCGCCCCCATGGCTCACCCCTCCTCCGCTCCGTCGTCGACAGAAGCTCCCTCCCCGGAAACGGCCCCTCCGCCGGAGGCGACGAATGGAGCCCATGCGTCTTCGCACGTGAAGGAAAATACCGCCGACCAATTCCAGCTTGCCCAGAGCGACCTCGTCACGGATGACCGGACGAACGCCGACATCTTTGAGACCGCGATTTCCGAGGAAGTCTACGAGCAAAACTATCAGTATGGTAGGGACGACCGCGTACCGGACACGTGGTACCGCAACGCGCGGGCCATGGCAACGGTCGAGGAAGACACGGACACGTGGACCCAGCGCTTCTATCAGCTTCTGAGCGGCCAGGGACTGGGAACGGGCCCGTTTCCGTTCACCCCCGGCGGTCGGATTTTTGCCAATGCTGGAACCGGCCTCGGCAAAGCGACGCTCATCAACTGCTTCGTCTCCGGCTTTCAGGGCGAGGATCAGGACTCGATGGACGAGATTCAGGCCGAGCTCACCCGACAGGCAAAAATCCTGGCGAGTGAGGGCGGATACGGCTTTTGCTGCCACGTCATGCGGCCCCGCGGCTCCCGCATCGGCGGCGTCGGCTCGATGACGCCGGGCGCCGTCCGGATGCTCGACATCTGGAATAAGCAGGCCGCCACGATCGTCGCCGGATCGGGCATCAAGTCTGACCGAGACGACGTGAAAGACAAAATTCGAAAGGGCGCTCAGATGGTCACCATGGGCATCTGGCACCCGGACGTGATCGAGTTCATCGAAGCCAAGCAGGAGCCCGGTCGGCTGCACAAGTTCAACATGTCCGTTCTCGTCTCCGACGAGTTCATGGAGGCCGTCAAGAACGACGACGACTGGGCGCTGCGCTTCCCCGATTTCGAGGGAGAGCCCGAGTTCTACAAAAAGCACTGGGACGGAGACATCAAGGCCTATCAGGAAAAGGGAGGCACCGTAAAGGTGTGGCGCGATCCCGCCACCGGCGAAAAAGCCATCTATCCGGCGCGCGAGATCTGGGACAAGATCATGCAGTCGACGTACGAGCGCAACGAGCCCGGCGTCATCTTTATCGACGCCATCAACCGGGAAAACAACCTCGGCTACGTCGAGCACATCAACGCCACGAATCCCTGCGGGGAGCAGGTTCTTCCCGTCGGCGGCGTGTGCCTCCTGGGCAACCTCAACCTCACGCAGCTGGTCGACAAGGAGGCTGCACAAATTGACTACGACCTCGTGGACGAGCTGGTGCCGCTCGCGGTCCGGTTCCTCGACAACGTCAACGACCTTTCCTACGTCCCGCTCGAGGAACAGCGGCGCAACCTCCGGGAGAAGCGGCGCATCGGCCTGGGCCACTTCGGCGATGGCTCGGCGCTCATGATGATGAAAACCAGATACGGGTCCGACGAGGCGTTCGAAACGATGCGCGAGTTTCAGCGCCACCTCGCCAATCGGGCCTACCAGGCCAGCGCCCGCCTCGCCGAGGAGAAAGGCGCCTTCCCGCTGTTCGACAAGGACGAGTACCTGAGCAACCCGTTCATCCAGCGCCTCTCGCCGAAGACCCGAGAGATGATTGGCGATCTGGGGCTGCGCAACAGCCACCTGCTCTCGATTCAGCCCACGGGCAACACGTCGACCCTGGCGAATGCGCCGTCGAGCGGCATCGAGCCGGTGTTCATGCACAGCTACATCCGCACGGCCGAGCAGCCGGCCCTTCCCGACGAGCT
>CAYXAD010000114.1:7754-10700 GCA_964462965.1 uncultured Salinivenus sp.
ATGTCGAAGACCGTCAACGTCCCGGCCGACTATCCCTTCGAGGACTTCAAAAGCCTCTACCAGAAAGCCCACGCAACCGGCGTCATCAAAGGGGTCACGACGTACCGAGCGGGAACGATGAGTGCCGTCCTTTCCGGCGACGACGAGGAGGACGCCAACACCGTGCCTCGCACCGATCCCCCCGACCGGCCCAAAACTCTTCCCTGCGCCGTCCACCGCGTTCGCTACCGAGGCGACAACTGGAAAATTCTGGTCGGCTTCTTCGACGAGGATCCCTACGAGGTCTTTGCCTTCACGACCAACGGAGAGACCCGCCTGGTCGACAGCTCCGGCAACCGCTTCGACGAAGGCTCGATCCGCAAGGAAGGCAGCCAGCACTACGCCCTCCTCTCGCCCGACGGCACTGTCGTGATCGACGACATCACCAGTTACGCGCCGTCGGACGAGGTTCGCGTGGAGACGCGACTGGTGTCCACGGCTCTCCGTCACGGCTCGAAGATCGACTTCCTCGTCGAGCAGCTGGAAAAGGCCGAAGGCTCAATCGCATCATTTGGCCGCGCCATGGCCAAGGCCCTGAGTGCCCACGCCGCCAGCCACGAGGTGACCTGTGACAGCTGCGGATCGTCGAACGTCCGCCACGTGGAAGGCTGCATGATGTGCGCGGACTGCGGCCACTCGCGGTGTAGCTAAGAGACCTTTCAGGATAGAAACTAAAGCTCCCGAATACCGCCCCCTGACGGAGAGATATCTCCTTCGTCAGGGGGTTTCGATTTTCTTCCCGGCAGAAAGGCAAGCGGCGGAAATCCAGACGATGATGCGCTCATTTTAGTCGCTGGCTCAATATGAAGTGTGCGGCACCTCCCATGAGAGGTGTGGCCAGCACACGCACCTGAACGCGCTTTCCCAGAGAAAGAAACGGCCAGAGCATTGGCAGGATGCCGTGCGTCCGCTCGGGATGAAAACATCGTTCGTCGTCTCCCGCCGCCAGTAGGCCGAAACAGATCTTGTTTTCGTACCCCGTGGCGCCCGCGAGGCCGATGCCTACCTGCGCCCACGTCGTGACCAAGTAAGAACCGGCGGCGCCTGCATACAGCGTGCGGTTTCCGTGGGAATTGTGAAATGCACCTGCCAGCACGCCATATTGCCACGAACTGCCCTTCCAGCTCCCCTCTACTCCCAAGCCCCAGGTGTGATTATTGGCCTCCGCTCCTTCGGAGTGCCACGACGGACCGTGCACGTTCAACAGCACTTTCTGAGCGGTGGCCTTCAGCGGAAGGAAAAAAGGAGCAATGAGAAGAACTCCGAGCAACAGAAGGGGCCCTCCATGCTGAGGAGATAGGGGAGCGATCGCTTCACTGGCACCCGTTATCTGGTCCATCGTCCATACAAATCTGGGCCCGTCCGTTTCGTATTACATCCCCTTTCAAAGGCGTATATTATTGTATATGAATTGTAATTTGTGACAATCGTCATTTAGATTATTTATTCTGTTCCTTCCTCTTGCAGGTTCTATGCTCCATGCCTTCTGTGCCATGACAGCCAGCTGCACATTTGCTTCTCTTCGAAGGGTAAAACGACGAGAGCTAGTAATCGAACGTCTTCTCGCTGCTTTCCTAGGCTAAACGCCTACTCAAATCCGGAGACACCCCGCCATTAGCTTTCCCGATTCTCTGTTCTCCATGACAACGTTTTTCCGACTTCAAATTGCCATTGTCGGCTCGGTCATCGGCATCCTCTCTGTGCTGCCCGTTTCCACGGCCGCCCAGGAGCGCCCCCACCTCCGTGATCAGGGCGCCGCGACGCACCTCATCGTCGACGGCGAGCCCTTTCTGATGTTGGGAGGCGAGTTGGGCAACTCCACTGCGTCCAGTCTCAACTACGTGGCTCCCTTCTGGTCAAAGTTCGAGCAGATGAACCTCAACACCGTCCTGGCTCCGGTCTACTGGGAGCTGATCGAGCCCCAGGAGGGCCAGTTTGACTTCTCGCTCGTGGACGGCCTCATCGAGCAGGCCCGTGCCCACGACATGAAGCTGGTGCTGCTGTGGTTTGGGAGCTGGAAGAACAGCATGTCGTCCTACGTCCCTCCCTGGGTGAAGCGCAATCAGGAGCGATTTCCGCGAGCCCAGCGGCCGGACGGCACCGGCATGGAAATCCTCTCCCCCTTCAGTGAGGCCAACGTGGCGGCCGACGCCCGTGCCTTCGAAGCCCTCATGCGTCACCTGCGCGAGGTCGACGGAGAGCAAAACACCGTCGTGATGGTCCAAGTCGAGAACGAGATCGGCATGATTCCGGAGGCCCGCGACCACCGCCCGGCCGCCGACGAGAAATACCAGAGCGCCGTCCCACAGGCCCTCATCGACTATCTTCAGAATCACAGGGAAACGTTGCATCCCACCCTCAAGAAGCAATGGGCTGTTAATGGCTACAAGACCGACGGCACGTGGACGGACGTCTTCGGGCAAGGTGTGCAGACGGAAGACGTGTTTTCGGCGTGGCACTTCTCCCGGTACGTCGAGCGTATCGCCTCGGCCGGCGAGAACGCCTACGACCTCCCGATGTACGTCAACGCGGCCCTGTCGGAGCCCGGGGAAGAGCCCGGCGAGTATCCGAGCGGCGGCCCTCTCCCTCATCTGATTGATGTCTGGCGGGCCGGGGCTCCCACCCTCGACTTTTTGGCTCCGGACATCTACTTCCCAAATTACACCGAATGGACCGAGCGGTACGACGTCCCGGGGAATCCGCTCTTCGTGCCGGAAGCGAAGCGGGCAGGGGCAGAAACGAGCGCTGCAAACGCCCTCTACACTTTCGGCGCACACAATGCCCTCGGGCACAGCCCCTTCTCGATCGAGGACGCCCCGGCGGACGGCCCCCTGTCGAAAGCCTACGACACCCTCGACCAGCTTGCCCCCCTCATCAAAGAGCACCAGGGCACCGACGCAATGACCG
>CAYXAD010000115.1:0-10687 GCA_964462965.1 uncultured Salinivenus sp.
TCGTACACTGGAAAGGAGGGCACTCGATAGGGGGAACGAGGTGGGTCGTCTTTTGAGGTATTGATGGAGGCGGCGAGAGGCCGTATTATACGGATCCCCTCGCTGTCGAAACCATCTACCTCCGTCATGGCGCGTTTTGCTTTCGTCCTGTGGTGTCTCGTCTCTTTTTTCCTTGCCACCGGCTGCCAGACCGACGATGTACCGTCCACGTCGTCCGAGCAGCTAGAGGTTCCTGCTGAACCGGGAAGTGCACAGCCCCACCTTCACGCGACCGAGGACGGCACGGTCTGGATGAGTTGGGTGGCGCCCACTGGGGAGGAGGAGCATGCCCTACGGTACGCGTCCTTCGACCGCGGGGAATGGTCGACGCCCGAGACGGTGGCGAGCGGCACGGACTGGTTCGTGAACTGGGCCGATGTCCCCTCCGTGCGCCCCCTGCCGGATGGGCGACATGCGGCACACTATCTGGTGAGTAACGGCCCGGGCGTGTTTGCCTACGGCGTGCGCATCGCTCAGACGTCGGCCGAGGGGGAGTGGCAGGACGCTGTTCGGCCGCATCGGGACGCCTCGGAAACGGAGCACGGGTTCGTTTCTCTGCTTCCATGGGCGGAGGATCGTCTCCTGGCCGTTTGGCTCGACGGACGAAAGATGGCGGGGCAGGGGGAGGGGCATCAGGGAGAGATGACCTTGCGTGGCGGGCTGTTGGATGCGTCGGGCACGGTCCAACAGCGAACATTGCTGGACGACCGAACCTGCGAGTGTTGTCCCACGAGTGCGGTACGGACCGCTTCTGGGGCGCTCGTGGCGTATCGGGATCGGACCGAGGAGGAGATTCGCAACATTCGGCTCGTTCGGTTTGACGGCGAGACGTGGTCGGAGCCCTATCTCCTGCACGACGACGGGTGGAACATCGAGGGGTGTCCCGTAAATGGACCGGCGCTGGCAGCTCGGGGCACCCAGAGCACGGCGGCGTGGTTTACAGCTGCGGAGGGAGCGCCTCGCGTTCGGGTTGCTTTCTCGGACGACGGCGGACGGCAGTTTTCTGATCCTGTCGAGGTGGCCGAGGGAACGCCGAAAGGCCGGGTCGATGTCGTCGTGCTGGACGACGGATCGGCCGTCGTCAGCTGGCTGGGGCAGGAACAGGAAAGGGCCGTCATCAAAGGGCGGCACGTAGCGCCCGACGGCACGCTGGGCGAGCCCGTTCCCCTGGCAGTGCTTCCCTCGACGTCGCGGGACGTCGGCATGCCGCGCATGGTTCGGAGCGGAGATCAGCTGTACGTGGCCTGGGTCGGCACGGAGGAGGAGACCTCTCAGGTTCGGCTGGCACGCATGCCCGTTCAGACGCTCCGATCACGTTCATCGCTTTAGGTCGTCGTACGTAATGCAGATCTGTTCCCCTTGGCGCCCCCAGGGCCTCGACCTCTTCTGGGTTCTGGCGGCCTTTTTGCTTGTGGCGTGCACCTCCCCTGAGTCCCCGGAGGCCCAAGGCTCAGAGTCGACGGACAGCACAGCGCAAATCGTCCCTGCCGATACGGGCACGGTCACTGATGGCGACACGATTGCCATGTCTCCGGCCCAACAGCAGGCCCTGGTGCAGGAAGACTCCCTGTGGCAGAAGGCGCTGCGGATTCACTACCGGGCGCTCGTGATGGATGGACACGTCGACACGCCCCTGCGGATGGTGGACGATGAATACCGCCTCGGCCGACGCCACTCTGCGAACCGAGCTCACCTCGATCTACCGCGCATGCGGGACGGGGGCTTGGACGCTCCATTCTTCGCCATCTACGTAGCTCCACACTATGGAGAAGGGACGGCGGCGGTCCGCCGGGCGCGAACAGTCATCAACGAGGTCAAGCGACAGGTGGACACCTCCGAACAGGTCGCGCTGGCGACGTCGGCCGACGACGTCCGCGCCATCACACGGTCTGGCCGTGACGCCATTCTCATGGGGCTCGAAGGGGGGCACGCGCTCGCCGCCTCCCCCGATACCTTGCGGGCGTTGGCGGACGCCGGAATTCGCTACGTCACCCTTACACACGTCAACTCGAACCGGTGGGCGGACAGCTCGCAGGACACCCCTCGGCACGGAGGGCTCAATGCCCTGGGGCGCGAGATGGTGCGCACGATGAACGACCTCGGGGTGCTCGTCGACCTCGCCCACGTGTCCGATTCGACCTTCTTTGAGGCCCTGGAGGTGTCTGAGGCCCCCGTCGTCGTCTCCCACTCCTCGTGTCGCCACCTCACGCCGAGCGTGCGCAACGTGAGCGACGACCAGCTCCGAGCCGTGGCGGAGAACGGAGGGGTTGTGATGATCAACTTTTTCGATGCTCTGGTGAATCCGGCGCTGGACGCCTCGGTGTTCGAGGAGGCCCATCGTCGGCTGGAGGCACGGGGGCAAGGCCTGCGTCGGCTCTGGTCGGCCGTCTACGAGGTGAAGCGGGAACGACGCCTACCTGGAGCCACGCGAGAGGACGTGCTCGATCACATCGACCACGCCGTGCAGGTCGCAGGCGTCGACCACGTGGCCCTCGGGAGCGACTTCGACGGGGTGTTCGATTTGCCGGAGGGGCTGGAGGACGTCACCCGCCTGCCGTGGTTGACCTACGGCCTCCTTCGTCGCGGCTACACCGAAAATGAGGTCTACAAGATCTTGGGGGGGAACACGCTTCGGGTGTTGGAGGACGCCCGTGCGCAACGGACGGGGCCTCGGTAAAGGGAGCGAAGGGAGCGGGTCAGCAACGAGGAGGCCCGAAATCGGTCGTCGAACCTGGACAAAAACCCTGTGTCAGGGGGAAACGCTTTATGAAATGATTATCCTAGAATTAAAGAATTGCAAGGCACAGTTTTTTGACAGAAGGGAATAGACAAAGCAAGCGCTATCGAGTATTGTGGAGGATGAACTGACATTGGGTCGGGCGTCTTTGCCCTGTCTATCGAACTGGGGGAAGCCGTCAGCCAGATTGTGCTGGGACGCCTGAGGCGAATAGGACACCACTCACACTCCACCGAAACTGATCCACCATCATCATGAAACGCTGGGTTACGATTCCGATCTTTCTGTTCGCAGCGCTGGTTGTTGTGCCACTGGGGGCACAAGGACAGGGAGTTACGACCTCAACCCTTCAGGGAGTTGTCGTTGACGAAAACGGCGAAACGCTTCCCGGAGCCAACGTGGTCGCTGTTCATGAGCCCACCGGCTCGCGGTATGGAACGACCACAAATCAGAATGGACAATTCACCCTCCCGAACGTCCGTGTCGGAGGGCCTTACACTGTGACTGCTTCCTTTGTGGGCTATCAGTCGCAGCGCGAGACCGATCTTCGTCTGGAACTCGGAGAAAGCCGAGAACTCCGCTTTGAACTTCAGCCGCAAACGCAGGAGCTCGACGAGGTCGAGGTCGTTGCTCGGCGTGGGGGTGAAATCTTTGACGAACAGCGACGTGGCATCTCCACCAACATCTCCGAGGAGGAAATTCAAAATGCTCCCACCATCGATCGCTCGATCGCCGACTTTGCCCGCTTTACCCCCCAAGCCATCGTCGGTAACGACGACGACGACGGCTCGTCGATCTCCATCGCCGGGCAGAACAACCGGTACAATTCCATCTTCATCGATGGAGCCGTTAGCAACGATGTGTTCGGGCTCTCGGCACAGGGCACGGACGGGGGACAGACGGGCGCGACGCCAATCAGCACCGACGCAATCGAACAGTTCAACATCGACATTTCGCCCTATGACGTCACGCAGAGCTACTTTGGCGGGGGGGCCATCAATGCCGTGACGCGAAGTGGGACGAATCAGTTCGAAGGGTCGTTTGCCTTCGAGTACCGCGACCAGAACTTTGCAGAAGACCTGCCGGATGCCCCGTTCCCGAACTTCAGCAACGAACGGTACGTCGGGCGTCTCGGCGGGCCGATCATTGAGGACGAACTCTTCTTCTTTGCCAACTTCGACCTGAATCGTGAGTCGTCTCCTCAGCCGTTTGAAGGCGGGTTTGACGAATTTGAAGGACAGGCAATTCAGTCGGAGTCGGACCTTAACGACCTGTTGAGCTTCATTGACCAGACGGTGGGCGACCGATACGATCCCGGTAGCTTCAGAGGCAACGCCACAACCCTGGACAGCGACAAGTTTCTGGGCAAGCTCGACTGGAACATCAATCAGAGCCACCGGCTGACGGCCCGATACAGCTATTCCGAGTCGGTGAACGTGGACGCGTTCGGCGGGAATCCGGAGACGATTTCTTTCTCCAGCCGCAACGAAGTCTTCCCAAACACGACACAGATCGGAGCCCTCGAACTCAACAGCACGTTGGGCGACAACTTTGCCAACAAGCTGATCCTCAGCTATAAGAACGTCGAGGACGATCGGGACACGAACCTCGATCAGCCGTTTCCGACCGTCGACATCAGCGACGGGGCGGCGACGATTCAGCTTGGCGGCGAGCCGTTCTCGACCGTGAACTACCTCAAGCAGGAAGTTCTCACGCTTACAAACGACTTCGATGTCTTCCTGGGGGATCACACCGTTACGGTCGGCACCCATAACGAGCTCTACGACCTTGCAAACAGGTTCGTCCCCTTCAACTACGGCTGGTATCAGTTCTTCGATCAGGATGGCAACGGGACGGCGGTCGACGAATTTAAGCAGACGGTCTGTGCGTCTCCAGCGGTAGATCGCAGCAGTGTGAGTGATTGCTCCCAGTTTGCGGACCAGCCAGCCTCTAACCTCTTCGCCCGTGGCTTCTCACTCGTAGACAACAACCTCAATGAGTCGGGCTTTCAGGAGATCATCGGAGATGAGACGAGCGCAGAGGGGGCCTTCCGTGCGTTGAACACCAGCCTCTACGTCCAGGACGAGTGGAGCGTGAGTGAGCGGCTCACCCTGAACGGAGGCGTCCGCGTCGACGTCCCGGTGTACCTCGACGATCCGGCCTATGCAAATCCGGACAATCCCTCCGTGCCGGACGATCCGGACTTGAATCCCCGGACGACCACCATTCCGGCCATTGAAAACTTCTACTCGTTGAATGGGGCCCGGCCCGGCGACACACCGGATCCCAACTTTCACTGGGCCCCGCGTTTCGGCTTCAACTACGACGTGTTCGGAAACGAGCGGACGCAGCTTCGCGGAGGCACCGGTGTCTTCACCAGTCGTCAGCCCTTCGTCTGGCCCGGTGGCATGTACCTCAACAACGGGACAAACACAGGGACCGTTGACTTTGTCTTTGGGCAGGCAGAGTTTCGCCCGAATCCTCAGAACGGACTGACGGTCGCTGACTTTCAGAATCGAGCACCTTCGGATCTCATTCCGAGCGGTCGCCTTGAGATGTTCGAGGAGGACTACATGAACCCGCGCTTCTGGCGCTCTTCCGTGGGCCTCGATCAGCAGCTGCCGGGGGGCTTCGTCGGGACGTTTGAGGCGCAGTACTCGAACACGCTCAAGAACGTCCTTGTCACCAACGTGAACCTACGTCCGTCGAATGAAACCCTCGACGGCCCTGACAACCGGCCGATCTGGGTTCCGAGTCAGTACGACGACAGTGCGAGCCCGTACGCCGAAGCCGGCGACCAGCGCATTGATGCGCGGTACTCGAACATTCACCGCGTCGGAAATACGGATCGCGGCTACTCCTACAACCTTACGGCCCGGCTCCGCAACACCTTTGAGGGAATCGTCACAGACAATAGTGCCCTGCGGACCGACGTGTCGTACACATACGGCGACTCCTACTCGGTCAACGACGGCCTTTCCTCGCAGGTGAACTCGCTCTGGGACGGCATGGAGCACGTCGAGGGGGCCAACAACCTCGATCTGGCTCGATCGGACTTCTCGATCGGACACCGGGTCCTAGGGCGCTTCTCCTACCGGCAGCAGATCGGGGAGCGGTTTGCCCTCACAACGACGTTGATCTACGACGGCCAGTCCGGTCGCCCGTTCTCCTATGTCATCGGGAACAGCGACGTGATGGTACAGGAGCGAGGAGGGTCGAATTCGCTGCTGTACGTGCCTGAAAGTACCGGTCAGCTCACCTATGGAGAAATTGACCAGGAGGATGGGCCGACCATTCCGGCGGATCTGCAGGCGGAGGCCCTGAATCAGTTCATCGATCAGAATGATTACCTCAGCGAGCGGCGTGGCCAGTATGCCGAGCGCAACGGGGATCGCACGCCGTGGGAAGGGGTCTTCGACCTCAACCTGCGGCTGGAGGTCTTTCAGGAGCTGATGGGGCGCCAGCAGAGCGTGGAGCTGACGGCCAACGTCTTTAACTTCTCCAGTCTGCTCGGCGACATTGTGGGGCAGGACCACTGGGGCGAGCGGTTCGTCGGTGCCGGACAGGTGAACCTGACCCAGTTCCGTGAATTTGAGGATCCGGACAATGGCAATTATACGCCGGTGTACACCGCCCAGCGGGTCATGGAGGAGGCCTCCGACACCAACGGTGACGGTGTGGCCGATGAGATCAGTGTGATCGGTCAGGATGACATCTTCAACGAGATCCGAACCGGATCTTCCTACAGCTCGCAGTGGCAGATGAAGTTTGGCGTTCGCTACAACTTCTAATGTCCCCTGTGACACAACGGAAAAGCGAATCGGGCGGTCGTCGCGAGACGGCCGCCCGTTTTTTATTGGAGAAGTCTGAAGAGTCTTCACCTTGTCGGCCACGTGAGCCCCCGAACCACCGGGTGAGGGTTGGCATATGACTACCGGCGACATTGAACGCCGCGTGTCTCTTCCCTTCATCACACCCCTTGGTTTCCGTCGCATACTTCACGACTGACGTTCTCGTTATCGGTACTGGAATTGCCGGGCTTTCTGCGGCTCTCGCTGCGGCTCGGGAAGGGGCCTCAGTCACCCTCGCCACGAAAGCCACGCGTCCGGAGGGGGCCTCCACCTGGTGGGCCCAGGGCGGCATTGCGGTGGCCCGGACAGATCCCGAGCAGCTCAAACAGGACATCCTGTCGGCCTCAGACGAGACGAGCGATTCGAAAGCCCTGGACGTGCTCGTGTCCAATGCAAATGGCGCCGTGCGAGACGTGCTTCTCGACACGCTCGGGGTGGAGTTTGACACGGAGGGGGAAGGGGACGCCTTCGACTACGGGCGGGAGGCCGCTCATTCGGAAGACCGGGTCCTGCACGTCGATGCCTCGACCGGCAAACACATTCATCGCCCCTTTCTGAATTATCTCGCCGAACACGATCGGGTCGAGATCCGGGACGACACCGCTGCCGTCGGGCTGATTGAGGATGGAGACACGGTATACGGGGCGTTTTTGGAATCTGAGGGCACAGTATCCTCCTGCTTTGCCGGGACCACCGTGCTGGCCACCGGGGGGATCGGGGCCCTCTATGGGCATTCTACCAATCCCGCTGGGGCCACGGGGGACGGCATTGCAATGGCGGCTCGAGTTGGGGCCGCGACTGCGGACCTCGAGTTCATCCAGTTTCATCCAACGGTCTGCATCGCCGACGGAGAGCCGTTTCTCGTGAGCGAGGCCGTCCGGGGAGAAGGAGCCGTTCTCCGCAATGCGACGGGGGAGCGTTTCATGCCTCGCTACCACGAAGACGCCGAGCTTGCGCCCCGAGACGTGGTCGCCCGTGCCGTCGCCCACGAGCACGAGACGACGGGGCAGGTGGTCCTTGACGTCTCGCCGTTTGATTTTGCCGAGACGTTTCCAGATCTCGATGCGCTGTGCGCTGAGCATGGCGTCGATCCGACGACGGGCATTCCTGTGGTGCCGGCGGAGCACTTTCTGTGTGGGGGGATCGACGTCGACTCGTACGGGCAAACGAGCCTTGAGGGCCTCTACGCCGTCGGAGAATGTGCCCGCACCGGCGTGCATGGGGCCAACCGCCTCGCCTCGACCTCTCTGTTGGAAGGGCTCGTCTGGGGCCTGCGAGCCGGGGCACAAGGAGCAGGGAGACGCCCACAGCGCCTTGAAACGCTCACGTCTCCGAATGCCGAGACGTCTCCCTCGTCCACGTACGTCCGCTCGGGATTCGAGCGTCTGCAACAAGTGATGGACGACTTCGTTGGTCTCCGCCGGACCCCGGCTGGGCTCCGACGAGCGTGCACGGCGCTGCAAGAACTCAAGGAGGAGGTAGAGGCCCACGCCGACAGCTTCGGGTCGCGCCCGATCCACGAGCTGCGATCGGCGTGCACCGTGGCGCTCCTGATTGCGAAGGCCGCAGCTGCCAACGAGACCTCTGTCGGGTGCCACTTTGTGGTGGACGCTGAGGGCGAATCAGGGTTGGCACCTGCTGAGTAATCGCGTTCGGGGCTGGGTGAAGCCCTTGCTCTGGTGGGCATTGGTCCACTGGGTTCTTCGTGACTGTTGTTATCGACCGGCTTGATGGATCCTTCTGTGTCTTCTGATGCATTGCAACGGGCCCGTCGGGCGTTGCCCGAGGCGCTGCGGCACCCGACGGTGCTCACCCTCCTCCAGCTCAGCATCGCCGAGGACGTGGATCCCGACGGGGCCTGGACGCCAACGGCATACCCACCGGCTCAGAACGACGTTACGAGCCAAGCCACCCTGGACCCAGAGGCGTCGCTGCAGGGCCGCCTCGTGGCCAAGGAGTCCGGGGTCGTGGCTGGGCTTCCCCTCGCAACGGCGCTGTGTCAGCTGGTCGACGACCGGATCGAATGGACGAATGAGGTGAAGGACGGAGATCGGGTGGAGCCCGGACAGCCGCTGGCAACCCTTGCGGGGCCCGGGCGATCGCTGCTCACGGCCGAGCGGCCCGCCCTCAATTTTATAGGGCGCCTGTCTGGCATTGCGACTCTGACGCGCCGGTTCGTGGAGGCCGTCTCCCACACGGAGGCGTCCATTCTCGACACGCGCAAAACCCTTCCGGGAGGCCGGCGGCCCAACAAGTACGCGGTGCGACAAGGCGGAGGGAAGAACCACCGGCTCGGTCTCTTCGACATGGTGCTGATCAAGGACAACCACATTGACGGCGCCGGAGGCGTCACCGCGGCCATTCGTCGCGTTCGGGACCAGTATGGTGACGAGTATCCGATCGAGGTGGAGGTGAAGACGCTCGAGGAGCTGGACGAGGCGCTGGCCCTGTCTCCGGATTTTATTCTTTTAGACAACATGGATCCGTCCACGCTGCGCCAGGCCGTGAATCGGGCCAACGGCAAGGTCTTGCTCGAGGCGTCTGGGAACGTGACCCTCGATACCGTGAGTACAGTTGCGGAGACGGGCGTAGATCGGATCTCGGTCGGAGCCCTCACGCATTCGGCCTCCACGCTGGACGTGAGCATTCGCGTTCAGTAAATTTGTCTCTCTTACCGACGTTTTTCGAGATCTTTCTTCCTCTGTGCCATGCGGAATGACGCTGCAACCCTGACGTCTGCCGACGCGCTGTACGACGTCCTCGACGAGCGGCTCGAGGACGCCCACGAGGCGGACCTGCATCGCAAGGCTGAACTCGCTGCGGACATTAATCGGCTCAAGCAAGAGCAGAACGCGGTGATTCTCGGCCACAACTACATGGAGCCCGCGCTCTTCCACACCATTCCCGACTACACCGGCTCCTCCCTGGAGCTGAGTCGGCGGGCGGCCGAGGCCGATGCAGACACGATCGTGTTCTGTGGCGTCCGCTTCATGGCGGAAACGGCCAAGATCGTCAATCCGAACAAGACGGTGCTTCTGCCCGCCGAGGAAGCCGGGTGTTCGCTCGCCGAGAGCATCACGGCCGAGGACGTACGTCAGCTCCGCGAGCGGTACCCCGGCCTGCCGGTCGTCACCTACGTGAACACCTACGCCGACGTGAAGGCCGAATCGGACATTTGCTGCACGTCCAGCAACGCCGCGGCTGTGGTCGAGTCGCTCGATTCGGACACCGTCATCTTCATCCCGGACGAGTACCTGGCCCAGAACGTCGCCCAGGAAACGGGGAAGGAGATCCTCTTTCCCCAGAAGCGCGAACGGAAGGACGTACCTGCCGGTGGCGATGGCGCGCCTGCCGGAGAGGCCGAGGCCGACCTAATCGGTTGGGAGGGGCGCTGCGTCGTCCACGAGATGTTTCAAGTCGACGACATCCAGCAGGCCCGCGAGGAGCACCCCGACACGGTGGTGCTCGCCCACCCCGAGTGCAGTCCGGAGGTCGTGCAGGAGGCCGACCACTCGGGCAGCACCTCGTCCATGATCGACTACGTGGAGAACACCGATGCGGAGAGCTATCTCCTGCTCACTGAGTGCTCGATGGGCGACAACATCATGGGGGCCAATCCCGACAAGAACCTCCTTCGGATGTGCTGGCAGCGCTGTCCCCACATGAACCAGATCACCCTGCAGGACACCCGTCGGAACCTGGCCAAGAACCAGTACCAAATTGAGGTGGAAGAAGAAACCCGGGTCCGCGCCCTGGAGGCCGTGGAGCGGATGCTGGAGATTGGGTAGATGTTGGGTATGGATGGTTGGAAGGGTGGAGGTGGGGAAGTCGGATTCGGTTATTTGGATGTGTTAGATCGAATATACCCGAGTTCTTCGAGCTGCTGAGTGATGGAAGCGTCCTCGTCGAGGCGGTAGCACTGCTTCTGCCACAGGACGTAGGCATGGTCCGCCAGGGGCGTGACGTGCTGGTGATAGTGACCCGTGATGAGGACCCCGACGCCGCGAGCCGCTGCCCGTTCGATTTCCTGGCTGATGTCGTCAATGAGCAGGGGCTCCAC
>CAYXAD010000116.1:0-8727 GCA_964462965.1 uncultured Salinivenus sp.
TTCACCTCCCCCGAGATTAGCCCCCCGGCGGCAATTCCAAGAAAGAGGGCACTGACCACCTCCCGCATCCAAAAGGCCAGAACGATGGCAATCAGTGGCGGCAACACCGACCAGAACCCATAGTGCCCGTCCCGTTGCGGGAGCTCGCCGGCAAAATAGACAGCGACGGCAAGGCCCCCGAGTACGAGGGCCGAGATGACCCAACGCTGCCACCACGGGGCCCCACCGTCACGGGGGCCCTGGCGTTCAGGATCGAGGGAGCCCGAATCCTGAACGTTGGTCACGGAGGCATCGGAATCGCCAGCGTCAGACATAATCCAGAGGAGGTTATTGGAATCGATCTCCTGTCCCAAGTAAGACACCAGCCGGTACGGACGTCAACCGACGACCGCCGTAGGGTTCCTACTCAAAGCTCCCGTACCGCCAGCGCCGTCTACGAACGGAGCTCCTGCGCCTCCTTTGACAGCGCCGAGGTCGCAAACGCGCGGGGCACCGGCAGGTCCTTCATCGTCCGCAGCCCAGGCGACGCTTCGACGGCGAGCGGGATCGTGTTTACCAGAGCCCCGACCGTCGCAGTATCGCCGAAGATGCCGTTCTCAACCACGAGATCGATGGGGGGATCTCCGTCGACCGTCACGGCATCCCGCGAGGCTTCGGCCCCCACAAACATCTTCAGATCGAGAGAGAGAACGACTTCTCCACCGACGGTCCCTTCAATGGCGTGATGAATGCCCGCGACCTCTCCCTCCTCGGCCGTTAGATAGGGGGTCTCGACCCTCTCGTCGGCCACGACGGGACTGAGCGTTTCCTCTACGTCGTCCAGCGACCAGCCGAGTCCATCGGCGACGAGCCACAGCGACTCGCGGAGGCCAATGTGTCCAAACGTTCCGGTCGCCTTCTTCTCGGCAAAGGCGTCGGTCGAGAGGCCCGCCCCGATTTTTTGCTGCAGGGGCTTTCGTCGCTTGCTGGCATCGACCACACGCTCCACAGCAATCGAATTGACCGACACGCACACACCGGTTGCAGCAAGGGCGAGGGTGTCCATGGCGTACCCCGGGTTCACGCCGGTTCCGACAATCACACGTTCCTCTTCACGGGCCACACGATCCAGCTCCTGTACAAGTTGAGGGTACCGCTCGAACGGATAGGCCAGTTCCTCCGTCGACGAGACGACGTGTGCTCCCGCCTCCACGCACTCCGTTAACTGGCTCGCAACGCCGTCGAGAAAGGAAGTGGTGGTGTGAAGCACGATGTCGGGGTCCGTCTCGGCGAGTACGCGGGGGGCGGTTTCGAGCACCTCCACGCCAGCTCGGTCCGAGGAACCGATCAAATCAGCAACGTCACGCCCTACCTTCTCAGGATCGATGTCAATGGCTCCGACAAGCTCTACGGAACCCGTCTTCTGTTTCTCTAGAATGGTGCGGGCCACCTCTTGACCAATCGGTCCGAGGCCGTATTGAACAACTCGTAGTGGCGACGCCATAACGGAGGCTTCTGTCAAGTGAAACGAAAACGCTCTTCAGGAGGAAAATTCCCTGCTCAGGGAGGTCTCCCTTCAGAAATAGGAGAACAGGCAGCCAACTACAACCTTCGAGGCGCACATTCAAAAACCTTACTCACACTTCACCCTGGCCTCTCATCCGTTTCCATCCGGTCCTCATTTAATAGGAGGCGACTCTACCGGCTTTCTGAAACAACCGGTTGTCCTCCGCGAACCGCAGATCCCTCGGTCCTACGAAGAACGAGACGCTGCCCCATGCAGGAATATCCCATCGACGGCGTTCTCGACCTCCACGTGTTTGATCCTTCGGAAGTGGGCGACCTCGTGCCCGAGTACCTGCGAGCCTGCCACGAGAAAGGGTTGACCCAGGTACGCATCATCCACGGCAAAGGAACCGGAACGCTGAGACGTCACGTTCGCTCCTTGCTAGAGGACCACCCCCTCGTTCAGGACTACGAGAAAGCCACCGACGCCAGTGGCTGGGGAGCGACCATCGCTCACCTCGTGCCTGCTGAGAACGAGGAGGGCTCATAAAAAATGCCCGCCGTCCGGGAAGACGGCGGGCATCAGTGATGAACGGTCAGTAGGTCCTTTTACAGGTTAAAGAGAATACCTCCCTTGAGGCTGAAGAGATTCGTCGTGGTCCCAGTCGTGAAGACAGGGGAATATTGCGCCTCAGCAAAAGGAGTTACTGAGTCAGTGGGAAATTCGGCTCCAAAGAGGAGGTTGATTCCCACATCGGTAGAGCTGAATCCGCCAATAGACTGTTGGTAAATACCGAGACCACCGCCAGCATACGGTTCAAAGGACTCGTTCTCGACCTCTATCGGATAGAGGGCGTTGCCGGAGAGAGACCAGAAGCTACCAGGGTCCACCAGGTAAAAATCGAACGTGGGGTTGAGGGTCACGGGGAGAGCTTCTGTCTGAATGCGAGCATCAGCTCCGAAGAAGACCTCCTCAACATCTCCGAGGTCAATTCCGACCCGCGCACCAACATTGATGTCGTCCTGAGCCTGAACCTCAGTGGGCCCCACAACGGCCAGGAGCAAAGCGGCGGCGATAATGGCAAATCGTTTCATAACTTGAAGAGAAGATGTGGATTGACAAGGATTTACGATCGTATGCGGTTGATACGACGAACGAGGAAACGCCAAACTTGGGGCCTTTCCTCAACAAAGATGCGTAATATCGTCATCAGAACGGTCATTCTCACTACAAATATCCCGTGAACTACACAGAGGGGGCTACATTTTACTGGTATGCCCCTTCACGACCACAGTCTGAGAAGGCGTAAACTACGAAGCCCTCCAACTCCCTCTTTTTCCCATTTCAGCTGGATCAACAGGAACGGGATCTACAAGATGCGACGAAAAGCATTACGTCCTGTGACTGTTAAGGGATTGACCTACTCGCTGAGTGAAGAGATACAGCATTTTTTCCAGGCCCTAAACATGACGCCTCTTTGATAAACGGTACGAATTTCTATTAACATAAAAAAGCCCGTCGCCTTTTTACAAGACGACGGGCCGACTCCAATAATAATACACTTCAGAATCCAATTAGAAGGCCGCCCTTAATGTTAAAAAGATTGTAGCTATTGTCGGCAAAAATAGGGGAATATTGCGCTTCCGCGAAGGGAGCAATAGCCCCGCCGGGAATAATTGCTCCGAACTTGAGATTAACTCCCACGTCGGTTGATGTATCAGCAGCATCCAAGTGGAAAACCCCTACTCCCGCTCCGGCATACGGAGTGAAGGATTGATTCATGTCTCCAACCCCAAACGGATACAGTGCATTGGCCGACACCGACCAAAATGTTACTGGATCGTCCATAAAATAATAGTCGAAGGTCGGGTTAAAGATCAACCGAACGTCCGTAGACGAAAATCGGGCGTCGGCACCTATGAAGACCTCTTCGATCTCGTCTCCAAGATCCACCCCGACTCGAGGACCAATCGCACTGCTCTGCACCTGTGCTTCGGCGGGAAGAACAAATGCGAA
Source organism: uncultured Salinivenus sp. (assembly GCA_964462965.1). Lineage (GTDB taxonomy): Bacteria > Bacteroidota > Rhodothermia > Rhodothermales > Salinibacteraceae > Salinibacter. The sequence continues at coordinate 3,503 of CAYXAD010000116.1, forward strand.
TAGAACGGCAGTGACAAGAACGAGCAGTCGTTTCATGTGTCGGATAAGTGATGAATGAGAGTGACACAGATATTTAAACCCCCCCTCACAGAAAGAGATTTATTGTCTAGAATTGTATCAAAATGCCCCCTTTAATCTCATAAAACGTTGGGCTCTCATTGGAAAAGATGGAGGAATACTCAACCTCAGCAAAGGGGCTAAACGTACCCGACGGAATTAGAACTCCAAACAAAATATTCCCCCCAACGTCGGTCGAGCCCTCTCGAAACGGAGTGTCGACATTTGCTCGCTCTGTGGAGAAGCGAAAAATCCCGAGACCAACCCCTCCATACAGTCGATAAGAGTCGAGGGGATTTCCAAACAGATACAGGAGATTCCCGGCCAGTGACCAGAAAGAATCCTCTTCGCTAATAAAATAGTAGTCGTACGTGGGATTGATGACGAACGGAATCTGCGGGGAGGCAATCCGGGCGTTAATGCCCACATACGGCTCCTGTAGATCCCCGAGATCCATTCCCACTTGCGGCCCAATTTGAAACAGCGTCGGTGTCTCCTCGACGGTTGCGGGACGTTGCGCTTCCGCCGGGAGGGCGAACAGGAGTAACAATCCAGCAAGCAAAGGGACCAGTCGGTTCATGTGCCCAACGGGGGTAAGTCTAGAGAGTGACAATGGCGAGGCATCGTCGAAGAATTCTCTCCTCTGAACAGGACAAGAGGGTAAAAGACTGACCGTGCAATCGAATTAGCTTTCCGCCTGCATTCGACCTCCCGTTTCTCTACCTTACGCAGGTGATCCGTCGGGCTCCTGTCATTCATCCTCTGACGTTTGCGCTCCGGTCCTGGCTTGATGTCTCTCATGCTCCGATGCCCTCCCCTCTCATGTGTCATTTTGCTCAGCCTCTTCATGGCGTGTGGGATGTCCTGGGGAGGTCCAACAGCTACAGCATCCTCTCCGCCCCAGGTGGATCCTTCGGCTGCCTCTGAGCCCTCTGTCGCCGACACCACCTTCCTCGGCATCGTCTGGTCTCCGCCCAGAAATGAAGAAGCCGCCCTTCAGGCGCTCCACCGGATGTACGATACGGGAGCAACGGCCGTCCGTCTCACCCATCCGCCGGAGGCCGACACGATTTTTTCTCGTGCCGACTCGCTGGGGTTACACCTTTTTGTGGATCTCCCTGTCGCCTACGTGTCGGCGTCAGAGCTCCGCCGTGCTCTCGAAGACGCCCGGCCTACGCTCGAACGGATCATGAGCCTCGCCCGCCGACACACGTCCGTGCAGCACGTGGGCCTCGCCCGATACGCCAATACGACGAAGCCCGCAGCGTGCTCGGTTCTAACAGAGTGGACGAAGCGCATTCACACCCAAGAGGAGGCAGACCTCTCGACCTACTATGTGACGCCGTTTCGTGCCTCAAAAGACCACTGTGCCGACGCTGTCGACCTGCCCCTCCTCGACGTGCGAGGGCAGCCGTCCCCCCTCGCCCGCTGGGAAGAGTGGAAGGACACAAGGACCCGTGTAGGACTTGGTGCCCTCGGGACCTGGACTCAGCCCGACGTTAAATCAGGCCTGAGCATTTCTCATTCGCCAGAATGGCAGGCCCGATACCTCGAACGAGCGCTCTCCCAGCTTCTCGACTCGACACGCACGGTCCCTCCAGCCGTTTTTGTCTATCGCTGGCAAGATCAGGCCTCCCCCCTTCTGTCTTCGCGGCGCTACGGCCTTCATGAGTTGGACGGAACTCCGCGACCTGCCGCCTCCGTCGTTCAGGGCCTCTACACGGGGACAAAACGCGTGTTTGCGTTTCCTTCGGGCCCAGCGCCCCCCTCTGGACCTCACGCCCTGATTCTGCTTGGGTGGGGCCTCATCGCGGTGTTGGGAGGGCTGTACACCCAAAGCACATTCATTCGCAACACCCTGGTCCGTTATTTTACGGCGCATGGGTTCTACCGGGACGCGCTCCGCCGAGCCCGAAAGATCGAAGGGGGCACTCACGGAACGTTGCTGGGCCTCGTGGCCTTGGCTGTTGGAATCACAGGTGCCCTGGGAGCTCGAGGCGTGGCGTCTCTTCCCGTAACGGAGCACATCTTGGCCGCCCTTCCGTCTCCCCCCCAGAGCTTCCTTGCCTCGAGCCTCGAAGTCCCGAGTGTAACTGGCCTTTTCTTCGGTGGAGCCACCCTCATTCTACTCCTCTTTTGGATCCTCGCTCTGACAATTGGGGCTCGCCGGTGGACCCGATTTTCCTTCTCTCAGGGACTCATGCTGGTTGTGTGGCCTTGCTGGCCTGCCCCTCTCATCATGATTGCAGCACTCGTGGCCGCTACTCACCCTCCTATTTCTCCCCCCCTTCTTGGAGGGGTGCTCTCTCTTCTCGGCCTTCTGGCTGCTGTCACCTTCACCCTCCGAGTCCTCATTGACTACCACGCCGTAACCGAAATGCCCCTCCCGACGGTCGTGCTCCTGGGAGGACTGAGTCCCCTTGTTCTTACGGCCGGGGCCATCACGTATCTCCTCTTGCACTACGAGGTCTCGGTTTCCCTGCTCTGGCAGCTAGCCACGAGCGCCTGACGAGCCCCCGCCCCGCAGGAAAAGGAGCCTCTCGCTTGGGCCCCTTCAGATCCTATTCTGCAGTCCGAATTCCCCCCCACTTCCCCACTCCGCATTCGCTACAGAGCCCACGTCACCATCTCGGGATAGAGAATCATGGCGAGAAGCCCAAGGGCCTGGATGGCGATAAAGGGAATGGCGCCCCGATAAATCTGTGTGGTAGACACCGTATCGGGCGCTACGCCGCGTAAATAGAAGAGCGCAAACCCAAAGGGCGGGGTCAGGAAAGACGTTTGCAGGTTCATCCCCACCATGACCCCAAACCAGACGAGCGCTGCTTCTGCAGTGGCGCCAAACTCTGGGGGGAGCAGCTGAGCCGCCGGGGCCTGCAGAAGCGGAATGATGATGAACGCGATCTCGAAGAAGTCGATAAAGAAACCGAGGATGAAGATCGAGAGGTTGGCCACGATGAGAAAGCCAATCACTCCCCCGGGCAAGTTGGTGAGGAGCCCTTCAATCCAAAAATCCCCCCCCAGCCCCCGGAAGACGAGAGCAAAAGCGGTAGACCCGACGAGCAAAAACATCACCATGGACGTCAGCCGCATGGTCTCGTCCATCGTATCCCGCAGAGCTTCCATCGAAAGACGCCCATTGGCGGCGGCAAGGGCAATCGCTCCGACAGCCCCCAGGGCTCCTGCTTCCGTCGGGGTTGCGATCCCTGCGAAGATGCTTCCCAAAACGAGCACGATGAGAATAAGCGGGGGAAGCATGACCAAGAACACTCGCCGAAGCAGTTGCATCGGCGCCACGTCGCGGGTCTCTTCCGGCAGGGCGGGAGCACTTTCAGGCCAGAGGAAGGCCGTCCCGAACGCGTACAGCCCATAAAGGCTTGCGAGAGCCAATCCGGGCACCAGGGCCCCGATAAAGAGGTCTCCGACGCTGATGCCCAGTTGATCGGCGAGCACGATGAGCACGATGCTCGGGGGAATAATCTGTCCGAGGGTCCCCGCAGCAGTGATGACCCCGGACGAAAGCTCCCCGGAGTATCCGTATCGAAGCATGACGGGCATCGAAATGAGCCCCATGGCGACGACGGACGCTCCAACGACCCCGGTCGCGGCCGCCAGCAGGGCCCCCACAAAGACGACCGCAATGGCAAGGCCTCCCCGTATGGCCCCAAAAAGTTGTCCGATGGTTTTTAGGAGATCCTCCGCCAAACGTGACTTTTCCAGCATCGTGCCCATGAAAATGAAAAAGGGCACCGCCAGGAGAATGAAGTTCGACATGATGCCAAAAATGCGAGAGGGCAGCGCTTGAAGCAGCCCCCAGTTCAACATTCCGGTTTCCACCCCAATGCCCGCAAAGAGAAGCGCCGTACCCCCTAGTGCAAAGGCGACGGGATATCCAGAAAAAATCAGCAAGAGGGCCCCAGCAAACATCAACGGGGCAAGAATCTCGGCACCCATGTCGTACGGTCGAACGTGAGCTATGCGAAAGTTGCCTTCATTTGTATAAACCACCCCTTCTCCGAGCTACCCAATGCGAGGACGAGAGTCCTCCTCCGCCGGATCCGCCCCCTCAATTCCCCGCAGAACAGCGATCTCTCGGATCATAAGGGCCACCCCTTGGGCAAGAACGAGAAGGAGAGCAAGGGGAATGGCGGTCTTAATGGGATAACGCGGAAGCCCTCCGGGATCAGGAGATCCTTCCAGGATGGCCCAGGAGTTGGAAACGAAAGGAATTGACATCCAGAGCACCACCGCACAAAAGGGAATGAGGAAGAGCACCGTCCCCAACACGTTGATCCAGGCCTGCCCCCGACGCGAGAGCTGACTGTACAGCACGTCCACACGCACGTGGTCGTCGTACAAGAGGGTGTAGGCAGCCCCGAGCAAAAAGATCAAACTGAAGAGGTACCACTGCAGCTCCAGCCACAGATTGGAGCTAATGCCAAGCCCAGTGAATCGATCGAGATAACGGGCAATGGTATTGAGGGCCCCGATGCCCACCATTCCAAGGGTGAGCCAGTACAGCCCCCGACCCACCTGATCGTTAAAAGAGTCGATTCGACGTGCCCATTGTAACCAGCGCTCCATAGAAAGGGGGAAGGCCTGCTGTTTCCCGAAGTGATCGGTCCACAGCAAGGGTATGGATCTCCGTGTGCATCCGCAAATCTTCCCCGCTCTCGATTCCTCTAGAAGCGCCCCCATCATTCCAGGCAGCCCTCTCCCCTCCCCTAGACGCTTCATTGCTTTGATCACTACGACGCCCTCGAAGAGACGGGCACACACCGAAGTCCCTATTTTTACCGTCCCGATTTGGCCGGATTGCATCCCAATTCAAACATGGAGCCTGCGTGTGTAGCCCCGGAGCGGTTTACCCATCCCTACGCCGTGGTCGCCGTGGCAGCGAGCAGTCCCGACTGGCAGGGGGGCTCCCTCGACGAGATTTCTCGCCCCGACCCCTTCTCGAACGTGCAGGGCGGCCATGGCTTCGTCGGCGGCGTCTACTCCGACCCCATCCGCATTCCCCTTCAGAACGCCCACCCCGAACATCAAGGGGACGGATGAAACCTCAGAACGGACAGGCTACACCCTTTCTCCTGTCACGCCTGTCCATTGTCCCTTACTCTGAAGGACTCATTGTACGTCCACAACGAAAGTCAATTTCTTCTTCCGTT
>CAYXAD010000116.1:8737-10626 GCA_964462965.1 uncultured Salinivenus sp.
TTCGTCGGCGGAGTCTACTCCGACCCCATCCGCTACCCTTCAGGAACGCCCGCCTTGAACCTCAAGAGGCGGTTGAAATCCTCAGAACGGACAGGCCACGCCCTGTTTTCCATGCTCCCCCTTCGTACTGTCCCTTATTTTGCACGACCGTTCGCGCGTCCACAACGAAAGTCAATTTCTTCTTCCGTTCCTTCGGTTCGAAAATGGATCCTTAGAGGGGATTTGTGAATTCAATTGGACAGATGTTTCTAAACCGTTTCGAGCTGGATCGCCTCCCGCGCACTTCCACCATCATTCTTCTCTTCCCATGGACAACCTCGACATTCGTACCGTTCTGCGCTGGTTGATCATCGGTGTAATTGCCCTCGTCGCTCTAAGCCTCGTTGGAGTGCTGATCGACGTGGCCGGTGCCATCCTGGGCTTCGTCCTCAAGGCGGGCGTCATCGTTCTCATCGTCCTCTTCATCATTCGCGTGCTAGAAGGACTCCGAAGTTAGCCCCCACGGTGTTCTCGAGGGAAGTCTCTTCACGAACTTTTGAGCACCCTCCTTCACTGCAACCTCCTCATTTATTCTTCCAGTTGTTTTGGACACCGTAGAAGCCACTGCCCCTCCAACGGTTGAACAACCTGCATCGCCCTATTGCGTGCCCGCCGAAGCTCACCTGTTGAAGCAGGTCATCGTGCATACGCCCGGCCAAGAGATGGAGCTCGTCTCTCCGGACAACCGAGCAGAGCTCCTCTTCGACGATATTCTGTTCGTCGGGCATGCCCGCGAGGAGCACCATCTCATGTGCTCCGTCTTCGAAAAGGTCGCGGGACGTCCCGATACGGTGCTTCAAGTCGGAGACCTGTTGCTCGAAACCTTTCAGCAGGAGGAAGAGGCCCGCCACGTGTTCGTCGAAAAGCTGTGCCGGAGCCTTCCCGAACAAAACCTGGGAGCGGTCGAGGACGAGCTTAAGCGGTTCACCCCGGCCGACCTGCACGAATTTGCGCTTACCGGCCAGTCGGATTTGCCCATCAAGGCCCAACCCGTGCCCAACCTGATGTTTACGCGGGACCTCGCGGCCGTCGTGCACGACCACATTATCCTCAGCCACGCTGCGACGGTGGCTCGCACCCGGGAAAGCATCATCATCAATGTCGTGCTCAATCACCATCCGCGGTTTTCCGCTCATCGGGACAAGGTGATCGAGCTGCCGCCCGGGGTCACGTTCGAGGGAGGAGACCTGCTCATGGCAAGCCCCGACACCGTCCTCATCGGGCATTCGGAACGGACTTCGTTCGGCGCCATCATGGCGATCGCCCACGAACTGTTCGAACGCACGCCGATCGAACACGTGCTCGCCGTGGACCTCCCCAAGCGGCGGTCCACCATGCACCTCGACACGGTGTTCACCTTTGCCTCCCCCTCCGAGGCCATCGTGTTTCCCCCGCTCCTCGAAACCCACGGCTTTGGCTACGCCGTGCACCTTACGGCCGCCAGCGAGGAGGGCCGCTTCATTACCGACATGCGGCTGAACCTTCGGGATGCCCTGGCCGACCTGCTCGATCGGGAGCTTACCTACATTCCCTGTGGCGGCACGAACCGGCTGCATCAGGAACGGGAGCAGTGGACGGACGGAGCCAACGTATTCGCCGCCGCTCCCGGTGCCATCCTCGGGTATGAGCGCAACAGTCGCACCTTCAATCGTCTGCGGGATCACGGCTACCGCGTGGTGTCGGCCGAGAGCTTCCTCTCGTACTTCGAGTCCGGCACCTTCGACGCCGGACAGGAAAAGGTGGCCATCCAGTTGGGGGGGACTGAGCTGTCTCGGGGCCGTGGCGGGCCGCGATGCATGACCCTTCCGGTGGCCCGACACCCCTCCCCGACCGGAGACTGAGTTCGGAAT
>CAYXAD010000117.1:0-10622 GCA_964462965.1 uncultured Salinivenus sp.
TTTCGTAGAGCAGCGGCTGGGTGAAGGTCGGCTCGTCGCCCTCGTTGTGCCCGTGGACCCGGTAGCACATCATGTCGATGACGACGTCCTGGTTGAACCGCTGGCGGTATTCGAACGCCAGGCGGGCAATGCGCACGCAGGCCTCGGGGTCGTCGCCGTTGACGTGGAAGATCGGCGCCTCGATGGCCCGGGCGAGGTCCGTCGCGTACGTCGAGCTTCGGGCGTCCCCCGGTGGGGTCGTGAAGCCGATCTGATTGTTGATGACGAGGTGAACGGTGCCGCCGGTCGTGTATCCGCGCAGCTTGCTGAGGTTGAGGGTTTCGGCCACGACGCCTTGTCCGGGAAAGGCCGCGTCGCCGTGCACGAGGAGCGGCATGACGGCATCCTGGTAATCGTCTTCCTCCGCTTCGGGGTGGTCGTCCCGAAGGAGGTTTTGCTTGGCCCGAGACATCCCCTCGACGACCGGATTCACGGCCTCGAGGTGGCTCGGGTTTGAGGCCAGCGTCACACAAATCTCGTTTCCATTGGGCGAGGTCACGTAGCCTTCGGCCCCGAGGTGGTATTTGACGTCTCCCGAGCCCTGGGTCGTGTTCGGGTCAATGTTGCCCTCAAACTTGGAGAAGATGTCCTCGTAGGGCTTTCCGATGATGTTGGCCAGGACGTTGAGCCGTCCGCGGTGGGCCATTCCCATCACCACGTCTTGGACGCCGCTGTCGGCGGCGTCGGACAGAAGCGTGTCGATGAGGGGAATCATCGTCTCCGCTCCCTCGAGGGAGAAGCGCTTGTGTCCGATGTACTTGGTGTGGAGGAACCGTTCGAAGGCTTCGGCTGCATTGAGCTTGCGCATGATGCGGTGGCGTTCCTCCGTGGAGGGCGGTTCCGCATCCCGCATCGGCTCGATTCGGTTCTGGATCCACGTTTTCTCCTCCAGGTCGGAGATGTGCATGAAGGCCGTGCCGACCTTGCTGCTGTAGGCCTTCCGCAGGATGGAGAGAATTTCGCGCAGGGGAAGGACCTCTTCTCCGCCGAGCCCGCCGGTGATGAACTCGCGGTCCAGGTCCCAGACGGTCAGGCCGTAGGAGGCAGGGTCCAGTTCGGGATGATACTGCCACTCGTAGCCCAACGGATTGGTGTCCGCCTGCAGGTGCCCGCGCACCCGGTAGGCCCGGATGAGCTGGAGCACCGCCGCCTGCTTCTCGGTCATGTCGAGCTCGTCCTCGGGGGCTGGCTGTCCGAGCTGGGGAGTGGAGTCCACCGCCATTTGAAAGGGTTGATGCGGGACCCCCAGGTCGGAAAAGAGGCGCTGATAGAAGTCGTGCTCGCCCATGAGCAGCTCCTCAATGTGGTTGAGGAAGGCGCCGCTCGTGGCTCCCTGGATGACGCGGTGGTCGTAGGTGGAGGTCAGCGTCATAATGGGGGACACGCCCGCCTTGCTGACGACCGAGGAATCGTAGCCCCGATACTCCGGCGGATAGCCAATGGCCCCGGCGCCCACGATCACGCCCTGGCCCGGCATCAGGCGGGCCACACTCATCGATGTGCCAATCATGCCGGGATTGGTGAGGGTCGCCGTGGTGCCCTGAAAGTCCGAGAGCTCCAGATTGCCGTTGCGGGCCCGGTCGATGATGCTGTTGTACGTGCCCAGAAACTCGGCAAAGTTGAGGCTGCCGGCGTCCTTCACGTTCGGCACCAGAAGGGTGCGCTTGCCCCGGCGCTCAATGTCAATCGCCAGCCCGAGATTGATCTGGTCGGGTTTCACGTGCTGCGGCGTGCCCTCTTCATCCCGCCGGAAGGTGGTGTTCATGTCCGGGAATTCCTGTAGACCCAGCACCAGGGCGTAGGCGATGATGTGGGTGTACGACACTTTCTCGCCGCCCACCTGGCGCTGGTAGTCGTTCAGAAGGGTCCGGTTTTCCTGCAGCAGCTTCACCGGAATTGTCCGCGCAGAGGTCGCCGTCGGGATGCCGAGGCTGTCCTCCATGTTTTCGACAATCTTGGCCGAAGGGCCCCGCAGGGCCTGCACTTCGGCCTGATCCTCATCGACGGAGGGGGCAGACGCCGGGCGGACGGGCTCGACGACTCCATTTTCGCGCACAGGTTTCGGGGGCGCCTTCTTTGCCTCCTGATCCTGCTCTTCCGGAGTCGGCTCGGCCGGCTGATCGGGGGGCGGGGTGGTGGCTTCGCCGTCCCCTGTCGTCTGGGCCGCGACAAACGAGGCATCCGGCCGGTAGTCGGCGAAGAACTCCCGCCAACTTTCACTGACGCTTTCGGGGTCCTCCAGATATTGCTTGTACAGCTCTTCGATATAGCCCGTGTTGAATCCGAGGGAGCTCACGGTAAACCGAAATTTAGTCGTGGAAAACAGATGACGCCTGTCGTCGGGACCTATTCGTAACGGTAAGTTCGCGGCAAGGATTCAGGCCCGAAGGAATTTTAGGTTGAGGAGATTTCTGACTCTTGCCCTCCTGCAATCCTTATAGGCGAATTCATACGGAGGCGTCCGGCTCCCTTGGCGCTGCGGGTGTCACGAGTTGACGGAGAACGAGTGACGAGAACTCCCAGCCGAGCCGTGAAGCCTCCTGCATCACATTGGAAAGGGACCCCTTAGCAGGTCCTGAACAATCTTTTCACCAGTTCTCGCGTTAGAGCCAGCCTTTTTCTTCGTACCACTGAATCGTTTCGGCCACGCCCTCATCGAGCGGAATCTCCGGCCGGTAGTCGAAGTCCCGTTGGGCCTTTTCGATGGAGCAGGTGGTACAGGCGTGGCGAATCTCCCGGGCCTTGTCGCGATTGAGGGGCGGATATGAGCCGGAGAGCCATCCCCAGGCTTCTGAGGCGGCTCCGACGGCGCCAATGAGCGGGCCCGGGACTGGCAGGGGGAGGGCCCAGGTGTCGAGAGCACTTGTGGCGGCGTCCTTGATGTCGCCCCACGTGTAGGGCCGGGCACTCCCGAGGAAGTAGGCTTCGCCCCTGGCAGCCGGAGTCGTTGCGGCCTGGACGGTGCCGGCGGCGAGGTCTCGGGCGTGGACGAGGCTTACGGTCGCCTCGGCTCCCCCCACGACCGGACACACGTGGCGCTTCACCGCCCGAAAAAAATCCAGAATGTCCCGATCTCGGGGGCCGTACACTGCGGACGGACGTACCACTGTGATCGGCAAGGCGTCCCAGTAGGAGCTCTTCTTTTGGTGTGCGTCTTTGAGTGCCGCCTCCATCTGGGCCTTGCTTTTTCCGTAGCGACTGACGGGCTGGAGCGCGGTTTCCTCGGTGGCAGGTTCGCCCCCGTTGCGGCCGACAGCAGCCAGGCTACTCATGACCACGACGCGTTCGACGTTCGGGGCGGCGTGCTGGATGGCCCCCATGAGGTTGAGGGTTCCCTTCACGTTTACCTGGTAGAAGGGCTCCCACGACGGGGCTCGCGTGATGCCGGCCACGTGATAAACGTGCGTCACTCCGTCGAGGGCGTCCCAGAGCGCTTCGATGTCGGAGAGGTCCCCGTGGACGTACGTGACGTCAAGGTCGGTCAGCCACTTCGGATCCGAACGAACGAGGCACCGGACCTCGTCGGCCTCTCGGCGTAGCAGTTCCTCGACGAGATGGCTTCCGACGAACCCAGTGCCCCCGGTAACGAAGGCGATTTGGCTCACGAGCGGTTAGGGGTTTTGAGAGGGAACACTTATCGAGGCGACTTTCGAGAGTATAAGGTGGTAATAGTAGAAGGGAGAGAGGGGAGGGGAGAGAGGAGCTCACGTTATATTTCAGAGGAGAGGATGTCTATTCAATACAACAGTAATTGTCTCATCACCAATAAGGCGCCGTGGGTCAGATTAATTCCTTCCGCGAGCTAAAAGTATACCAGCTAGCTCTTGAACACTCTCAATCTATCTATGAGTGGTCGTTGCAGTTACCGAAAGAGGAGCGATATGGGCTTTCCTCTCAAATCCGGCGATCGTCTCGAGCTGTGGGAGCCCTCTTGGCTGAAGCATGGGCACGACGCCGATATCGTGGAGCATTCATTGAGAAGCTGACCCAGGCACTTGCTGAAGCAAAAGAAACGCAGGCATGGCTCGACCAAGCTTTGGCCCTTGAGTACATCAGCGATGATCAATTCGAGACCTTTGATAGCGCTTGGGACCACGTGTGCGCCATGATACGGAGAATGATCCAGCGCGCCGACCGATTCTGCGAAACCAGTTAATGCTTACTACTCTTCTCACCTCTCTCCTCTCCCCTCGCTCTTCTACTATTGCGCTCCTCAACCCTCGACTCTCGACTCGCAACTATCGACCCTCACCGCTCCCGCTTCGTCAACCGCACCACGTTCTCCACGTGCGGAGTGTGCGGAAACATGTCCACGGGTTGAGCGACGTCGACCTGGTAGACCTCACGGAGCCGCTCCAAATCCCGGATCTGCGTCTGAGGATTGCAACTGACGTAGACGAATCGTTCGGGGGCGAGCTGGGCAATTTGGGCCACCACGTCTTTGTGCATGCCGGCCCGCGGCGGGTCGACGATGAGCACATCCGGAGCACCGTGGGCCTCCACAAAGTCGTTTGTGAGGAGGGTTTTGAGGTCGCCGCTGACGAAGGTACAGTTCTCGACCTCGTTGAGGGCGGCATTGGTGCGGGCATTTTCAACCGCGTCCTCTACGAGTTCGGCGCCGACGACGTCGTCCACATAGTCGGACATGAAGAGCGAAATCGTGCCGGCCCCGCAGTAGAGGTCGTACAGCCGGTCCTCGGGGTGAAAGTCGGCAAAGTTGCGAGCGACCTCGTACAGCCGCTCGGCTTGGAGCGTGTTGGGCTGGAAGAAGGTCTTGGGACTGATTTCGAATCGGTAGTCACCGATTTCGTCGTAGATGACCCCCGGGCCGAAGACGACCTCTTCGTCGCCTTCTGGGTTTTGAGACTTCCCGGTGTGGTTGGTGTGGACGAAGGTCGTGACCTCCGGGAACTCGGACTGAAGGAAGTCGGCAAAGGCGGAAATGCGATCGGAAGGCCGCCCGTAGGTGACGAGGTTCACCATGACATCCTCGGTCTGCTCCCCCGAGCGGAGAACGAGGTGGCGCAAAAACCCCTCGTGGTTGCGGATGTCCCAGGGGGCCCATCCCTGTTCCTTGACAAAGTCGCGCACGCCATTGACCAGGCGGGCACTGAGCGCCGAATGCAAGTAACACTCCTTCAGGTCGAGGACCTTATAAAAGTTGCCGGGCACGTGCAGACCGAGAGCAAAGTCGGTGTCAAACTCTTTTCCGGTGTCGATCTCGTCCCGGGTCAACCATCGATCGGCACTAAAGTCGAAGTCCATTCTATTCCGGTAGAAGTACTTCTTCTCCGAGCCGAGGGTGGGCCGGACGTCGACGTCCTCGAACCCGGTATGGTGCTCAAACGCTTCCGCCACGCTCTGTCGCTTGGCCTCCAGTTGCGCCTCGTACTTGACGTGTTGTCGGGCACAGCCCCCGCATTCGTCGGCATACGGGCAGCGGGGCTCGGTGCGGAGGTCGCTCGGCTCGAGGAGCGTGTCGAGCTTGGCCTCGGCGTAGTTCGATTTTGTGCGGTAGACGTAGGCCTGGACTCGATCCCCCGGAACGGCATCCTCTACGAAGACGACGTACCCATTGACCCGGGCCAGGGATTTTCCTTTGTCGGCGAACTTTTCGATGTCCAGCTCGATGAGTTCACCACGCGTAACGGCAGCCATAGGAGTTCGTCGAAGTCAGAACAACACCGGTCGCACAAAAGACGGGTAAGAGAAAGCAGGAGGGAGAGACTCCACAGAAGGAAACGGACCTGTCCCCTCTAAGAGCTGGGACAAAAGAATCACTCTCCGACGAACTTGTATCCAATGCCGTAGACCGTTTCGATGTAGGACGGATCCTTGGGGTCCGGCTCAATTTTCTTTCGCAAGGACGCAACGTGACGGTCAATCGTGCGGGTCGTGATGTCTCCGCTGATGCCCCACACGTCGCGGAGGAGCTGTTCACGGCTGACGGTGCGGCCCCGATGGTTGATAAAGTACTCCAAAATGTCGAATTCGAGGGCCGTGAACTCGATCTCCTCTCCCTCTTTCTTGGCCGTTTGCTGCGTGAAATCAACCGTGACATTGTCGAAGGAGTACACCTCCCCGGGATCAGAGTCGGTCGACTGGCTGCGGGTGAGAACCGCTTGTACGCGGGCCCCCAGCTCCTCCAGGTCGAAGGGTTTTGTGACGTAATCATCGGCCCCCAAGGCGAAGCCTCGGAGTTTGTGTTTGTCTTCGGCCTTGATGGTGAGCATGATCACAGGAGAGTCGACCCCGGCTTTGCGTGCCTCCCGCAAGACCTCAAATCCGTCCTTCTCCGGCAGTCTGACGTCGAGCAGCACGACATCGTAGGGAGGGAGCGTAGTGATTTTCTGTAACGCTTCCTCCCCGTCGGCGGCCCGAGAGACGTCGTAGCCCTCGCCCGAGAAGAAATCTTCCAGCCCGCTACCGATTTCTGAGTCGTCCTCCACGATGAGGATCCGATCGTGTTGGATTTCCGTCGACGAGTCAGTGGGAGTAGGCATGACCTAGAACGTTGATTGCGGATGGGAGGAGGGGGAAAGAGACTAAAACCGAAACGGAGACAGCTTCTCCAAAAGCTGCTTTACCGATGGGAGACCCACAGAGTTCGGAGGAAGATCGGGTGGATCCCCGCTTTGAACCATGTGCCGAACGGATCAGGGCGTCAGAGGTTTAATAGGATCCACTGAGCAAGCGTCTCCCTGACAGATTGGGCCACCCCCAGGTGCATGGATCCTTCAGCCTTATTCGATCCCGAATATCTTCCCATTATTGTAGCGACCCTGGTCGGCTTTGGGGCCTTGGCGGCGATTCTGCTCGTTCCGATCTACCGTTTTCTCGATCGCGAGCAGGAAGTCGCAGAAAAATGGACCCCGGAGGCACTTGCCAAGCGGATGCAAGAAAAGGAGCGGGCCGCAACGAATGGAACGAGCGATCCGGACGATCCCTCTACGTCCGAAGACGAGGACGTTCCGGTTTCAGGGTCTTAACCCACTGGCTGCATTAGTCGGTCGATTCCGACGGTGGGGACACGTCCACCAGAGGGCGGAGCTTTTGCATCGTCTTCCGGCCGATTCCACGGACACGCCGTAACTCCCGAACGTTCTGGAAGGGGCGCTGGGTAGATCGGTAGCGATCGATGCGCTCCGCCAGAGCAGGCCCGATGCCGGGGAGCGTTTGTAGGGCCTCGAGGGAGGCAGCATTCAGGTCCAGCGGATTGTCAGCCGACGGAGAGGGGGGAGAAGCCGGCGAGGCCGATCCCGCAGTGTCAGAAACCGGCTGTGCCACGAGCGGCTCGACGGCAAGCGGTGGAAGTTGCTGTTCTTGGACGTGGCGCACCGTAAGGCCCGTGATGAAGAGCAAAGTGAGAGTGAGAATGGCGAGGCCCTCCTGGCGTGTAATCGAGAGACGCTGTTGGAGATGGTAGAGCCAGATCATGGACTGTGACGCTCTGTCCGGAAAGAAACGGTACGAGAGGAGATTTGACCGTCCTCGTTCGTATAGAACAGACACATTTCCTTCCCGAATCTAACGTTCAGGACGCCCGTGCGGAGACGGGCTCGTCCGCCCTGCTATGGCTCAGCGGTCAATCATTCGAACGGAGGCAGTGGTCTTGCGGAGCCTGGACTATGGCGAGACGAGCCAGATCGTCACCCTGTTCACCCGCGAGAAGGGAAAGCTTGGGGTGATGGCGAAGGGGGCACGCCGCCCCAAAAGCTCGTTCGGGGCCACCCTGCAGCCGATGGCCTACACACAGGTCGTGTTTTACTACAAGCCCACACGTACGCTCCAAACGCTTAGTGAAAGCAGTCACGTGGAGTCCTTTCATCGCCTCCGTCGCAGTTTGAAGACCATAACGGTGGGGCTTCGGATCGTCGAGCTCGTCGATGCCCTCTTGGGAGAGGAAGATCCAAACCCCGACGTCTTTGCGTTGATCGTACAGGCCCTGCGCCGGCTCAATACGACGGACGCTCGCGCCTCCAATCTCTGGCCCTACGTGCAACTTGAGTTGGCCGGCTTGCTGGGAATGGCCCCCTCAGTCGAACGAGAGAGCGTCGAGGCAGTCGCGGAAGAGGAAGGACTTTTCTCCCGTGCGAACGGAGGCGTCTACCCGGCGGGGGCCGCCCCGGAAGCGCCCCGCCGCGCCTCTCGGGCGGCCCTTCGGGCCTACGCCATCTGCGCCAAGGCCGATCTCGATACCGTAATGCGGCTGGAGATGACCCCGACGGTCCGGCGAGAGGTCGAAGGACTCGTTCGTGAGTTTCTCCAGTATCATTTCGAGGAGTCGTATCCCGATCGGAGTCAGTCGGTCATCTCACAGATAGAAGGACAATCCCCACGGGCCTCCGGCTCGCTGGATACTTGACCTTTTCCCAGCGGCACAATACCATTACTGTGTGGATTATATGTCCGAGGGGCCTTGGTGTCCGTTTCGGGGACCCGATCCCTTTTCAACAGCCTGTGCGTTAGCCACTACGTATCATGGGCCGGAAAAAACTCACCGCCAAGCAGCACGAGTTTCTCCAGTTCCTCATCGACCATACCCGAGAGACAGGGGTCTGGCCGACCTATCGGGAGATTATCGATCATTTCGGCTACCGTTCTCCGAACAGCGTCACCCAGAATCTGAAGGCGCTCCATCGCAAAGGACACCTCATTCGGGACGAACAAGGGTATCACCTGGCGGAGCGCTACCAGGAGCAGGAAGAACCGGGCATTCCCATCCGGGGAATGATTTCGGCTGGAACGCTGCAGGAGGCCGTCGAGGCGGACCTAGGGACCATCACGCTCGATATGCTCTTCCCAAACCTCGATCGCATCTTTGCCATCCGAGTGTCGGGGCAATCGATGGAAGGGGCGGACATTCACGACGGCGACTATGTGCTTCTCATCGATGACGACATTCCCGAAGGGGGAATTGGAGCTGTCCTGTACGATGGGGAAACGTCGCTGAAGCGGGTGTATCACGACGAAGACGGGTTGCGCCTCGAACCCTGCAATCCGGAGTACGACGACATCCACATCGAGCCGGATGTCTTCGAAGAGGTGACCATCCTCGGCCGATACGTGGGACACATGAACAGCGAGGGCATCTACAAGCGGTCTGGTCACGGGACGAGCCCGGGCTACTGAGGGCATCTCCCTTTCTCCGAGGAGCCCAGTGGTTTCGCTCGAATCTGAATGCACAAGCCGCAACTGTGTCGATGGCTGACGTGCCGAACTGGAAAAACAATCTGAGCCGGGGAGGAGGCTATTGGGACGATGGGCGGTGGTATGACATCCACCTGGAGCGTCGGATGCCTCAAGCGATTCCCATGCTCGAAGAGCTGGTGCTGGCCCTCCCTCCGCTTCCTCCGGGGGCCGTCGTGGGCGACCTGGCGTGTGGAACTGGCAATGCCGCCCTCACAGTCCTTGACGCCTACCCTCGGGTCCGCGTCGTCCTTCTCGATGAAGATCCGGATCTCTTAGCGCAGGCCCAGGAAAAAGTAGAGACGGTCACCCCCGAGGTCACGCCCCTGCAAGTTTCGGTACCTACAGATGGGGAGCCGCTTCCGGGCGGGCCCTACGACGTGGTCGTTGCCTCTCTTGCTCTGCATGCCATCGTAGGGCACGACGTGGATCGCCCTGAAGCAGAATCTCGGTACGAGCTGCTCTTTCGAAGCATTTGCGAGCCCCTTCGTCCCGGCGGGCATTGCTTCGTTGGCGATCATGTGGGGACGCTCCCCCTGTACGCCCAGCTGAAAGCCATGGAGCGAGCCGGCTTTACTGACGTCGATTGCGCCTGGCGACAGGACGACTTCTTCGTGGCCGGAGGGCGTATGCCCAGCGACTGAGACGTGTCTACGACTGAGCGATTTGGGTTCGGAGGGCCAGTATGCCGCAGGCGTCCAGGATCAGAAGGCGGTCTGCACTAGGGCCGGCACAGAAAATGACGCAGTCACGCGCTTCGGTCATCAGCGTCTGATAGAGCGCTGAGCACGAGAGATTGAGACTGCGAGCAAACTGACCGAGGGTGCCGATGGCTTCTCCCTCTTCCGTGATGGTGATGGGTGCGTTACGTCGTGGCATAGCGAAATGAGATGGCGATTAGCAGTGCTAAAAAATACGTTCCCTTTTGAATCTGGTCTGTGAAGATGGGAAGGAGAACGGGTGCATGTGCATCTGAGAGTAGAACGACTCCTCCCTGTCTAAGCGGTCCTGTTCCGACTGGCCCCCCAAAGAACCTGTTTTGAGGTTAAGTCGATGTGTGAAGCGTACCCTCGAACGCGTTCGGTCCGAGCGCCGATGGGGTGACAATCGTCCCCGGATCGAGGGCTGTATCCCGCAGGGCGTCGCTCTCCCGGGGATGGGGGAAGACAGATTCCAGGGATCAGAGAGGGACCTTTCAGTCCCTTCGCGTAATTCGTAGCAGGTCGTCTTCGACAGTCTCTTGAATCCACCCGGGGCTACTGGAACAGGAGGATTCGCGGTGCCGT
Source organism: uncultured Salinivenus sp. (assembly GCA_964462965.1). Taxonomy (GTDB): domain Bacteria; phylum Bacteroidota; class Rhodothermia; order Rhodothermales; family Salinibacteraceae; genus Salinibacter. The sequence continues at coordinate 10,515 of CAYXAD010000117.1, forward strand.
TGCAGCGCGTGACATACGAATGAACACGGATCGACTCTGTGTTTTCGGAGCCAACTGGGGCTATAGCTCAGCTGGTAGAGCGCTGCAATCGCACTGCAGAGGTCCGGG
>CAYXAD010000118.1:0-10598 GCA_964462965.1 uncultured Salinivenus sp.
CGTCGGACGAGGCGGTTGAGTCGTGAGTCGCGAGTTGATGGGTCATGAGTTGATGAGTCACGAGTTGACGAGTTTACGAGGAAAGAGGGCCTCCCCTGCAGACGGCGTGGGGGGGATTGGCCTTCAATCACGGATTCACGCATCACGATTCACACTAGAGAGCAGGCCCCGTCGGGCTCGCACTCTGCTCCTCGATCAATTTCCAGACCTCCCTCCGTCACGGCATGATCGCGTACGTTTCCGGAACGCTCGTGGAAAAGAATCCCGAGCAGGCCATTGTGGACGTCAACGGGATTGGCTACCGCGTGCACGTGCCGACCTCCACGTTTGAGCGGCTCCCCGACCCGGACGAGCAGGTGACCCTGCACACGTATCACTATCTCCGGGAGGACGCCGAGGCGCTCTACGGGTTTGCCACGAAAGCCGAGCAGACCGTCTTTGAAACGATGATTGGCGTCTCTCGGGTTGGCCCCAAGCTGGCGCTCTCCGCCCTCTCGTCCATGAGTCCTACCGAGTTGCGCGATCACGTCATGGAGGAGGACAAGAGCCGCCTGACGGAAATTTCGGGGGTCGGGCGGAAAACGGCCGATCGCCTGATCGTCGAGCTGCGCGATCGCCTTGCGGACCTCGATGTGTTCGAGGACACGGCGCCCCTCAGCGGCGGCTCGGACGCCCGGGCCGATGCGCGTGCGGACGCCCTCAAGGCCCTGACGGAGCTCGGGCTCAGCAAAGCCGACGCAGAACGGGCCATTCGTACGGTACTGCGCGACGACGCCGGCATCCAGTCTGCCGACGAGCTCGTACAGCGGGCCCTAAAGGAGAGTCAGGAATAGAGGAAAGACACTTCCGCTTGCGGCGATCTTTGTACTTTCAGCTGTTGATATCAATTCATGCCCGACGACCTCCGACTCTTTGCACTGTCTGAGAGCCGCTCGTTCGGTCAATCCGTCGCAGCAGCATATGGAACCGAACTCGACGATCACCTCGAGCAGACCTTCGAGGATGGAGAGCATCGGGTCCGCCCCAACGTCAACGTGCGCGGCCGAGACGTTTTTGTGATCCAGTCGCTCTACGCTGACGACACCTGGAGCGTGCACGACAAGTTGTGTCGTCTGCTCTTTTTTCTCGGGGCCCTGCGCGATGCAGCAGCCGCCCGCATTACGGCCGTGGTGCCGTATTTGTGTTATCAGCGCACGGATCGGAAGACACAGCCCCGGGATCCCATCACCACGCGCTACCTCGCCGGGATGTTTGACGCCGTGGACGTCGATCGGATGCTCACGATGGACGTCCACAACCTGGCTGCCTTCCAGAATGCCTTTCAGGCCGGTACTGAGCACCTCGAGGCGCGGCCGCTGCTCGTCCAACGGGTGGCCGAGGCGGTCGAAGCGGAAGAGGTGGTGGTCGTCTCGCCGGACGAGGGCGGCGTGAAGCGGGCCGGTAAGTTTGCCGAGGGATTGCGGTCCGTACTGGATCGATCGATTCCCACAGCCTTTGTCGAAAAGATTCGCATGGACGAGAACAACGTTGCGGGAGGGCGCCTCGCGGGGCCGGTCGAGGGACGTGTGGCGGTGATCGTGGATGATTTGATCAGCACGGGCGGGACGATGGCCCAGGCCGCGGCAGCGTGTGCATCGGAAGGGGCCCAATCTGTCTGTGCCGCCGTCACCCACGGCCTCTTCGTCGGCAAGGCGCAGCAGCGTCTGGCCGACTCGGCCCTCGATGCTCTGTTCGTGACCAACACGGTGGCTCCGCGTCTGACCGGCGCAGCGGGGAACATTCTACGCTCCTGCGACGCCGCCCCGCGGTTTGCCGCGGCGATTGAGGCCATTCATACGGAGGCCTCTGTGAGCGCCCTCAACGAGGTCTGACGAGCCTCGGCTGGAGGGATGTTAGATGGTGTGTCCGGGCAGGAGCCGCACGAGCGAGAGGTCTATTCTCGCCGTTCCTGAAACGGAAATGGCACCATTGATGGCTGTGCATTCGGGGGCCCGCTTTGGGCCTCAGCGAGAAGCAACCGACGACGCGTTCCCCTGAAGAAAGGGCCGAATCGCGCGTGCGAGCCTGGCGGGGGCCGTATAGTTAATGGCGTGAGGAGCGCCTCGAAGAATACGGAGACGGCCGTTCGGCAGCAGCCGAGCGGCTTCCTGGGCCCATCGTTGAGACACGAGGGAATCGCGCGAGCCCCGCACCACGAGAGTGGGCGCCTCTACGTCGGGAAGCTTGGCTTCGATTCGGTCCCTGAGCAGGGACTGAAAAGTTTTCCACGACCGGAGTCCCCCCGCCGCCAGAAAATCGTGGGCCATGACGAGGGCAAAGGAGGGAGACTCCCGCGTGCAGTCGATCAGCCAGCGGATGCCTTGCTCAGGGATGGTTCGGGCCCAGGGGTCGACGGTCGGCCCTTGGAAGACAACTCGGGTGAGGCGTTCGGGGTGACGGACCGCAAACTCGGTGATGATCTGACAGCCAAATGAGTTCCCGAAAATCGCTGTTTGTTCCAGCCCGATGGCGTCCATCCAGGCGGCCAATGCATCGGCCAGTTCTGGAATTGTAAGCGTGTGTGGAGGCTTGGCGCTCTTGCCGAAGCCGGGAAGGTCGGGCATGTAGACGGCAAAATCGTCCTCCATCTCCTCGGCCAACGGAACCAGGTAGCGGCTCGACACGACCTGTCCATGGACCAAGACGAGAGGCCGAGCGCTTCTCCCCGGGGCGGATGCCCGAGTGAAGACGCCCTGGCTGCCAACCTCGACCCACTGGTTCTTCAAGGGTTGCGCTCTACGGTCACGAGAATGAGTTCGCCTCACGCGGATTCACTTCGAGGAAAGAGGGGACGAGCGACCCACGAGGACCCCTGCGAGGATGGTTCCGGCAAGCGCCGCCCCGCCGTACAGAACCCCGCGGAGAACGGTGTCCTTGTCCATCCCATCCCTCGTTTGGTGCGTGCCCGTGACGGTTTTCCACCCACCGCTGGTTGCAGTGCCTTCTTCCATGGGCTCGAACAGATTGCCGGAGGTCGGCTCGGCCTCTTCGTCCTGACGGAAATTCATGCGGTCGGTCATGGCCGCCATCTGGCGCTCGGTCCGTCGCGGGGCGAGCTTGTGCTGGAAGGCGATCATCTTTCCCGAGTTGCCGACGTAAACCTCGGGCTTCGGATTCCTTGCACAGCCTACGACTGCTTCTGCTACCCGCTCGGCAGAGTAGACCGGGGGAAGAACTTTCACGGCCCGCCCGCTGTGGTTGGCGGCATGCTGGAACAGGGGGGTATCGATGGATGCCGGCAGTATGGTCGAGACGTGGATGTCATCCGCCCCGTCCATCGCTAGTTCCTGGCGCAGGCTGGTGGCGAATCCGCGCACCCCAAACTTCGAGGTCACGTAGGCGCTCGTGTAGGGCTGTCCGGCTTCGGCCACGATCGAGGCAACGTTGATGAGCCCGCCCCGTCCGTGCTCTCGGAAGATGGGGAGGGCCGCTCTCGCGCCGTGAACGTAGCCGAAGAGATTCGTTTCGATGACCTGTCGGAAGACTTCCGGCGGGGTCTCTTCGAAGCGGCCAAAATGCATTACCGCCGCGTTGTTGACCCAGGTATCGACGGTTCCGAAGGTGTCGGTGGCTTCGTCGGCGAGCGCCTGGACGGCTGCCTCGTCGGTGACGTCTGTGGGCACTGCAATCGCGCTTCCCCCCAGCTCTTTGCATTCCGCCGCCACCTTCCGGAGCGGTTGTTCGCGCCGGGCCGCGAGAACGAGGTGGGCGCGTTCACTCGCAAATGAGCGAGCCGTCGCGCGACCGATTCCACTCGACGCGCCTGTGACAACGACGACGTCGTTTGAAATGCTTCTTGACATAGGCAGACCTCGATCTGGACGGAAATGGAGCTCTCGCCGAGTTCACTAAGTAGACCAGCAAAAGAACATTAAAGGATAGTCATTCCGAGCAGAGCGAAGCGGAGTCGAGAAATCTTTTAGCAGATTGGCGGAAACGGCTTTAATAGGCGCTCCCGATGAATTCAAGAAGATTCTTCGACTCCCTCCTCTCTGCGGTCGTCGGTCGCTCAGAATGACTTCGGCTAGCGTATTTGTGCTGGTCTATTTAGAGTGTATATCTCGGGGCTAGAGCCGTTCTTGGAGCGAGGCCCTCGGTACAGCCGGGGACGTGTGCTTCATCCACAGTCTCCGTAGGACTGCCTCCAATCCTTGCCGTCCTTTGGACTCGAAAGTCTCTCGAGGGCAGCAAAATTGCGGAGGAGGGAGGAAGCCTGTTTTCGTTTAGAAGAGAGAAAGGTCCCGCGGTCGACAAACAAGAGATGCGGGTGTGGCACGCGGTCGAAGACAACGCCGAAGCAGTTCCTGGGTCGAGATCGATCGGCCGTTTGGCCGGGACTAAATTGACCGCAGACGCACCCGAATGGCTCCCTCTGCACGATCGAGCAGGTTTTCTACGACGGCACGGTACCAGCGCCACCGTCCGTTTCCGGTGCGGAGCCGCAGAAGCCAGTGGGCGCGTTGCTTGCGGTGGCAGACCATATGAGCCAGGTCGCGCATCACGCGACGGAGATTACGCCCGTGGACGTGTGAAAAGAAGCATCGATCGATACTGGCATCCGAAGGATATTCCAGGGCCCGACGTGCTGCCCGGGTCAGTTTTTGAATGGTGCCCTCCTGATCCAGAATGAGCAAGGGCACATGTGGGGGATCGGTTTTCTGGAAGCGCTTCCGCGACTCTGTTGACGCAGCAGTCTGGCTTGGGTGGGGCAAGGTTGAGGGCATAGATGTCCGTACGGCAGTGACGAGAAAAGGAGGCGACAAGAGAAACTAGCACGCAACTCGGTTCCGACCTCCCTCCTGGTTGCTTCCCACCTGGAGAGGTAAGAGACAGAAGTCGGTCCGGGGGTTGCAGAAGAAAGAACCCGTTGTTCTAGCAAGAGGGATGAGTGGAGGCAACCTCCACTGAAGAAGGCATCTTGCACGATCTATGATATAGCATGACTTGAGGTCGGGCAATCCTCTTTTCGATGCTTCGGGTGTAGTGAATTGGTGCGGGTTGGGAATCCGATTCTACAATCCGTCAGCGGCGAGGAAGTACACCCTGTTCTTTTGTGTGAAAGACGGAATTCTTCTGTGGGAGAGGACAGTGACAAGGGGATCGGTGTCCCTTCAGATGTGGAGCCCCCGTGCAGCGTCCACCGGTCTGTTTGGGGAATGGTCTCCCGCCAAAGACGCACAACTCCGAGTGGCCGGCCGGCACCGTCCCGGCAGTATGCCCAACGGTTGTATTGAAGCGGCACGAGGGATGCTTGGGGGAGGGCGTCCCCTGCAGTTCGGAGTCGCTCTCGGGGTGCCCGTGTCCTTCCGGAGAGAATGCCGGTCCCTCGTCTACGCCGACCTTGGAGTGGGAAGCCGGGCCCTGTCCGTAGGCACTTTCCGTCCCGGATTCATGTTCGTTCTAATCTTTGAAGATATGCATCGAGAGAAACAGAGATTGTCCTTTGAGCTGTTTAGGAAGTCCCACGCTTCATCGGGTGGAGTGTGGGGGACCCGACCCACCATCCATTGCATGGCAATCAATCCCCTACGTCCTTATGGCCAACCAAGACGTTGCACAGCAAGAGATTCCGAGTGGACTGCGTCGGACGGTTCACGTTTCGAGTGAATGGCTCAAGCGCATCGGCGAAGAGATGGGCCCGGGCGACAAGCAACTGGCCTATCATGCGTTTCGCGGTGTGCTCTTTGCGATTCGGGATCGACTGCCCGTCGAGGAGGCGGTAGATCTCGCTGCTCAATTGCCCACCTTGCTCCGAGGCGTATTCTATGAGGGGTATAAGCCGACCAACAAGCCTGAGACGTATCGGGACCGCGATGAATTTCTTGAGCGGGTCACCGAGGAACTGGAGACCGTCGGGGGCTTTGATCCGGAGGCGGCAACGCGGGCCGTCCTCATCCTGCTGAACGAGAAGGTGGAGGCGGGAGAAATCGAAGACGTGCAGCACATGCTTCCCTCTTCCATCCGGTCCCTCTGGCCCGGGGCGGAGAGCCAACAAAGCCAATGATCCCTGTTCATTCCCGTTGATCCGCTCGCGGGGGACGCCATGCTTGCCCTCGACCGTCTCTTGGTCCCGACCGATTTCTCGGCGTGCGCCGATCAGGCCCTTCGCCACGCAAAACGGCTCGCTCGGTCCTATGAGGCGGAAGTACACCTGCTGCACGTGATTCCGGTCGCCGCGGCACATCCCATGCTCGGGGTGCAGGCCACTCCAGCGGAACGGACCGATCGGGTGCTCAATCAGCTCGACGAGGTCGTCGACGCGCAGAACCTAGATGACCTCTCCTATGAGCTTGCGGTCGAGCATGGAGAGGGGGTCGCGTCTACCGTTCTCGAGTATGCCGACGAAAAGAGCCTCGATCTTCTCGTGGTTGGAACGCACGGGCGACGGGGCGTGCAGCGCCTCATGCTGGGGAGTGAGGCCGAGGAAATCCTCCGCCGGGCGGATCGGCCTGTGCTCACTGTTGGGCAGAGTGAAGATGGGCGCCCGGCCCTTTTTCCCGAGCGCATCCTTGTCCCCGTGGACCTGTCGATCCATAGCCGGCACGCTCTCCGTCACGGCGCCGCCTTCGCCCGACAGTTTGACGCCCGGCTCGACGTGGTTCACGTCATCGAGGCTATTGCCGCCTATGACCCAGCCGGTCCCTACCAGGCCGTGCTTCCGTCTGAAGGAGACGTTCTTCCCGATCTAAAGAAGAACATCCGCAACAAGCTTCAAGACCTGGCCGAGGAATTGCCCCTTCCTCAGGAAAACGTCCGGGTCTACGTGGGACAGAGCCCGACGGTCCCCTTTATTGTGGATGTGGCCACGGAGGAGGAGATTGACCTCCTCGTCCTTCCCTCCCACGGGCGGACGGGCATGGAGCGCGTGTTAATTGGAAGCGTCGCCGAAAAGGTCGTGCGCATGGCCCCCTGTCCCGTGTTCGTGGTGAAGGCCTATGGGCGTAGCCTGATTGCTGAAGCAGGGAGTCCAGAGGACTGAAGGGGACTGTTCAGTCAAGGGACCCGCTGAACCTGTGAGCGCATGATGCATTCTCGATCTCAAGGGAATCGGCCATGCTTTGGGGGCGGGCGCCTCGTACCGATCTACGCATAACGTCGAATCGCATTTCATGCTCACGGCCAACGTCCTTGCCGAGCAACTCGATGGCATCGTACACCTCGATACGCAGCGAGCCCCTGAGGGCATTGACCTCACCGTGGACACAGTATATCGAACCACGGGCCATGGACAGCTCGACTTTGGAGGGAGTGAGTTCGAGCAGGCTCCGCACGAGCCGCTGACGCCCGTGCTCGACGATCCGGACGACGAGTATGGGTGGTGGATGCTCGAGCAGGGCGCATACGTGATTCGATACAATGAATCCTTGACGCTAGAGGATGGGCAGCAGGCCATCGTCTACCCCCTAGAGCGGACCCTCCAGGCGGGGGCTCACCACGGGATGTTCGTGCTCGACGCCGGCCGCGATCCCCTCGAGTCCCTGCTCGTCGTGAGCCGCATGGGATGTCGGCTCAAGGAAAACTGTCGCCTGTCGCGACTCGTGGTAAAGGAGTGAGGAATGGGGCAGGCGTGGGAGACGGGGGCATGAGCATTACCACCTCTGCTCGATCGCCTCCCGCAAAGATACGTGTGGTATCGTTTGGCCTCTACCCTCAATCCGTCCTGCCTTTCGTTCCCCGATGCAGGAAGCGCCGCGCTCTTGAGCCGCCGTGCCCGTCGGGGAGGCAGGCAGCCCCGCCCTCTCTTTTCCCGCATCCTCACTCGATCATGTCGACCTTCCACATCGGCACGTCCGGCTGGCACTACGACAGCTGGCGCGGGCCCTTTTATCCGGACACGCTCTCGAAGGGAGATCAGCTGGACTTCTACAGCCGGCACCTTGGAGCCGTCGAGATCAACAATACCTTTTATCAGCAGCCCACTCCGAACACGTTGCGGCAGTGGCGGGCCACGGTCCCAGACGGGTTTGTTTTTGCCGTGAAAGCGCATCGATACATTACGCACATGAAAAAGCTGAAGGACCCGGAGGAGCCGCTCCGGAGGTTGTACGACGGAGTCGAGGCACTCGGCGACCATCTCGGGCCCATCTTGTTTCAGTTGACGCCTCACTGGCATCGCAACCTGGAACGACTCGAGAACTTTTTGACGTCGCTCTCGCCCGAACACGATCACGTGTTCGAGTTTCGTGACCCGACGTGGCTGTCCCCGGCCACTTACGATCTGCTTTCGGCCCACGGAGCCGGGTTCTGTGTACATGACTTCGGAGATCTAACGACTCCCGCGGTGGTGACGAGCAACACAGCATACGTTCGACTGCATGGGACGGAGGAAATCTATCACGGCTCGTACGACGAGGCCGCCCTCGACGCATGGGCCGACACCCTTGCCGACTGGTCCGCCGACGGGCACGACGTCTATCTCTTCTTCAACAACACCGATTCCAACGACGCTCCGATCGACGCACAGCGCCTGAAGGATCGTCTCCAGGAGGCGATGGAGGAGACGGATGTCCGTTCCGAGTCGGAAGCGACGGAAGAATGACCTTCGTTTCTCCGGGAGATGCGTACCGCTCTCTCGATAGAAGCTCATTCGGACTCGCGGGTGCCATCGGGCTGTAGTTAGTCCGAGGCCTCGCTGCTCGACTCCTTGGCTACCGATGGAGGGAGCTCGAGATGCCGCAGCTTGTCGGGGTTGAGCACGGCGTAGGCATTCTGAATCTGTCCCTTCCGTACGTGGAAGAACCACACGCTCTGAGGCTGTCCATCCTCGGTGGCGAGAAGTCCGGGACGCCCGTTTACCCAGACCCGCTCTACGGACAGGGCTTCCGAAGCCTGCTCGGCGATGCCGAGGAGGAAGCGGGTAATGTGGTCGCGGCCCTCGACGGGGCGTCGTGCGGCGATCACCTTGCCACCGCCGTCGGACGTGACCACAGCGTCCTCGGCCAGGGTTTCTGCCACGGCCTCGGCGTCTCCCTCGTTGATGGCCGTGACGAACTGCTCGACGAGCTGGGCCTGTTCGTCGGGACGAGCGTCCGTTTGGACGTCGTGCTCGGCGATGCGGTCGCGGGCCCGCTGGGCAAGCTTTCGGCAGTAGCTCTCGCTCTCGTCCACGATGGGAGCGATGTCGGCATACGGAAGGTCGAAGGCTTCCCGCAGGACGAACACGGCGCGCTGGCGGGGCGGGAGCGACTCCAGCATGACGAGGAGCGCCATCGACACGGCATCGGACTGCTCCGCGGCCCGATCGGGACGGTCCATCGGCTCGACCACGGGTTCGGGCAGCCACGGGCCCGTGTAGGTTTCGCGCTCTGCCTGGGCCGAGGTGAGCTCGTCCAGGCACAGGCGGGTGACGATGGTCGTGAGGTAGGCGGCCGGTTGGTCCACCTCATCGAGGTCGACCGAGCGCCAGCGCAGGTAGGCGTCTTGGACCACGTCTTCGGCGGCCTGCACCTGTCCCAGCATCCGATAGGCGAGATCCTGGAGGCGGTCGCGGTGGGCTTCGAAAGTGTCGGTCCAGGCGTCGTCGGGCATGGGGGCAGAAGGGTTGGGGAAAGCTGCGTCGGGCCTTACAGGTGAAAAGGAAGAGGCCGGCTTCGAGAAAGGGGGTACTGCGTATTGCGTATCTCGTAACTGAGTTCTACGAACATCTTATGCACTACGGAAGACGCAATACGAAATAAGTAATACCTCACGACCAGAGCTCGCAGAGATTGTCCGATCCGATCCCGAGGGGACGATTCAACAGGTTGTAGTAGTTTTCCGTTGCAATGAGCCACGTGAGTTCGACGATCTCGCGCTCACTGAAGTGGGAGCGGAGGGCCTCGAAGGTCTCGTCGGAGGCATCCACGTTTTGAGTGACCTCTTCAGCGTAGGCGAGGGCGGCCCGCTCGGACTCGTCGAATGCCGGGTGCTCGTCGTACTCCAGGAGCGCGTCCAGCTTTTCGGGCGACACGTGGTCGTCGTCTTGGGCCTTGGCCTGGGCAATGTCCTGGCAGAAGGCACACTCATTCATCGTTGCAATGAACTGCTTGACCAGCAGATGCATCTCGGCATCGAGGGAGAGCCGCTCCTCGTGCTTGTTCATCTCGTACGCCAGACGAACGCCTTCCGGCATGCGGGCCCAGATCACCTTCAGGGGCGTAATCACCGTTCCCTGTTGCCAGCGAGCGAGGGCATAGGTGATTCGAGTGCGCCACGAGGAGGGTTCTTCGATGGGCGCAAGGCGAAGCGATTCGTCCGTGGTAGGGGTCGAGTCGATCATTTCAGTCATCGGAGAAGGATGTAAGTAGGGCACAAGGGCTCGAACTCGTGTTCACCCACGTGACGACGATCCCCCTGTGCACTGTGACACCTGAAGACGCCCTTTTCGGAATCTTTATCGAATGTCCACTCAACAAAGTCTACTGGCGTGCCCCTCTGAAGACACAAAAGGCGAAGTCGAGGCGTCGGTGGCGAGTGGCGAGCGAATGGAGCAGGGGGCCTCTAAGTAGATCAACATAAAAACGTAAGCCGAAGTCATTCTGAGCGACCGACGACCGCAGGGAGGAGGGAGTCGAAGAATC
>CAYXAD010000119.1:0-10574 GCA_964462965.1 uncultured Salinivenus sp.
AGAGGGCAGAAAAACCATGGCAGGAGACAGAAAACCTGCACACGCCGTTACTTAGTAGACCTCGTGGGATCCTCGTGAAGAGGCTTGCGTCTGCTGTCATGAGGTCGTCAGGGACGACGACGATGGCGGGGCCAGGTCTTGCTGTCTTTCGTTCTTGCCAAATGAGGAGGGAGCAGGGCGGTGAAGAGAAAAAGCTCCGGCCATGATTTATCTTTCTCGACCGATTCTGTGTAATCAGTCCCCAAATGGGCAACGCATAGAGGCTGAGCCCATTGAACCCTCGTCTGAGTCCAGGGACCCGTCTGACGAGAGCGTTCCACTTTGCCACGGGGCTTCCTGGAAGGGAGACCCCCTCGGAAATGCAGGCTCGACTCAATAACAAGCAGGATCGGGGCTCTCATGCATGACACGCGCATTTCGCAGAAGAGAAGTTCGGAAGCTGTCGGATCTCGGACCGGGCGGAGCCAGAATCACAGCATCGCTCTGCTTATCGACGAAATCGAACGACTCAAGAGGACCGTCCGCGAACTCCGGGAGTGTAGCAAAGACCTGGAAGCTGAGCGACAGAAGCTTCTTCGAGAAAACCGACAGCTCCGGCGCGAGGTAACGCTTTCCCGGCTTATCGAGGACCTCGAAGCGTCGATCGAGTCCGTCGACGGGATGCGTGCCAGTGAGCCCGATCTGTCCCCTCCGGCGGCAGATCGGCTCTACGAGGAGCTGCCCGCGCGTTTTCCGTTTCCAGACTTCTTTCAGATCGCCGAGGAAGCAGGGTTTGAGGCGTCGACGGCGCGGCGTTGCCTGATGTACTATCTTAGCGAAGACCTGCTCGTGCAGACCGGGGCTCAGCTCCGGAAGCCCAACGATGGGGCTTCTTCCGCCTAGCCAGCAGGTTCGATCGTCATTGCTGGAGGGGCGGCCTCAGGAGAGGTCGTAGAGCTCGCCGAATTTGTTACGAACGTATTGCAGCCAGGCCTCGGTCGAAAGAGGCTCCCCCGTGGCTCGAGTGAGAAGATCGGGAGCTTTGAGCTTGCGACCGTACCGGTGGACGCGGGTGCGGAGCCAGTCGAGAATCGCATCGGTGCGACCGTCGGCCAGGCGGTCATTCAGGTCGGGGACGTTCTCCCGGATCGCATCCACGAGCTGGGCTGCTGTGAGGGTGCCGAGGGTGTAGGTCGGAAAGTATCCAAAGGCGCCAAGCGACCAATGCACGTCTTGAAGCACCCCGTTGGCGTCTGTGTCGGGCACGACGCCGAGGAAGTCGTCCATGGCGTCATTCCAGCGGGCCGGAAGCTCGTTTACGTCTAGCGTTCCGGCAATGAGCCCCCGCTCCAGCTCGAAGCGAAGCATGACGTGCAAGTTGTAGGTGACCTCGTCGGCTTCTACGCGAATCAGGGACGGTTCCACCTTATTGATGGCCCGGTAGAACCTCTCGGCATTCGAGTCCCCCAGTGCGTCCGGGAAGGCATCCTGAAGAGGGGCAAAATAGTGTTGCCAGAACGGTCGGCTGCGGCCCACGTGATTTTCCCAGAGGCGCGCTTGGGATTCGTGGATGCTCAAAGAGGCGCCTTCGGCGAGGGGGGTGCGCTCGAGGGCGGGATCGATGCCTTGTTCGTACATTCCGTGGCCCGCTTCGTGTACGGTCGAGAAGAACGCCGAGGCGACGTTGGATTCGTCGTACCGGGTGGTCAGGCGGACGTCGTCGACGGCAAACGAAGTGGTAAAGGGATGGGCCGACACGTCCTGGCGGCCCCGATCAAAATCGTAGCCGAGCTCGGACACGACCTGCCCGACAAACGTCTCCTGAGTGGTTGGAGGATAGGAGCGCTGAAGGACGGCGTCGTCGATCTGCGGTGCCGCCGCGATGGCGTCGACCAGGGGGACGAGCTCTTCGCGGAGGTCGTCGAAAAGGGCCTGGACCTCTGAGGTCGTGCGACCGGGCTCGTACTCCTCGAGGAGTGCGTCGTAAGGGTCCTCCTCGTATCCAATCGCTTCGGCTTTCTCGACGGAAAGCTCGACGAGGCGCTCCAGATGCGGAGCAAACTGGGAAAAGTCGTCGTCCTCCCGCGCGTTTTTCCAGGCTTCCTTGGCCCGAGACGTGGCCTTCGAGAGCTCGGCGACGAGCGAGGACGGAACCCGTCGGGCCCGTTCGTAGTCACGCCGGGCGACGCGAACAAGGCTGGCGTCGTCATCGAGTGATTCGGGATTGTCGAGGGCGTCGGCGGCGCGATCGAGCAGGGTGCCGGTCTCGTCGGCCACGAACTGTTCGTGGGCCATGGACTGGAGGGTGGAAAGCTGCTGCGCACGAGCCTCCGCCCCACCGGGAGGCATGTACGTCTCCTGATCCCAGGACAGCACTGCGGCCGCGGCTTTGAGGTCTTCAATCTTCGCAAGGCGGGTACGAAGGGCAGACAGGGGGGAAGAGGACATAGAGGTCGTAGTGAGAGCGATGGAAAATCGTGATAGAGTGCGCAGAGCCCGCAAAGAAGGCGGGCGCTAGGATCGTTTCTTCTGTGAGTCGTGCGGTTCCCCGATCACGCCGACTGGTTCAGCATTCGAGAACGTGGTCGTCGTTCATCCCCGCACTCCCTCGATCAAAACCGATTCTCGAAGGTCCGTCGTCTCCATCGGTTTTCTGTTGGCAAATGGTCCGCGCTCTCTTCAAAACAAACAGGGACTTCGACGTTCTCACCTTGCCCGATTGCTTTCACAGGCCCAGTAGAATTCCGTACTTTGTGCGCGCGGTGGGGGACATGTTCGTCGAACCGTGGCCCAATCAGGAGTCCAAGTGGACTGCGAGATGGAGCGAGGTGCTTTTGCTATCGGTCGTTCTCTTCCAGTCGAGGGGACTCTGTAGCACAACAGATCCTGCAGCCCTCGAGTGGACCGATGGAGAGTCGCGCCAACGGAATCGATGAGGACTCACTCACTAACACTTAGAGTCTTATGCAACTCGCGAGAGGTCGATGGTTTGGAGCGGCATGTTTGTTCCTTTTCTGCTTGTTGCTTCCCGCCTCGGTCAACGCCCAAAGCCGAATTTACGACTCGGGCGGGCCTCTGATGCCCGAACAGGCTGCGTATGACGTGACGTACTACGACCTCACCGTCGACGTATCGCCGGCGGATAGCACCATCCAAGGACGCGTAGAGGTCCACGCGGACATTGTCCAACCGCTCGAGTGGTTCGTTCTCGATCTCGACACATTGCTGACTGTCGAATCGGTAGCAGTGCGGTCTGCGAACGCCGGATGGCAGGAGCAGCCCTTCGAGCGGCGAGGTGGGCAAATCTGGATCCCGTTCTCCCTCATGAAGCAGCCGGGCGAGCACGTTCGGGTGGCGATCGAATACGGGGGGCGTCCCCGCGTGGCTCCCAACCCACCGTGGGAGGGAGGGGTCACCTGGGAGCGGACGCCCAGTGGGGAGCCGTGGATTGCGACGACCGTTCAGCAAGAAGGAGCAGATCTCTGGTGGCCCGTCAAGGACCACGTCTCCGACGAGCCCGACTCGATGGCCGTTCGGGTGACGGTTCCCGAGTCCCTGGTGGTTGCCTCTAATGGGGCCTTACAGGAGGTGGAGCCGGAGACGGAGGGTCGCGAAACGTACCACTGGTTCGTCTCGACGCCCATCAACACTTACAACGTTGCGCTCAATATTGCGCCCTATCGCGTGAGTGAGGACTCTTTCGAGAGTGTGACGGGCGAGACGTTTCCAGTCAAGCTTTGGGTATTGCCGGGTGACGTCGAAGAGGGAAAGGTGTTCTTTCAAGAAATGAAAGAACACCTCCGATTCTACGAGGACCTGTTGGGCCCGTATCCCTTCCGGGCTGACAAGTACGGCGTGGCGCAGACCCCCCACCTCGGCATGGAGCACCAGTCCATCATTGCCTACGGGGCCGGTTTCGACAATACGGCCATGACCGACCGGGACTGGGGCTTTGACACTCTTCACCACCACGAGCTCTCGCACGAGTGGTGGGGCAACCTGGTCACCAATGCCGACTGGCGGGACATGTGGCTGCACGAGGGCTTTGGGACGTACATGCAGGCCCTCTACGCCGAGCGTCTCAATGGCACGGAGGCCTATCACGACTGCGGCCGACATGCGGGAGGGCGTCGAGAACGAGTATCCCATTGCGCCTCGCGAGTCGCACTCCTCCACGGAGATTTACGAGGCCGACATCTACGCAAAGGGCGGCTCGGTCCTTCACACTCTCCGCTATCTGCTGGGCGACGAGTCGTTTTTCGAGGCCCTCCGTCGCATGGCCTATCCCGATCCGGCGCTGGAACAGGTTGTTAGTGGCGAGCAGTGCCGCTTCGCCACCACTCGCGACTTCATCACCCACGCCGAACGAGCCGCCGATCAGGAGCTAAGCTGGTTCTTTGAGGTGTATGTACGACAGGCCGACCTGCCGCGTCTCGTCACAGAGCGACAGGGCGACGCCCTGACGCTGCGGTGGGAAGTTCCCGGAGATCGGCCCTTCCCTATGCCGGTCGAGGTCGAAATAAATGGGGGCCGGCGTCGGGTAGAGATGTCTTCCGGAACGGACACGCTCTCCGTTCCCGCCGATGCCGATGTGGTCGTCGATCCCCAAAAATGGATCCTACGAGAATCCCTCGTCTCGGACTGATCGAGGATCAAATGTGTCCACGCAGCACGGGGCTAGGGGTCCGTTCCCTCCGGTCTCTGCTGGAAGGGGCGGAACAGGGAGGGGGCGCATGTGCCCCTGGGGTCACAAGTGGGCGAGTCACCAGGCACGAGTTGTGAGTTGGTGAGTCAGGAGGGCGCCAAACGAGCCAAATCATCCTGCATCACATTGGGAATGGGCCACGT
This sequence comes from uncultured Salinivenus sp., assembly GCA_964462965.1. GTDB lineage: Bacteria > Bacteroidota > Rhodothermia > Rhodothermales > Salinibacteraceae > Salinibacter. The sequence continues at coordinate 4,828 of CAYXAD010000119.1, forward strand.
AGGGACCGATCACGGTGGCAGGTGGGATGGTTTTTTAGAGGGAAGAGCAACCGGTGCCGTCCGTTTGGGGACCGGGGCGACCCGATAGGCCCACCTGTGTCGAACGGATGAGCCTGCGGTCTCTCCGTGAATGTCTCTGATTGATCGGGTCAGTTTCAGGACAGCGTTCTTGGGGGTTCCTCGAAGCTCAACGGTCCGCCGAGAGCTGTGCTTGATTCGTTTATTCGGCTTCGGTTGAGGAAAGCACCCGGCTTCATCTCTTGAAACTCCTCGCGGAGTACCGGAGAACTTCTTTCCATACAGCCGTATTTAAATAAAGTGAAGTCGAAGCACTAAATTGCATCACCCCGGCATTTCTATTTATTCCCCCTTGCTCCCTTAATCATCCATATAAAGTCATGTCTCATCCTATCTTTCGAAGATTGTTCTGGTTGATTCTCTTGTTTGGAGCAATGGCGTGCGCCTCCACAGATCAGGGGTCTCAGTCCGGCCAGTCGTCGCCGAATACGATTCAGTTTGAGGAGCTCTCAATGAATGTGTTGGGGAAATCGGCATACGAGGTGATTCAGGACGTTCGCCCCCAGTGGCTGCGCACTCGGGGGCGGGACAGCATTCATAATCCAGGCGAGGTGATGGTTTATCTGGACGGGGTCGAGTATGGATCCGTAGACTCTCTCAGGGAACTATCTGCTGAGAACATTGACTCGGTCGAATATCTGAGTAGTAGAGAAGCACAGTATCGGTTTGGCACGGGCAATACCCAGGGGGCGATAATTGTCCACATGAAGGGGGGATGAGGCCTTGGGATTCTGACAAACGGTTCCGGCGGTCGTCTGCTCTGTGTCCTGCACTCCCTTTCCCTGTCCGAGAGAAGCTGGTCTCGTTCGCTTTATAGCCTGTTGCATGTCCTGAAAGCAAGAGTCCAGTGGGAAAGGCGCCTCCGGGTCCCAGTTTGCAACTTTGTGATCTCGCTCCTCAACTGATTCAACAAACATTTCCATTGATCTCGGTAGTCATTCAGTGGAGGACGTGTGCAGGAGTCTGCCATACGTCTCGTGTGAAAAGGATCAGGCTGGTTAGTCGGAGGAGGATTTACTGTTCATTAATGACTCTGAAAGCTCGTGGCAGCGATCTCGGTGGATCCCGAATTTTGCGACCCCGGAGAACGAGGAGTGGACCTGAACGAACACCGTCTACCGAAGATGACTGTGCACTTTTGCGCTTTCTCGATCAGAGGAAGCGCCACCGGTGGGGCCCGCTCCCTCCCGGCCCGAGCCTGTGCTGAACCGTGTGCTCAACTTGATTGAATATGGATTCAGTGCCGGGATTTTTACTGTTGAAGGACGTCGCAGAGCCATTCGGAGCATTGACCGAAATGCATAACGATCATCGGTAGCCTCTCTGATTCGGATAGGGGGGGCTTCCAGGTGCTCGCTTGGAGTTCTCTCAAGCACGATCCCGGGTCCGGCGACCCGAGAGATTTCCCTCTCATCTGAGGGGGGAAATCAAAGACACCGGCTCGCGTCATTTGGACGAGTATTATTGAGGAGGGGCTGGCAGTTATGAAACCGGACGCATCGGTTTGGCAGCGGTAGTTCTTGGCGACATCACGCCGAACAGGCCTAACACATTGGCACAGTCCCTCCTAATGCCTCCAGGAAGGTTGCGACTGTACGAGGGGAGAGAACGCAAAGGTGGAGGAAGGGAGAAACTTCCGTCATCGGCGACTCCTCTCCGAGAAGATCTTTAGACACAATTTTGTGTATTGATCGCAGACTGAGGCTCGCGACCGCTTGATTTCGGAGAGGTTTTCACGTTTGTTTGTTCTTACAAAGTAAAAATATTTTAACGGAAAGTAGCGGACGGGGCTTTGCACAGATGGAGTTCTCTTCGGTGAGTGCACACGCTCACCGTTCGGAGAGGGGATCGCACGCCTTCAGTCGTGCTCGTCGTTTTGCTTCCGGTCTCGATGGTTACAGCGCAGCCCCAATCCGGAGTCGGCGGACACCGACTCCGGATTGGAGGCAATTCTTTCCAGTGCTTTCCTATCATTCTGCCTTTAACAGGTATGTTTAAACAGGTTAAGGTTTGACCGTTGATGATTGGGGACATTGTTCGAAATTGGGCGTTTTCCGAGTTACATCATTGCGACGAAGTATTCTTTCATGGCTAGACGGACATTTTCTTGTATCGACGCGCACACGGCTGGCAATCCCGTTCGTGTCGTAAGTGGCGGGGAACCGCAACTGAGCGGAGAGAACATGAGCGAGCGGCGGCAACACTTTCTCCAGGAGTACGACTGGATTCGTCAGGGCTTGATGTTCGAGCCGCGTGGTCACGACATGATGTCGGGGAGCATTCTGTACCCTTCAACGCGGGCAGACTGCGACATAGGCGTTCTCTTCATCGAAACGAGTGGTTGCCTGCCGATGTGTGGACACGGATCGATTGGGACCGTGACGGTAGCCATCGAGCACGGGCTGGTTGACCCGGAGACGCCGGGCCTGCTCCGTCTCGATACGCCGGCGGGAAAAGTGGAAGCCCGCTACGAGAGGGACGGCGAATACGTTGACTCAGTTCGCATTGTCAACGTGCCGTCCTACCTCGAGGCGACAGATCTAACCGTCGAGTGTCCTACGCTGGGTCCCCTGACGGTGGACGTGGCATACGGGGGAAATTTCTACGCCATCGTCGAGCCCCAGGCCAACTACGGAGGACTTGAGGATCTGACGGTCAATGAACTCTTGAAGTGGAGTCCCGTCTTGCGTCAGCGGCTCAATGAGAAGCACGAGTTTGTTCATCCCGAAGACGAGACCATTCGGGGGGTGAGCCATATCGAGTGGGCCGGGGCCCCGACCCAGGAAGAAGCAGATGGGCGGAACGCTGTGTTTTATGGAAACCGCGCCCTTGACCGTTCACCCTGTGGAACCGGGACCTCTGCTCGCCTCGCGCAGAAAGCGGTCCGAGGCGCACTTTCAGTCGGCGATACGTACGTGCACGAAAGCATTATTGGGAGCCTATTCCGCGGTCGTGTCGAGCGCCGAACGCAGGTCGGCGACAAGGAGGCAGTGGTGCCCAGTATCGAGGGATGGGCGCAGGTGACTGGGTTGAATACCATTTTTATTGACGATCGGGACCCCTTTGCATACGGTTTTCAGGTGACTTGATGCTGCGAGACGCTGATGTCGTCGTCGTGGGAGGGGGCGTCGTTGGACTTTGTGTGGCTCGGGCCCTGGAAGAACGAGGACGCGAGGTAACTCTTCTCGAGAAAGACGAGCTCGGGGCCGGATGCTCGACCGGAAACGCAGGACTGGTCGTACCGAGTCACGTCGTTCCGCTGGCAGCCCCAGGGGTGGTCGCTCAAGGCCTTCACTGGCTTCTTCAATCGGAGAGCCCGTTCCGCATCAAGCCCCGGCTCGACCTGCAGTTCTGGCAGTGGCTCTGGACCTTCTATTGGTCATGCAGCGAGGAGCACGTGCGCCGCTCGGTTCCCGTGCTTCGAGAGTTACACCTGGCCAGTCGCTCTCTCTACGAGGAGTGGGCCGAGAATGGAGCCGACATCGGGTTCCGACCGAGTGGGCTGTTGATGCTTCACGAGACGGGAAAGGGGCGTCAGGAAGAGAGAAAAAAGGCCGAGACGGCTCGGGAAGCGGGGCTCGACGTCAGCGTGCTCGACCGAGATCGCCTCGAGGAGGTGACTCCCCACCTTCCGGCGTCTGCCACGGGGGGAGTGTACTATCATCAGGATGCAGTGCTTGACCCGACTCGACTCGTCGACAGGCTGGGGCGCCAGGTTGAGGAGGAGGGGACAAAGATTCACAGGGAGGTTGAAGTGACCGGTTTTACACGGGAGAATGGGACCATCCAATCGGTGCGAACCACGAGTGGAGAGGTCTCGGCTGCGGACGTCGTACTGGCGGCGGGGGCGTGGTCTGCACCACTCGGCCAAGAGCTCGGGCTCGATGTGCCGGTTGAGCCCGCCAAGGGGTACAGCGTGACGCTTGATGTGTCAGAGAGGGCCCCTCACGTGCCGTTCATCCTGGCGGAGAAAAAGGTGTCTGTCACCCCTCTGGATGCTCAGATGCGGTTTGCGGGGACGTTGGAGCTTGCTGGATTCGATGCTTCGATCGATGAACGGCGGCTCCGTCCAATTCTCGAGACGGCCGCACAGTACGTCTCTGCGGTGGATCCCGATGTGCCCGAAGCGATGGAGACATGGGTCGGGTTTCGGCCCTGTACGCCCGATGGACTTCCCATCATCGGACCCGTGCCGCAATACGACAATCTCGTGCTGGCGACGGGGCACTCGATGATGGGGGTATCCCTCGCTCCGATCACTGGGCAGCTCGTAGCCCAAATCCTGCAGGGAGAGGCCCCGACGGTGGATCCCGAGCCCCTACACCTTTCTCGCTTCAGTTAACTCTTGCGAGATCGGATCGAGAGGAGTCGCCACCCGATCCAGGATTGCCCCTTCGGGGGAAGGAGGCACTAGGCGACGAGGTACTTGTCCAGATTCGGTCGGTGGTCGAGGCCTTCCTGGATGATCGATTTGACCCGGGCTCGCTCTTCTCCTTCGAGCGGCAGACGGGGAGGCCGTACCGGCTCCGTCCCGAGGCCGACCGTGGCTTCGGCAAGCTTGATGTTCTGCACGAGCTTCGTCGATACATCCAGGTGGAGGAGTGGGGCGAACCAGCGATAGAGCGCTCGGGCGTCTTCGATCCGTCCCGCCTTGGCGAGTTCGTAAATGGCCACGGTCTCTTCGGGGAAGGCATTGACGAGTCCGGCCACCCAGCCATCAGCGCCCATCAGGAGGCTTTCGAGGGCGAGATCGTCGACGCCGCAAAAAAGCTGATACCGATCTCCGGTCCGGTTGTAGAGGTCAGTAATTCGACGAACGTCCCCGGACGATTCTTTAATGGCGACGAACGTGTCCTCCTCGGCCAACTCCTGAAACATTTTGGGCGTGATGTCGACGTCATACGCCTTGGGGTTGTTGTAAATCATAATCGGCCGGTCGGACACCCCGGCGACGGTCCGAAAGTGACGCATCGTTTCGCGCCGGTCGGAGTGATAGAGCATGCCCGGGAGCAGCATGAATCCATCGGTTCCGTAGGCTGCTCCCCGTTCGACGAACTCGCACGCTCCGGCCGTCGTCGTTTCCGCGACGCCGGACAGCACGGGCACCCGACCGTCACTCACAGTGAGGGCGGTTTGTACGACCTCGTGCTTTTCTTCGAGGCTCAGGGACGCATTCTCTCCGAGGGTTCCGAGCATGACCAATCCGTGGACCCCGGCTTCGATTTGGGCCTCGAGGTGTGTCTCCAGAGTCTCCAGATCGAGGCTGTGATCCTCGCTAAATTTGGTTGTGACAGCGGGGAAAACACCGGACCAATCTCCATTCATGATTCGATACAAGAGCCGTTGGACAGAGCAAGCAATAATACACTTTGTAAATATATTATTTATATATCAAATCTGCAAGGTGTCTACTTGTTCTCTCAGTGGGAAAAGCGGATCCGCGAGCAAGGATGAGCATCCCCGAGGGAGGCAGGCAAATGCATTGAAGCATTCCCGGCGACGATCCGGCACCGAAGGCGGGCACGCGTTAGGAGAGAACGACGGCCCACTAGTTCCCCACTCTCGAGACACGTTCTCAGGTGGGGCAGGGGAATGGAGCAGAAGGGCCCGCCTCTCATTCGGTGAGCTCGTATCGATTCAGATCAACCGGAGGAACGAGGGCCGAGGGG
>CAYXAD010000120.1:0-10523 GCA_964462965.1 uncultured Salinivenus sp.
TGTGGACAATCAAAGTAGCCACGTCATGACTGATGACAGATACAGAACGCCGATCTAGTTGCAGTCGGCGCAGGGGTTGCGTCGATCGTTCGAGCGGACTGAACCCCCCTCCTCGAGCACCCGCCTCGCTGCGAGAAGAGCCTCCCAGCTACAACCCAACCAGAGGATCTAAGGGATTTCTATCTCCATTGATTGGAAAGGCAGAGCGAGGATCGATGAAGGAAAAACGAGCCACAATGCAGGCGATGTCCACAAAGCGTGTAGGACCGGCCGGATTGGAGCGGATTTGCAGCCCTCGAGCCCGCTCGCAGGCCCAGGGCAATCGCCAAAACAGCTTCCAAAAGCATCCGTAACGCAGAACATCCGTGGTGGTTTGTCAAGCAGGAGCCTCCGACTCACAGAGACCGATGGTCTACCACTCCGCCCGATTGCCACCGAGCGAGCCCAAGCAAAAGCAGTGGATCTCCGTCAAATGATTATGGGGGCGACTGCTTCTCGACATTCGAGGACGTGCACGGCAGGGCCAGGTCACGGACCATATAGTACGATGGGCACTCCGCTGCTCCTTTCTTCCCGGAACCCCCATGTAGAATCGTATGTCTGATACGTTCTTCAATTCTCACGATCTAACCCGTCGGGAACTGCTTCAGCTTCTCGGGACCGCCGGGGCCGGAACCGTTCTCACCGGTTCGCTCGCCGGCTGCGGAGAGCTTTGGGAGCGGCAGCCAGTCATCGAGGTCGACGAGTGGCACAAGGGCGTCTGCCGCTTCTGCGGAACGGGCTGCAGCGTTCGCATCGGCATTCGGGACGGAGACGTCGTCGACGTGAAGGGGGACGAGCATGCACACAATCGAGGGCGCCTCTGCATCAAAGGCATCCTCAATCGGGACATCCTCTACGTCGAAGACCGGGCGCTGCACCCGAGGATTCGGGTGAACGGCGAGCTGCAGCAGGCCACGTGGGACGAGGCCATGACGCGCGTCGCCGAGGAATTTCGCGAAAACATCGAGACGCACGGACCGGACAGTGTGGCCTTCTACGGAAGCGGCCAGCTCTACTCGCAGGAGAGCTACACGGCCAACAAGCTGTTCAAGGGTGCCATCGGCACCAACAACGTGGACGGCAATCCGCGACTGTGTATGGCCTCGGCGGCCGCCGGGTACATCTCCACCTTCGGGGCCGACGAGCCCATGGGCTGCTACAAGGACATCGATCACGCCGACTGCTTCTTCATCACGGGCTCGAACACGGCCGAGTGTCACCCCATTCTCTGGAGGCGAGTTCTGGACCGAAAGAATTCTCGGCCGGACACCACCATCATCGTCGTCGATCCCCGGCGTACTCGAACCGCCCGAAATGCGGATCTCCACCTGCCGATTACGCCGGGCACCGACGTCGCCCTCTACAATGCGATGATTCAGCAGTTCATCGAGCACGACTTCCTCGACCGGGAGATGATCGAGTCGTACCTGACCTTCAAGGAGGGCGGCACGGAGGCCGACCGCTCGTACGACGAGATGGTGCAGCATGCCTCGCGCTATCCGCCCGAGCGGGCCAGTGAGATCTGCGGAATCAGTGCCCGACAGATTCGCGAGGCAGCCTTCCAGTTTGGGGATGCCGGAGCGACGATGTCGTTGTGGACGATGGGCCTCAACCAACAGACGCAGGGCACGGCCTGCAACCGCCTCGTAAACGCCATGCACCTGCTCACCGGCCACATCGGACGGCCCGGAGCCACTCCGTTTTCGCTCACCGGCCAGCCGAACGCGGGTGGAGGCGTCCGCGACACAGGTTCCCTCGCCCATGCCCTCCCCGCCGGTCGCAAGGTGGCCAACGAGGAGGACCGGCGCGAGATGGAAAACCTGTGGGACCTGGAGCCGGGCAGCATCAGTCCGACCCCCGGCAAGGCGGCCGTCTCCATGTTCGAGGCGATGGGCACGGGCGAGATCCGCGCCGGGCTCGTGATGTGTACGAACCCTGCGCAGTCGCTTCCTAACGCCGAGCGCTACCGTCCGGCCATGGAGAACGCCTTTCTGGTCGTGGCCGATGCCATCTACCCCACGCAAACGACCCAGTTCGCCGACGTCGTGCTCCCCGCGGCCATGTGGGCGGAAAAAGGGCCGGGCGTGTTCAGCCAGAGCGAGCGCCGCTACCACGCCGTTCCGAACCTCGTCGACGCACCGGGCGAGGCTCGCCCCGACCTGGACATCATCGTCGACCTGGCCGACCGGTTGGGACACGATGACATCATCACGGCTCGAACGTACGAAGAGGTTTGGGAGGAATGGCGAAAAATTTCGGCCACCTCGTACTACGACTTCTCCGGGATGACGATGGAGCGCCTGCTCGAGCAGGGACTCAAGTGGCCGTGCCCCACGACGGATCATCCCGGGACCTGTCGCCGCTACGTGCCCGGCGAGGATCCACTGGCCGAGGGGGAGGAGCGCTTTGACTTTTACGGTCGGCCCGACGGCCAGCCGGTCATCTGGCTGGAAGACCAGGAACCGCCCACCGACGAACCGACGGAAGAATTCCCACTCGTGCTCACGACGGGCCGCGTGTACGAGCACTGGCACACCGCCACCATCACCGGCGCCCTCGAGCAGCTCGACGAGATTGACATCGACTTCCTGATGATGCACCCCGAAGACGCTCGCCAGCGCGACATCCAGGAGGGGGATCCGGTGGTCGTGGACAGTCGGCGCGGATCGGTTCGGCTCCAAGCCCGCGTCACGTCCGACATCGTTTCCGGGGTCGTCTTTTCCACCTTTCACTCTCCCGATGACCTGATCAATCGCGCGGTCCAGGATGCAGTCGATCCGATTTCGAAGCAGCCCGAGTACAAGGTGAGCGCCGTGTCCGTCCGTCGTGCCGACCTGTCGTAACCGTTCCCAGTGTCTATGCCTCTCTCCAACACCACTCGACGTTGGCTTCTGTATGCTGCCGTGGTGGCCGTCTTCGGCGTCTGGTTCGTCCAGGCCCGTGCCGCCAGTACCGGACAGGGCGTTACGGCCACCGGGCTTCTGCGTGGAGCCGGACTCGTGGCTGCCGTCCTCGGCATCGTCGTCCTGATTTTGGTCGAGTTCGTCTACCGGGATTCGGTCTCGGGCAGCTTTTACCACTGGACCCTCCTGTTTGGCCTCTTTGCCCTCCCGGGCCTGGCCCTCCTCGGCACCACCGAAACGGTGTTCGAAGAAACGAAGACCGTGGCCTCCTGCAACACGTGTCACGTGATGAACACCTTCGTGAACGACATGCGGGACCCGGAAAGCCCGACGCTGGCCGCCCGCCACTACAAGAACAACTGGATTTCCACCCACCAGTGCTACGAGTGCCACACGACCTACGGCGTGCACGGCACACTCGCCGCCAAGCGGGACGGGTTTCGGCACTGGCTCCTCTACGTGACCAACACCTACGACGAGCCGATCCAGTACAGCGGCTCCTATCCGAACGCCAACTGCACGAGCTGCCACGCCGGCACCTCCACCTTCGAAGCCGTCGACGCCCACTCGGCCCTGCGTGCTGAGCTGTCCGCCGACGAGGTGAGCTGTGCCCGCTGCCACGGACCGCCCCACCCGGCACCCCCCGATCGTCCCCATCCCCCTCAAACCGCTGACGCTACCGATGAGTAATTCGAGCCCCTCGAACACGGTTCAGGCCTACATCCGACGAGCTGTCGTGTGTACCCTCGTCGGTCTCGTCTGTGTCCTCCTCTTCCTCCTGTTCGGCTTCCAACCGTGGAGCGTGGGCATTGGCGTCTTCCTCGGCTTCCCACTTCTTCTCGTCGGAATGGGGCTCTACCTGGTCGCCGTCGTCCGAGACCTGCGCCGGCGCGACGTGCTTTGAAGGTGCTGCCGTCCCCACTCACTGAGTGCCCCGATCCATGCGGACATTTGTCTCCGTCGAACACGCTCGCGAGGTCATCCTCGACCGCGTTACGCCTGTAGAGACGGAATCCGTGCCCCTCTCGACGGCCCGGGGCCGAACGCTGCGAGACCCCGTCCACAGTTCCGAAGACATTCCGCCGTTCGACAACGCAGCCATGGACGGATACGCGGTCCGTGCGGCGGACATTGACCGTGCGGGCACGTCGCTCCCGCTCGCCTTCGACGTGACGACCGGCTCCTCTGTGCCCCCCCTTCCTGCGGACTCGTGTGCAGCCATCACGACGGGCAATCCCCTCCCTCCGGAGGCGGACGCGGTCGTGCGCAAAGAACGAACAGAAGCGAACGACCAGCACATCCGGTTCGACACCGTTCCGTCGACGGGTCAGAACGTGCGACCGGCCGGGGAAGACGTGCCCGCAGACACCGTCGTATTGAAAAAAGGAACCGTCGTCGACGCCGCCGCGGCGAGCTTGATGGCCTCCGTCGGACACACGCAGCCCACTGTTTCTATGCGTCCCCGGACGCTGGTGCTCGTAACCGGAGATGAACTCGTGGCGCCGTCCCAGTCCCCCGGGCCCGGCCAAATTCGGGACGCCAACGGCCCATCCCTCGCGATGCGAGTCGAATCGGCCGGTGGAAAGGCTCATCTCAGCCGGAGCCCCGACGACGAAACGGCCCTCCGGGAGGTCCTCCATGACGCCCCAGCGCCCGAAGTGATTCTCGTGTCGGGGGGCATGTCGACCGGACGCGACGACCTCGCCCGCCGGGAGCTCGAGCGTATGGGCCTGGACCTGCACTTCTGGAAGGTCAAACAGCGTCCCGGCAAGCCATTCGCCTTTGGAATGCTCGAGGAATGCCCCGTCTTCGGCCTCCCCGGCAACCCCGTAGCCGCCGCCGTCTGCTTCGAGGTGTACGTCCGTCCCGCTCTTGCTGCAATGCTCGGCCGGCGCACCGTGCTCCCCCCCCTACAAACGGCCGTGCTGGAGGAGGGATATCGGGTGAAGGAGGGGTATCACTATTTCTCCCGTGGCATCGCCCACGCCGACGAGACCGGACAGCTCCGGGTTCGAACGACCGGTCATCAGGGATCCGGCATCTCCTCGTCGATGCGGGACGCCAACTGCCTCATCCACCTCGACGAGGACGTCGTCGACCCTGAGGCCGGCCGGCCGGTCTCGATCCAGTGGCTCTGATCGTCGATCGGAGATCAACGGGATGGACGGATGGACGAGTGGAGGGTTGGAAGGGCAATAGCACTACCTTTCAACGTCGATGCATTCATCCTTCCACCCATCCACACCTCCACACACCGCCGACGGGGGTCACTCCAGGTCGCTCGGGCGATTTACGTTGTGGACGAGGTGAGACGAGACCTCGACCTGCCGAACCGTCAGCCGGTCCAGCAAAGAATGAAGGGCATATTCTTCCGCGTCGAGACGGGCTTTGACTGCTTCTAACACCGGCTCGCGCCGATACCCGGCGAACAGGGGATGCCAACGCTCGTCCGGGGTGCGTGCGACCACGGCGTCGACGTCCGGCGCACGGGCCGAGAGCAGCGTCCGAACGCCCTCCGGCGTCACGTTCGGCAGGTCGCAGGCGACGACGAGCACCCAGGGCGTCTCAACAGTACGGAGTCCCGCCTCCAGTCCTGCAAGCGGTCCTGCAGCTGAATGGCGATCGGTGACGTGACGCACGTCCGCAGGCAACACGTCGGCGTACGAGGGTTCCTCTGCCCCGACGCTTACCAGTACGGGCACCGCAACCGCATGCAGCGCCTCATACACCCGCCGAATCATGGGCACACCGTCTACCGAATGGCGAGCCTTGTCGCGGCCAAACCGCCGGCTCTGCCCCCCGGCCATGACGAGACCAGCGACGGATGATGAATGAGACGAAGAAGAAGGCATTACGCCGAGAGTTTTAGCAGAGCAGACGTAGGAACATAAACTCACCGAATTCCTCAGTCCCGGAGATGATCGAAGGTCTCCGATTCTGCCGTCGATGGGTCGCTCGCCCCGTCTCCATGACGACACCCGAGGTCCTTTTCCACGAGCACCTGCACCTGTCGACCGTCCGACTCGACCCGCTCTTCAAGACCCACCTCATCGGTCGAAAGCCACGTCTCTGCCTGATCGGAAGGAAGCGTCACGACAATCTCCCCCTCCTGAAACGCGACCGTTAGGGAGCGAACCTTCTCGCCCACCTCCAGGACGCACCGAATCCCCTGATCGGAGCCGAGGGGCAGAGAAAAGTCCACCGCCCCGGTGTTCGACAGGATCTCGGTGTCGTTCTGATCGAGCCGGTACCGAAGCGAATCCGAGGTGAGCCGCACCTTCATGGGACATAGGAACAGGTTCGAGAAAACAAAATGCCCCCCTTCACTGTCCTCCTTCTGCCCGTGGTCCTCCTCCAAAAGTCCGTACGCGCGGATTCCTGTTGCTTTCCACGTGAAGAACGCAAAGGATCGCGGGGAGTGACCGGAACCCACGTCTTGACGGAGAGTGCAATCCATCGAATTAATACTTACAGGTCCGAAATAGAGGAGGAGAACCGTAGGCCTCTCCGGCCCCCATCCGTCGGATTCCCACTGCCGTCCACGATTCATGTTGCTTTCGAAAAGCTGCGAGTACGGACTGCGAGCCACCCTTTACCTGTCGTCGCTCGATCAGGAGGGATACGTCTCCATCGGAACGATCAGTGAGGAACTGGACATCTCGTTTCCCTTCCTGACGAAGATCTTCCAGAAGCTCAACGATGCAGATCTTCTCACCTCCCAGCGAGGCCCCCGAGGCGGTGTGGCCCTCACGCAATCCCCCGACGAGGTCTCCCTCTACGAAATTGTCGTCGCCATCGACGGTAGCGAGCTCTTCGAAGAGTGCGTACTCGGCCTGCCCGGCTGTGGGGACGACAACCCCTGCCCGCTGCACGACCGCTGGTCGGACGAGCGGGATCGCATCGAAACGATGCTTAGAGACACCACCCTCGCTGAGATGTCAGGAAAGCTCGATCAGTTCGACGTCCGTCTCGTTGCCGCATGAGTCCCCTCCTTTGATCGGCTTTGGTTTACTTATATATTTCGGATAAAATACTCTTATTACTGAAAAGAGTCTGATCTGCCTTCTTCTCCCTCAATGTGAATCGCTCATCCCGAATTTCTCACGACCGACCCCTACTTGAGTCATGACAACGATTTCCACAAACGCCCCCCTCGGTCAACTCGTCACGGAGTCCCCCGCCCGTGCCCGCATCTTTGAACGCCTCGGCGTGGACTATTGCTGTGGCGGCGATCGTTCCCTCGCCGAGGCCTGCCGCGAGCAGGACCTCGATCCAGACACGGTGGCGCAGATGCTCGACGCCGCGGCGGAGGCCACCACGGAGCCGACGACCGATTGGACCGACGCCTCACTCAGCGAGCTCATCGACCACATCGTGTCGACCCACCACGACTTCCTCCGACAGGAGCTCCCTCGTCTTAATCAGCTACTGGAAAAGGTGACGCGGGTCCACGGCGCCGATTTTTCCTGGCTGAAACGGACCCGCGACATCTTTCAGGCCCTGAAAGCGGACCTGGAAGAGCATATGCAGAGCGAGGAGGAGTACGTCTTCCCGGCCATCCGGACCCTCGAAGCCGGTCGACTGCTGCCCGACGGGTCGACCCTGGACGATGCCCCCCTCGAGCAAATGGTTGAGGAGCACGACGAGGCCGGATCGGCCCTGGAACAGCTCCGCTCCCTGACAAACGACTATACGCCGCCCGAAGGGGCCTGCGCGACATTTCAGGCCGCACTGGATGGGCTTCGCGAACTCGAGGCCGACATGCACCAGCACGTGCACAAGGAAAACAACATCCTCTTTCCCCGCGCCAAGTCTCTCGCATAGCGAGAGGTGTGGATGTGTGGAGGGATGGAAGGGTCGAAGCGTCGGAAGACACTGCTCCCCCTACCTCAAGTCCTCCATCCCTCTATCCATCCACACGTCCATACGTCCATCCATCCATACCTAAAGCATGAACGTCGATCTCGATCTCATCCGCCGCTATAATCAACCGGGACCGCGGTACACGAGTTACCCCACGGCGCCCCACTTTGCAGAGGACTATGGCCCGGCGGCGTTTGCGGAGGACCTCGCGGCCGGAACGCCAGGGGATCCGCTCTCCCTCTACCTCCACCTGCCCTTCTGCCGGTCCCTCTGCTACTACTGCGGCTGCCACATGACGGTGACCCACGACCCGGCCCGCATCGAAACGTATCTGGAGGCGCTGAAGCAAGAGATTGACCTCCTGGCTAGCTACGTGAACACCGACCGCCCCGTCGTGCAGGTCCACTGGGGCGGCGGCACCCCCACCTACCTTTCGGCGGAGCAAATCCACGACCTGGGCACGTGTCTGCAGGAGCGGTTTCGGATCGAGCCCGGCGCCGAGGTGAGTCTTGAGGCCGACCCGCGCGGACTTACAGAAGACCGGGTGGAGGCCGCCGCGGCGGTCGGCTTCAACCGGATGAGCATCGGCGTCCAGGACGTGAACCGCAAGGTGCAGGAGGCCATCAATCGGGTGCAGCCCACAGAGCGGGTCGAGCAGGCCGTAAAGTGGGCACGACGACACGGGTTTGAGGGCATCAACATTGACCTCGTCTACGGGCTGCCCCACCAGACGCCCGAGCGCTTTGCCCGAACCATCGACACCACCCGTCGGCTGGGGCCGGACCGGATTGCACTCTACAGCTACGCCCACGTCCCCTCTATTAAAAAGCACCAGCGCGTGATCGACGAGGACGCGCTGCCAGGGCCTGAACAGAAGCTGCACCTGTTCAAACAGGGCCTGGAGCGCCTGACGGGACCGGGCGGCTACCGGTTCATCGGAATGGATCACTTTGCTCGCCCGGACGACCCCCTCGCCATCGCCCAGGACAACGGCACGCTCCATCGCAACTTTCAGGGGTATTCCACGCGGGCCGGGGCCGAGGTCGTCGCGCTCGGCGTGTCCGGCATCAGCCAGTTCGACGGCGCCTACGCCCAAAATGTGAAGCCGCTGCCGGTGTACTATGAGCGGATCGAAAACGGACGGCTCGGCACCTATCGAGGGTTCCGCCTGACCGATGACGACCGCCTGCGACGCCACGTGATCATGCAGCTCATGTGCAATTTTCACCTGGACAAGGCGGCGGTAGAAGACCGGTTCGGCATCGACTTCGACCACACCTTTTCCGATGCCCTCCGGGCGCTGCAGCCGATGGAGGCCGACGGACTCGTCAGCCTCCTGCCCGACGTCATCGACGTGCGTCCACCCGGTCGGCTCCTCATCCGCAACGTTGCGATGTGCTTCGATGCATACTGGCAGTCCGAGGCCGAGCAACCGGTCCACGCCCAGACGGTCTGACTGGGGCCACTGCGGATTTCGTATTGCGTATTGCGTGACAAGCACTGTCCTACGCACTACGAAATCCGCAACACGCCTCACGCATCATGATTCACGCATCACGATTCAACGACATGCCCCGCAAAGACCTCGACTTCTCGTCCCTTCCCTCCATCATCCAGGGCGGCATGGGCATCGGCGTCTCCTCCTGGCAGCTGGCCCGCCGGGTCGCCCAGCGGGGAGAGATCGGCGTCGTCTCCGGCACGGCCATCGACTCGGTCGTCGTGCGCGAGTTGCAGGACGGCGACCCGAACGACCGCCGCCGCGTCCTCCAGTCGTACCCCGATCCCGACATTGTCGAGCACCTGCTGGATCGGTTTTACCAGCCGGAGGGTCGCGCCGAGGGGGAGCCCTACGACCTGCTGCCGATCCACCGGTTCAATCCAACCGTGAAATCCCAACGGGTGCTCGCCGCCGCGACCTACACGGAGGTTCGCCTCGCCAAAGAGGGGCACGAGGGAATCATCGGCCTCAACCTGATGGCCAAGCTCAAGCGATACACCCTCCCCTGCCTCTACGGCGCCATGCTGGCCGGCGTCGACCTCGTCTGTATCGGGGCCGGGATTCCACTCGATGAAGCCAGACAGATCCCGAAGCTGAGTACAGGCGAGCCCGCCTCCCTGCGCCTGGCTCCGGACACCACTCAGGTGGACGATTCCGAACGCCTCGAGGACACCTACACCTATCGGCTCGATCCGTCCGAGTTGCTCGATGATCCGCCCGACCTCGAGCCCCCCGCGTTCTTCCCCATCGTCTCCTCGGACACACTGGCCCGCATTATGGACGCCAAGCTCCCCGACGAGCGCGTAGACGGATGGGTCATCGAGGGGCCCGTCGCCGGCGGACATAACGCTCCGCCTCGCAATAAACAGTACGACGAGGAGGATACGCCCCTTTATGACGAGCGGGACATCGCCGACCTCGACGCCATTCGAGCCCTGAACAAGCCCTTCTACCTCGCCGGGGGGTACGGCTCGCCCGAAGGGCTACAATACGCCCTCGACGTCGGGGCGGCCGGCATCCAGGTCGGCTCCCTCTTCTCTCTCACGAAAGAGGCAGGCTATCCGGAAGCGATGACCCGACGGATCGTGCGCGGCCTCCATACGGGAGACGTGTCCATCGAGACCGACGGTCGCGTCTCGCCCACTGGTTTTCCGTTCAAGGTACTCACCGTCCCGGGCACCATTTCGGACGAGGAGCGCTACCGGGCTCGACCTCGA
>CAYXAD010000121.1:0-10507 GCA_964462965.1 uncultured Salinivenus sp.
CTAACGTGGCGTGCAGGTTTTTAGGGGCTATTTGGATCCGCAGGTGTTGTCCTTTGATCTCCTTCTTTTCCGCCTCGAGGCCTCTCTCCATCCCGTGGGTCAGGACCTCTGCCTTTCCAGGAGGGACGACCGCCGGTCGTCCCTCCGTCACGGTAGAAGCATACATCGTCCACAGCATCCTTCTTCTGAGACTTCTCGCGTACGCTTCCGAGGGGAAGAAAACATGTCTGTAGACAGAAACCGTGCACTCCGCGTTTGCTAGGCAGTTTCGAGTGGGTATGTTCAGGAGGTCGTTTCGGTTCTGCGGATTGTGATTTTCGACGCACAACGGGGCCTCTTCCAAGGCCGGTCTCTGTTGCGGTGGGGTCCTGTCGGAACGGGGGATGTGATGAGAGCAGGAAAATCGTCCGCCTTGTTGGAACGAACCCCCCCAGGGGATCAATATCGGGGTACCGCGCTTGGTTTTCGTCGACGGTCATTTTTCAAACACATGTCAGCCACCCACTTGCTCGCTCGGGCCGTCATTCGAAAGGAAGGACAGGTTCTCGTCGTGCAGGCAGAAGGCCAGTCGCACACCTTTCTTCCCGGAGGACACCACGAGGCAAGCGAGGGAATGGAGTCGTGCCTTCGGCGCGAACTACAAGAAGAGCTCGGGGTTCAGGCGACCGTAGGAAGATACCTCGGCGCCGTGGAGCATGAGTGGACCCGCAATGGGCGGCAGCAATACGAGATCAATCACTGCTTTGCGGTGAACGCTCCCTCCCTCATTCCAGGGAAAAGGCCCCGTCCCCTGGAAGAGCATCTGACCTTTGACTGGGTCTCCGTCGATGCGCTCGACGAAGTCGCTCTGCAGCCGGCTCCTCTTCGTTCTCTCCTCGCGGAGGGGGATCCAGACGAGCCCTGGTGGGCGTCCACCCTGCATACGGCATCCGTGGGGGGGAGGAAGAAGTGACAGTCGGAACCTCTGAGCTGTGAACAGTCGGGCTTTCGTCGTGCAGAGACGACGGGAACCCCTACGGTTCGCCCTCTGTATGTGCCGGCGCAGCAATCTGGAGCCCTTCGAACCTGTTCAGATCGAGCGGTTGGTCCTGAGAGATATGTTCACGACCCGGTACTGTACGAGCTGTTGTTGTCTCTCGGTGGATCTCTGGATCGGCCGTTTGGATTGCTGCGGGTAGTGTTTGACTCCTTCTTTTCCGCTGTGCTGCCCTTCGGCCGATTCTTTGGCTGAAGGGCTTTTGTTTTTTGCCCCCGATCTCCAACGTCTCATGAAGGCCTATCTTATCTACGAAAACGAAGACTGGATGCCGCCCCTTCGCCGAGCGCTTGAGGCGGCCGACGTTCCCTACGAGGAGTGGTTCGTGGATGACGGCCACTTCGACCTGCAGGAGGCGCCGCCCGAGGGCGTATTTCTAAACCGCATGAGCGCGTCGTCGCACACGCGAGGCCACACGGCGGGGGTCGAACACACCCGTCAGCTTCTGTCGTGGCTGGAGCGACATGGACGGCGCGTGGTGAATGGACGGAATGCCTTCGAGCTCGAAATCAGCAAGGTGAAACAGCACCTCGCTCTGGAGGAAACCGGCCTTCGAACCCCAGCGACGCGAGCTGTAGCGGGGGGGACGGAGGCACTCATCGAAGCGGCGCAGGAGGTGCCTACCCCGTTTGTTACGAAGCACAATCGCGGAGGCAAAGGGCTCGGCGTGCAGCTTTTTCGCTCCCGTGATGCATTTGCCGAGTACGTCCGCTCCGACGACTTCGTCGTTCCGCCGGCCCACATTACGCTTCTGCAGCAGTACGTAGAGCCCGCAGAGTCCTTCATCACCCGATGTGAGTTCGTCGATGGAGAGTTCCTCTACGCCATCACGTCCGATACGAGCGAGGGCTTTGAGCTCTGCCCGGCCGATGCCTGTCGCCCCCAGCAGGACCGCTGTGCGGTCGACGGCGACGCCTCTCTCTTTGCGCTTCGTGAGGATGTACCCTCCGACCTCCTCGACCGCTACGTCCGCTTCCTGGACCGCGAGGACATCGACGTGGCCGGGATCGAGTTCATCGAGGACGCCGAGGGACGACGCTGGACGTATGACGTCAACGGCACGACCAACTACTCGCCAGAGGTCGAGGAGAAACACGGTCTGGACGGCATGGCCGCCGTGGCCGATCTACTCAGGCGAGAACTCGAGGCCGCTGCGTCTCCGACCGCAGTGTAGGTGGTCCCTCGAAAGTTCCCAGGACTGGAATTCCTTTGTTATCGAGGCACCACCCTTCCCAAACCCCTTTCAGGGAATGGCTTGAGAACGGATCTGGGACCGCAAGCGGTAGCAGGACTACGCCCAAACTCCTACATCCACATTCACCCGTCCCCAATCATCCGGACCGCTGACCGCAGCACGCATTCGTTTACGTCTTCTCACCCACCCGTATCCCCCAACCCATGATCGATCTTGGCATCTGGCTTCCCATCTTCGGCGGCTGGCTTCGCAACGTAGAGGACGAGGGCATGTCGCCCACGTTC
This sequence comes from uncultured Salinivenus sp., assembly GCA_964462965.1. Classification (GTDB taxonomy): domain Bacteria; phylum Bacteroidota; class Rhodothermia; order Rhodothermales; family Salinibacteraceae; genus Salinibacter. The sequence goes on from CAYXAD010000121.1 coordinate 2,516, forward strand.
GACTACAACCGACGCGTGGCACAGGCGGCCGACGACGCCGGCTTTTCGACCATGCTGATTGCCGAGCTCAACCTCAATGACATCAAAGGCCCCGCTCATCCGACGCTCGAGTGTTGGACGACGGCCTCGGCCTTGGCGCCGATTACCGACGACATTCGAATCATGGCCGCCATCCGGCCGGGATTTCGGGAGCCTGCCGTGACGGCCAAAATGGCCTCGAACATCGATCACATCTCCGAGGGGCGCTTCGAACTCAACCTGGTTTCGGCCTGGTGGAAGGAGGAAATGAAGATGTACGTCGGGGACTGGCTCGATCACAGTGATCGATACGATCGCTCGTCCGAGTTCGTGCAGATCCTGAAAGGGCTCTGGTCCCGGGATCGGTTTTCCTTCGAGGGCGACTTCTATACGATTGAAGACACCCTCCTGGAGCCGAAGCCGGTGCAGCCCAATGGGGTGCCCGTCTACGCGGGAGGGGGATCCGAGGAAGGGCGGAATATGATTGCCACCTACTGCGATCATTACCTGATGCACGGGGGCACCGTCGACAAGATCGCGGGCGACATCGAAGACCTGCGCGAGCGCCGAGCGGAGGCGGGGCACGATCCCGACGAGATGCGCTTCGGGATGGCCGCCTACATGATCTGCCGGGACAGTGAGGCCGAGGCGCGAGAAGAGCTCGACCGGATCACGACGGTCGACTACGAGGCGGAAGGGTTCGATAGCTACGACGACTTCGTCGAGCACTCGGAGCTCGACTCGGAGGTGGACCTGAAGGATTACTCGGTCTCCAATCGAGGCCTACGGCCGGACCTCGTGGGCACGCCCGATCAGATCGTCGAGAAGCTTCGGGCCTACGCCGACGTCGGGCTCGACTTGGTGCTTCTCCAGTGCAGTCCCATGCTGGAAGAGGTGCAGCGCATTGGTCGCGAGGTCATCCCCCGCCTGGAGGCGACACCGGCCCAGGGGTAAGGTGGGCAGGAGCCACTGGCGTCAGTCGTTTTCTTTACGCTGGAGAACGTCCACGCCGAGACGTTCTTGCAGTTCGTCGATGCGTCCCCGGCTCACACTGAGCTTCGTTCCATTTTGTAGGCGGACGGCGTAATCTCCTCCCCCGCTGCGCAGAATGAGTTCGACCTCGTCGAGGCGGACGATGGCCGAGCGGTGCACGCGTACGAAGGCCGAGGGGTCGAGGCGAGAAGCGAGGGTCTTCATCCGTTCTCGGATGACGTAGGTGTCGTCCTCCGTGTGGAGTTCGGCGTAGGAGCCGTCGGCTGTGATGTGAGTGATGGTTTCGACCGGTACGATGCGGGCTTTTCCACGTCCCTGAACGGCAATCCGCTCCAGATACGGTTCCTCCCGCTCTTCTTGCTCGTCGAGGAGCGACGGGTCCCGTTCGCGCAGCAGCTGCATCAGGCGGTGTGAGATGCCGTTGGCCTCCCGGTTTTCGAACTGCTTTCGGGCCCGAGAGAGGGCCTGCTCGAACCGCTCATCGTCGAACGGCTTCAGCAGATAGTCCACGGCGGCGAGGTCAAACGCTTTGATGGCGTACTGGTCGTAGGCCGTAACGAAGACGGTTACGGGCATGGCCTCGCGTCCCACCTCCCCGATCACGTCGATGCCACTCATTCCGGGCATCTGCACGTCGAGAAAGACGAGATCGGGCTCGAGCTCTCGAATGGCGTCGACGGCTTCCGGACCGTCCTCGGCCTCTCCCGCCACGGTCGTGTGAGGCGCGTCGGAGAGAAGTTCGTACAGCCGTTCGCGGGCGAGGGGCTCGTCGTCGACGATTAAGGCTCGAAGGGAGGGGGGCTCGTAGGAAGCCATAACCAAGTCGGCGTTGCGTGCACGTCAGCTAGTTTGAGGGAGCAGCCGTGAGAGTGGTCGTTGCACTGGCCGCCGTATAGAGATCCTCACTGGTGTGGTAGGGCAACTGGAGGGTGGCGACGGTGCCTTCCTCCGGGGCCGGCTCCAAATGGAGCGCCTGTTCGTCCCCGTAGAGCTCTTGGAGACGGGCACGGACATTGCGAAGTCCAAGCCCATCTTCCTGGGAGGGGGGAAGGCCGGGGCCATTATCACGGACCGAGAGGATCAATCGATTCTTCTCGCGGCGACCCTCAATTTCAATGCGCCCCACCCCCCGCACTTGACTGGCTCCGTGCTTGAGGGCGTTTTCGACGATCGGTTGCAGGATGAGATTGGGAACCTGAGCTTCTTGAATCTCGGCCGGCACGTCGGTCTCAATGTCCAGTCGTCCCTGGAACCGGATCGACTGAATTTCGAGGTAGTCGTCCAAGAAGTCGAGCTCCTGAGAGAGGGGGACTTCCTGCGGGGCCTCTTCGTCGAGCACGTGACGGAGGAGCTCGCTCAGGCGAGCAATCATTCGTCGCACGCCCCCGGGGTCTCGATCGACGAGTGTACTGATGGCGTGGAGGGTGTTAAAGAGGAAGTGCGGGTTGAGCTGCATGCGAAGGGCCTCGAGGCGCGCTTCAGTCAGTTGGGCCTCGAGGGATTGGGTGCGCTGCTCGAGGCGCTCGGCCTCCTCCTGTCGCTCCTTCTTTTGCAGGTAGTAGCTTCGGGTAAACCCCACGAGCAGGATGATCACGTAGACCATCAACTCGTTCAGAAACCACAACCGACGGATGTTTTGAAGAAAGTCGAGATCGCCGTTCCCGAGAAGCAGTAGGCGGAATGCTTCTTCCGCTCCATCGACCCCGATGGCCGCGCAGAGGGCAATGCCTGTATGAAAGAGGGCATTTCGCATCGCTCTGGGGCGCTCCACTGGAAATGCTTCAACCAGACGAAAAGCCACCGGCGTCAGGAGCACCCAGAAGAGGTATTCGGTCCCTACCCGCACGGCAACGCCTGGGGCTCGGGCCCAACTGGCTCCCCCATCGTGAGGGTCGAGAACGCCCCGTCCAATTGAGAACAGGGCAAAGACCGTCCAGAAGGCCACAATAAGCCCCCATTCCAGACGGCTTGGCCATGCGGAGGATCGAGAGGACATGCTGTCGGAGGAAAGGGGAATGATGCGAGTGTATCAGTACCGTAAACTCGAACAGAATGAAACGGCCTTCAATGAACGTCTCTCATCCTGTGGGTAAACAAACGTCTGGTTGAGGTCTTCCGGTGAGTGTCGCGTGCTCCTTCTCTTTGGGGAGGCGGATGTCTCTGCCCGGAGGAATCAGCATCTCCACACTGGATCCGTCAACGTGCCGACTGTCGAGCAGCGGCTGAGAACGACCACTGAAGCCTGGAGTAGAGAAGGGGGCTCCATTCTAAGGTCTGGCCGCCAAGTGGGGAGAGGCGTCACACATAGATTATCCTACGTCAACTATTGCAGTCAGTAGTATTCTTTTGGATCCTTCATGAGGCATGAAGCGCATCCAAGTGCTGCAAACTGCACGCGTTTGTTGCTGCAAAGAGAGTAGGGAAACGGAGGAATAGAATAAAGCCTTTTCGAACCCCCGGTAGAGGAGGGAGGGCGGCGGAACGTTTACAGGCCCGACCGTTCAAGCCCGGCGGATTTCTCTGCTCACCTTTGTCCTCCTCTTCTATGTACCGCCGCTGGATCGGTACGACTCTCTGTCTCTGTGTGTTGATTGCTTCGATGTCTCCGGTTCTTGCTCAGCAGCAGGAGGAGGGCGCCGGGGCTGGGCAGGTGGCTCAGGAGCGGAAGACGGCCATCACGAGGGCTGTCGAGAAGGCCTCTCCTGCAGTGGTCAGCGTAAATGTCATTGAGCGTCGGCGGATACGCGATCCTCGATACCAGTACTACGATGACGAATACGTCCGTTTTTTTCTGCGGCGCTCGCCCTACCGGGAGCAGCGCGTGCAGGGGACGGGGTCCGGCTTCGTCATCTCATCGGACGGGTACGTGGTGACCAATGAGCACGTCTTGGGCCAAGCGGAAACCATCGAAGTCCTTTTTCCGGACGGTCGGACCCTCACTGCAGAGCCCGTGGGGAGGGATCGGGCCACCGATCTGGCACTCATTAAGGTCGATTCCGAGCAGCCGCTCCCGACGGTCGAGTTCGACACCACCGGTGCGCCCATCGTGGGGGAGTGGGTCATTGCCCTCGGAAATCCGTTTGGGCTGTTTGAAGCGACTCAGCCTTCCGTCACGGTGGGGGTCGTGAGCGCGACCGGACGAAACCTACACGCCGAGCACGACGGGCGGCTGTACCGCGACATGATTCAGACCGATGCCGCCGTAAACCGTGGCAATTCGGGCGGTCCCCTCGTCAATGCGACGGGGCAGGTGATTGGCGTCAACACGGCGATTTACAGCGATTCAGGGGGGTCCATCGGGCTGGGCTTTGCCGTTCCCGCAGAGCGGGCGGTGCAGATCCTCGAGGAGCTCCGGGAAGAGGGCTCGGTCGACCGTTCCTATTACACGGGCCTGCTCACTGAGTCTGTAACGCCGCGGATTGCTCGAGCCCTCAATCTGGACCGCAACAATGGAGTGCTCGTGCATGACTACGACTCCTCGTCGCCGGCCGCTGAGTCCGGCATTCAGGTGTACGACGTGATCGTCGAGGTCGAAGGCACTCCCGTAAAAAGCCGCGAGGACTACGTGGCACGGCTCTACGACTTCCGACCGGGCGACACCGTGCGGCTTCGGGTCCTACGCGATGGGACCATGGAAGAGGTCCAACTCCGAATCGGGCGGCAGGAGTGACCCTGCGTAGAAACGGATCGATCGTCTCTTTTCCATGCATTCACCGGGAGGCTTACGTATGACTGTGAATGGGGCCCAGCATCTGTTCAATCGTCGAGGGCTCATTCGGGGGGGCTGCCTCGTCCTGGCCGGACTGCTTTTGATGACCGGGTGCTTGCCCTACAGCTGTCAGCGAGAGGCCAACAAGGCGGTGTTTCCGTCCGACTCTCTTTCTCGCGAGATTGCACGGGATGTGTCCAGTGACACCTTGGACCTTCTCTGGACCGCGGGGGGGACGGAGGCCCATCCCCTCGAGTATCCTCGCACGGTGCGCTTCGTGGAGGGGGGAGGCCTTGCCGTGAGCGACGCCGAGCGCAACAGTCTCTTTCGCTTTACCGAGGAGGGAAAGGTCGAGCGCGAAACGAGCGACGAAGCCTTCGACGTCCCGTATCTCATGGGCAGCCGCGGTGATACCCTCGTGGTGTTTAATGCCGGAGCGGATCGTGTCGACCGTACAGTGGAGGGACGTCGGCTCACGAACAAGTCCTTCTCCTTCGAGCGCCCAGCGCCCGAGGCCCTCGTCTACATGCTGGCGGCCGACACCTCCCTTTATGCCAAGGTGGTCGGGGAGGACATCGAGTCTTACATTGCTCGGCTCGACGACGAGGGACGATCCGTGGCCCGCGTTCCGCTGGAAGGACCTCACTGGCGCCACGCTGGTTTCCTGCGCCTTTGGGGCGACTCCGTGGTGAGTTTGTCGGGCTTTCGTCCCGTGGTCAATCTTTTGCCGGCGGCGTTTCAGGAGGAATCCCGCCCCGACACACTGGCCCTGAAGGGCTTTGACTCGCCGATGTTAGAGCGGAGCTACGCTTTTGCTCAGGGAGACGTTTCCAAGCCTCCGCTCCTCACTCCTGCTGCGGCTCCCGTGGGCGACCTGCTGTTTGTGCTCAATCTACGTCCCGGCTGGGTTCAAATCGACGCCTACGATCGGAACGGGCGCCTGCAGCACCGCCTCGTCGAGCGCCACGAGATGGGGGATCAGAATTTTTACCCGATTGCCCTCGATGCACGGCGGAGCGAGGAGGGATATGAGTTTGCCGTCACTCTGCGCTCGCCCGAGCCGCAGCTCGAACTGTTTCGCTGGCAGCCCTCGGAGCCGACGGGTCGGGAGTTCACGTCTGCGGGAGAGTAGGTGCACCTCTTGTGAAAGCATCCGGCTCGGCCGCCGGTTCTTCGAGGCCGAAGGGGGTCCTTTCGGAGCCCCCGGTTTCTTTTGCCCCTTCAGTCCCGGTTGGTGGTCCATTTCCAACGGGATGCCAGAGGCTTCACGGATCGGTTGGGCACCCTCTTAACTCATTACTCGCTCCTCCTCCACTCACCACTCGTTCCTCGTCAACTCGTGACTGGTGCCTCATGACGCATGGCAGATGACTCGCCCACTCGGGTCGGAGGCAGAAAGGATGGCGCTGGACGTGCAGAATAGTAGGATTCGCCTCTTCGGTGGAATGCGGGAAAAGGACCGATAAGCCGCCTGCTAGAAGTAGTACCGCACCCCCACTCCTCCTCCCGGCAGGGCATCGGTATTGGGGATCAGGTTGAGGCGTGGGGTGAGCTGACCATAGAATTCGAGACGCTCATTTACGACCAGGTTGAGGCCTATCGTGCCACTAATTCCAAATCCGGCCTCGTCATTTGGTCGGTCGAAGAAGCCAACGAAGGCACCGGGACCCAGAAACCACTCCAGATGAGGGTCGATGTTTTCTGCGTCGAGCGGCTTTTCGAAGAGCGCGTGGGCATTAAAGAAGAAGAATTCTTCGAGGTCCCAGGCCGCCAGAAAGTCGTAGGAAGGACTGTCGGCGTGATAGAGCTTCAGGGTGACCCCCGTCGGCTCCCCCGCTTGCCCACCGAGTCCGGCGGCGCCAGAGGTGCGCTGGGCGTGAGCGTCGGGTCCGATGCTGAGTCCGAGAACGACGAAGAGAATCAGCAACAAATGCAGACGAGAAGACATGGGAGAGGGAAACACTGAAAGAAGATTGTTTGGCGTGGGGAAGAGGAGGGCCGTAGCTCTGCACCGTACCGCTGAAGGGACGGTCACGTGTAGCGCTGATCGTTCGGGGCTAGCCAAAAAAAGGCGTGTTGCGCGCGTCTGTTTCCGGATGTCCTGGAAGTTTTCCCCGAATCTCTGATTCGGTCAGGATTGTCTTTTGTAATTCGAGTTGCGACCGATGAGTGCCTTCGTTGAGACGGCGGCGGGCGGACTCTGAAAGATCCGGGTCTTCGCCACGGCCGCCTCTCTGTGCGGTTTTTCCGCGATCAGCGGCCTGGCCCGAAGGCGATCGGGGTCCGTGGTCGGCCGTCAGGGGAGCAGAACGGATTGTTTTACACAACTTGGATTTTATAACTACGCTATAGATATAATGGATATAACAAATGCAATATTTTAATCTTTGCAATGGGAATGGATGGCCATTATTCATTTAAATTCGTCTCCATCCGCTCTCTCTGTGGAGAAACGCGGTTTCTCGTCCTCGCCCCTTCTTTTTCTACCGGGGGCATCCCTTCTGCAAACAGCAGGTTGTTATGGCTATAGAAGATCTCGGATACGTCGAGCAGGCACGTCGGGTCTTTCTTACGCCTGGGAGGCTGGAGAGAGATCGAGCGTTTCGGGTCACTCTCGCGCGACTGGCCGGTACGGGCCTGCAGTGGGGGGGATTGTTGGGCATCGTGGGGATCCTGGTGCTCGTCGTTGTAAATGTTCTCTTGCTCGGTCGTCCCACGACGTGGTGGTATCCAGATCCAGTTGTGCCGGAGACGTTTGTGCTCTGGGACAAGGTGGGCGTGGGGGTTCTATGTATGGGGGCCGTCGTGGTCGGTCGAGCGGGGTGTCGTCTGTCTCTGGGCCGCGTCGCTGGGTTCGTGCTCGCCGTGATCGTGGCTCTCGTCTCGGTCGTCCACGATGCATACCGGGGCATTCCGAGCATTGAGTATCTGATTCTCGTCTATCTGCTGGCGGTGGTGGTCATTCCCTATCGCCCCTGGCAGGCCCTGCTCCTCGGGGGAAGCCTCATCGCTGTGTTTGTAGGCATCGGCTCTGTGGGCGTGCCGGGGACGGCGGCGGCGCAGCCGGGATTGGTGGAGCCGGGGCACCTGGTGCGGATGGCCTTTGCCACGGTCTTGCTCACGGGAGGGGCGGCCCTCTTGTATTCCACCCGCTACCAGCAGCATCGGGCCCGGAGAGAAGTGGAAACCCTGCATCGGCAGGTGGCCACTTTAGAACGAGCAAAGAGCCGCTTCTTTGCCGACATCGCCCACGAATTTCGAACTCCCCTGAC
>CAYXAD010000122.1:0-10301 GCA_964462965.1 uncultured Salinivenus sp.
ACACCGATCTTCATTCGGATCTGATTGATAAAGATCAGAGCCGTCTTCGTGCGATTAATCGTTCCGGCAAGCTTACGCAGCGCCTGGCTCATCAGCCGAGCCTGCAAACCGACGTGCGTGTCCCCCATATCACCTTCAAGTTCTGCCTGGGGAACGAGGGCCGAGACCGAGTCAATAGCGATGACATCGAGCGCTCCACTGCGGACAAGCGTGTCCGTGATATTGAGCGCCTGCTCGCCGGTGTCGGGCTGAGAGATCAAGAGCTCATCGATGTCGACCCCGAGCTGCTCGGCATAGTTCGGATCGAACGCGTGCTCGGCGTCGATGAAGGCACACGTCCCCCCGAGCTTTTGCGCCTCAGCGATAATGTGAGTCGCAAGCGTCGTTTTGCCCGAGGACTCGGGCCCAAAGATCTCCGTGATGCGTGCACGGGGGACCCCTCCAACTCCAAGGGCGTGATCAAGCGCAAGCGACCCCGTAGGAATGGCCTCTACTTGGCGATTCGGGTCATCACTGAGCCGCATGATCGATCCCTTCCCATGCTCCCGCTCAATTTGCTTGACAGCGAGATCGAGTGCTTTCTTTTTGGCTTCTCCGTTTTCATCTGGCATGTCTGAATGCGCGTCTGGATGCAAAAGAGGACACGGTTTGCCAGCCCGACCCATAGATGCCCGTGGACGGCCTCGCATTCCCCTAGACACAATAGCGACGTGATTCTAACGTCTCACTCCCCTGTGTCTACCTGGACTCTGACTAACGATCCCAAACCGGCTTTGGTCCCCCACCACACCCCCTATACACATAATATGAACATATAAATCACGGACGCAAATTCCAACCGGCCCCGTCCTGCGTCGTCAACGGAAAAGGGCCCTCTCCCTGCCGAGCGATCTATCTTCCCACAACATAGGGGAGACATCTCCGACTGTGTTCGGACAAAGAACCCATGAAAGCCGTCTCAGACAGCGGGAGAAGATGAATCTCAGAGATCTCAGGGGCAGATGCGAGGTGCCTCCCCGATTCCTCAGTATACAAGCTCGATTAGAAGGAGCCTCCGTTGACAATGACGTCGAGACGAACGCGTGTGAAGAATACTTCCTTGGTTACTCAAGGATCTCGTTATAAGTCGACGAGTGGGAGGGGTCCATCTGCACGAGCAAATCGTGGGCTTGACTGTCCATGTTGCTACCGGCAAAAAAAGCGGCTAACTCCTCGTACTTGGCCGAGAAAAAGAGATCGAGGGCATACGAGCGAGTGAGCTGCTGGTCTAGTTCTCTCAGCGTTTCTAACGCCCCTAAGACCTGCTTCCGGGCCTCCTCCGTCTCGGTGACAAATCGATCCAGTCCCTCGAGGTGATAGGTGTAGTAGATTCGCCGGAGGGCCCGATGCCGCGAATCCAGAAGATTCGTAATAAGCCGACTGCGATTGCGCTGCCCTCCCATTGACGACCAGCCTGGATCCCCGGAGCTTTCCGCCTGGTCCGCAACGCTACGGGCTTGTTCGAAGTGTTCGGTGCCGCCAAGAGCACTGAACGTATCGTAATCGTAGCCCAGGAGAATGAAGGCGTAAAAGTCTATAACCGAGGTGAGCGCGTTGTACTGATCCAGATCGTAATTGAGTGAGGTACCGCGACTGTACTCAAATTCCCACTCTGGATCGTTGATACGAACCACAATCGTCGACTGCGAGGTCCCGTGAATAGGGCGTCGGGCCGTGACAATGAGTCGCGCTCGAAACTCCGAGAGTCCCAGGGACTCCTGAATGACGATTTGCATAGAGCACGAAATGCGCTCCTGAGGGAGGAAGCGATCATCCGTCCAAGAGCGAGTGTTTAGGTACTCTTGAACCTGCCGCTCCAGATTGTCGAGATACGAATAGTCCGAGCCACTCAGCTGGGAGTCGTCCACCTGAACTCGACAGGCCAGCTCCTGTCCACTTGCCGGAGAGACTCCCGTCAAGGAGAGCAGAAAAAGAAGACTGATACTGAGTAATACCCGGCCCATGCCGAGCCATTCGAACCTTGTGACGGTACCGATGTGAGTCGCTTGTCCTACCTCGAACACGCAGATAGGTTTCTCCGCAGTGCCGCTCACTCCCACGAGGCTGTGCGTCCCGCAATACGGCTAGTCAGATGTGACACACAGAATTCGTCCCGAACTGGAAGGAAACGTCTCCCTGTAAGGACGCGCGGCCTGGTGTCGACATCCGGTCTCAGAGGGTACGTTTCGCTCCCGAGCATGACCAGGGGAAGCGTGAAGCGACTTCGCGAAGGCGTTACGCCGTGTGATACGCTGCATCACAAACCAATAGTATCCACCACTTGAACATGTGTCATAGCTCTCGTAATATAGTGCTACATCTCTTTTCTATTCTCTTATGACTCCATGTCTCGTTTCTTTGGGGTTTTAGGGGTCCTTCTTCTCGTCTTCTCAACGTGCGTTTATTGTGGGGTTGCCCAGTCGGCCCAAGATCTGTATGGAAGTGCTCGGGCCTCTGCTCTGGGGCACGGAACGACTGCACTTTCAAACACAGCGGGCGTGCATGCCAATCCTGCAGCAGCTGCTGCCCTTGGGGAGCGAACGGTTACCTTCTACGCCAGAGAGGGATTTGGGCTGTCGGTGCTCCGATATGGTGCCGTGTTTAGCAGCTGGCCCACGCCCTGGGGAACGCTGTCTACAGGAGCAAGCACCTTCGGCACAGAGACCTACCGAGAAACCCATCTCTCACTGGGGTATGCGCGGGCCCTGCAGTTGGGCACGACGCGAACTGTCCACGTGGGTCTAGTGACGCGGTATTACCATACGAACATCCAGGGATACGGAAATGACGGTGCCGTGGGCATTCACCTCGGACTGCTCCTCCCCCTTCTTCCAACGGTCCACATTGGCGTCCATGCGACCAACGTCAACACTCCGTCCCTCGTCGACGACGAATCCCTGCCCCAAACCCTTGCTATTGGACTGTCGTACCGAGCCGGCTCGAGGATTCGGGTCGTGGCTGACGTCTTCAAGGACATCGACTTTCCGGCCTCAGTCCGTGGGGGAATCGAGGTGCATCCCATTTCTCTGCTTGCGCTTCGTGCTGGCGTGATGACCACGCCGACCCATTTCACTGGTGGAATTGGCCTCCGCCTGGACCATCTACAGGCCGATCTCGCCGCCGAACAACATCAGGAGCTCGGATGGTCTCCGTCCGCTTCTCTACGAGTGAACTGGTGATCTCGAGTTCTTTCCTTCACTGCCTCTCTCATCCCGATGATGCGTGAGACCGTTCTATGCTCCATTCTCCTCCTCGGACCTGCACTTGCCGTGGGACAACCGCACCCGGACAGTCTCTCCCCCGATTCGAGTAGTCTGCACCCGTCCCTCCCCGCATTGCTGGATGACTTCCCGACGGAGCAAGAATCTTCGGCCCTGATCGCCGAACAACTCGCTGATCTATCGGCACACCCTCTAAACGTCAATGAGGGGTCGGCCTCTACTCTAGCCCTCGTGCCGAAGATTTCGCCCTCGCTCGCGCATCGGATCGTCCAGTTTAGAGAGCAACACGGTCCCTTTACTGCTCTCAACGAGCTGCTCGATGTGGAGGGAATGTCCCCCTCCCTGCTCTCGGCCATCCACCCTTATCTGGTGACCGGCCCCCCTACCGCTCCCTCTGACTCTTCGCAGACCGTCTCCTCTCTCGGGACGATGCTTTCTGGTCTCGATCTAACGGTCATCCAACGGTATACTCGCCGGCTCGACTCGGGACGCGGGTACGATGATAGCTCGAACACCACCTCCTTCCTCGGTTCTCCGGGTGGACTTACGACGCGTCTCCGCCTCCGGTACCGGCAGCGGGCAGAGCTCGCCCTGACGTTGGACCAGGACCCCGGTGAGCCGTTTCGATGGGCGCCGGAGCGTGCCACCTACGGATTTGATCACATCTCTGGAAGTATCGTCCTTCGTGACCTCGGCCCCCTCGAAACGTTGGTTCTCGGCGACTTTACTCCACAGTTTGGCCAGGGAGTTGCCCTGTGGCAGGGAATGAGCTTTGGAAAAGGCCGAAATCCCGTCACCCCCCTCCTTCGAAGCGGGCGAGGCGTCCGTCCCTACCGGTCCGCCGCAGAACACAACTTTCTTCGGGGTGCCGGGGCGACCGTTTCGCTTCCCGAACAGATCTCCGTTTCAGTCTTCGCGTCACATCGTCGGCGCGATGCGTCGATTGACTCGATCGGCACAAGTAGTGAAAAGACGAATGAGGCCACGACGTTCGCGCGCACGATTTCCGAGGGCGGCTATCATCGAACCCCCTCGGAGATTGCCCGCAAAGGAGCACTCGGGGAAACAATGGTTGGAGGAGCTCTCGAATTTCGCCGTTCCTCCGTCCTCTTTGGGCTCACGGGCTACCAGAGCCACTTCGACTCTCCCCTTCGGCCCGGAAACCAGCCGTACCGGCTTTTCCGGACCTCTGGCCGACAGACCTCAGTCATTGGCGCATACACCAGCGTATACCTCGATTCCTACACCGTATTCGGGGAGCTCGGTCGGTCACCAAGGAATACCTACGGGGGGGTAGCTGGAATCGCTCTGGAAGAAAAGAACCTCCAAGCCCTCATTCAGGGGCGTCTCTTCCCTGTCAAATTTGCGAGCCCCCATGGACAAGTATTGGGAGAAGGAAGTGGCTCCCCGCAGAATGAACGGGGATTCTACCTGGGCCTTCGAATGCAAGTCGCCTCGAATTGGCGAATCGGGGCGTATGTCGATCAGTTTCGATTTCCATGGCTTCGGTTCACGATCCCCCGACCGTCTCGAGGGTGGGAGGGTCGACTGATCGTCGAACACGACCCTCGTCCCTGGCTTTCGTCCTACCTCCAGTTTCGAGCCCAGTCGAAGGAAGAAGGCGCCCAATATCCCGGTCCGAAAAACGGACAGCTCGACGGCGTCTCTCGCGTGCAGCGGCATTCCCTACGGGGACATTCAGAGTACTCTTTCAGCGAGGTCCTAGCGCTCCGATCCCGTATTGAGATGTCCTGGCATACGGGACGCCCCGAATCGTCCAAAGGGATTTTGGTCTCTCAGGGAATTCGACTGCGCCCCACTTCCTCCCTCCGCATCGATGCCCGCCTGGCCTTCTTCGATACGGACGGCTACGAAGCGCGTATTTACGCCTACGAGCACGACCTCCTGTATAGCTTTTCCGTTCCCGTCTTTTTTGCGCGAGGTCGACGCTCCTACGTGCTCCTTCAATATGAACCGTTCTCAGCGCTCGTCCTCGAAGCCAAATACGGAGTCCTCCGATATGTAAATCGCTCCACTGTGGGTTCCGGCCTGAACGAAATAGACGGTCCCCGTCGTAGGGAACTTGGAGTCCAGGTCCGCTGGCGGATGTAACTCGACGCGAGGACTCCAGAAGACGCTATGCGTACGACATAATCCCCCACAGGACCTCTCCCATTCGAGCAGCCTTCGAGCTTCCCTAAACGATCAAGGGCGAGGTCGGAACTACACCGTGCCTGTTGGAGAACCAACAGAGAGGGCGTCCAGATTTATCACGAGGCTTCCCCCTGTAGGAACCAACCAATAGGGTTTGAACTCACTGCGGGAGCGAGCCCCTCCCTACTTCCCCCACCTTTTCCCTGACACCGGTCTGATCATGAGTTCGACGAATCCCCCCAGCATCCTGGCTGTTGAAGACAACTCTGAGACTCAGCTTCTCCTGAAACACCTATTAAAGAAAGATTTCGACGTGACGGTGGTTTCAGGAGTCGATGCGGCGCTCGAAGCCGTCGAGGACCACCTCTTTGACGTGCTCCTTTTGGACATTAATCTCAGTGAAGAACGAACGGGGACAGACCTTCTGAATCTCATCAGGGAGCACAAGGGAATGGAGACGGTCCCGGCAATTGCACTCACGGCCTACGCGATGCCGGGAGACCGAGAAGATTTTCTCGAGCAGGGATTCGATCAGTATGTCAGCAAGCCCTTCACGCGGGCCGACCTGACGAAGGCGGTCGAAAAAACCCTCCAGCGGTCTTAGGCACGACGCTCCCAAACAGAAACGCCCGGGCCTCTGTGGACCCAGGCGTGTGAGATTCCCGTCGATGTACGGCCAGAATCAGTTCATGCACGTAGCTTTCAGGGTTTCGCGTCGATCGGAGAGTGTTTCCTCCCACTCTTCTTCGGCAATGGGTTCGTCGCCCTTGTAATATTCCCATTCTTCGACGTTATCGTCGGAGATGACAATGGAGTTTGTCATGTGGGCGACGCGCTTCAAGACCGGGGAGGTCCCCATCTGGTGAACAAACGTGATGGTACACTCCCCATCGGCACTCTTCTCTTTCACCGACAGCCAGTTGTCTCCACAGACCTGGCAGCTGTAAAAGCGTGACTCTTGCTCTTCTCCCAGGAGGTTTTGGTTCTCCTCTTCCTCTTCTTCAAAAACAACCTGCATGGGCCGGAGACTTTCGCAGCCACAGGTCTTGCACGTCAGCTTTTCCATGATGGAGCGGCGCTGTAGTTCTACATCAAGCGCATTCATAAAACGCAACACGGGGGACAAAGTTCAGGCTTCCGACGTGTTTCGACCGTCTAGGACCTGTAAACCGGGGAATGTTGTGCTCTTCACCTCACTTTTGGGTAGGATCCACGTTCTGTAAAGACAAGCACTCCGAGCTGGCTACCGGAAGACAAGCCGCACGTCCCGGGGGCCCCATCGATACGCTGCCCCCACTCGAAGCTCGAGGTCAAGGATGTAGAAGAACCGCGTTTCGAGGCTCAACCCGGCTCCGACGGAGGTGGCGGCTTCACGCCATGCGTTCGACGTCAGACGCCCAAGACGTTGGCCGAACCCGTACACCGACAGGGCCTTGACATAGAGCGGGAGGAGAAACAGTCCGTCGTCTACGTACCAGAGCGGTTGAGTGACTACCCCATCGAGCCGAAGAAACGTCCCGGCTGCAAGCGACGCCTCGTCAAACCCTCGTGGGAGATACGTAGAGGAGGAAAGCAAGGCCGCTTGGTTTTGGCTCAGAAATCCGAGGCCCAGGCGAATTCCTGTATGAGACGACCGCAGGCCCGGTACATACGCCTGCAGTTCGGAGCGAAGGGCGTATCGGGCTTGGCTCCGATTCGGTCCGGCGTTATGCCATGCATCGAACTCTCCCTCCACTCCGAGGGCAATCCCGGTGTTGGGAACGACGTCTCGGGGGTTCTGCTGAAGCCGATAGCCGAGCTGTGCCGTCGGCGACAGCGTGAGACGGGTGGTGTAAGGAGTTGGCAAGTCTGGATCTCGCCCAAAAAAGCGAGTTTGGCGGAGCTCCGAGTCGAGCCCGATCTGGAAAAACGACTGATAGACATTCGAAGACAGCGTTACGGGAAGCCGAACGCCCACGCTCGTGCCCCGCTCTTCGAACCCGACCCCGGAGGGAGAATCGACGTTGTACCCCCGATTGAAGACGGACAGTGACGGACGAAGCAAAAAGCGTCCGCTCTGCACTCGGGCCTCGCCCCAGAGCCGACCATCCTGCCAGTAGGTCCGTGCTCGGTACGCCCATCGTTGCAACGGATCAGTCCCTGCGACGCCAATTCCCACCCCAAGCCCCAGGGGAGCCCTGGAATTCACGACGGCATCGAGGTCCTCCTTTCCGCCCCGCACCACCGGATACAGCATGCGGGGGGACAGATGACGCCACGACGAATACGAACGAGCGGTCGTGTCCTCCACGGCGAGCGACGACGACGTTGAGACGGTCCTGCGCGGGGAAGGGCCGCCAAACTGTACGACCGCATCGGAAACGACGGTGGCCGAGTCCGGCCGAAACGGCATCTGCACGAGGTCGTGACGCTCGTGCTGATAGTTGACAAACGCCACCGTGGAACGATCTGGAGAGAGGGTCGGCTCTAGAGCCCCGAACGGAACCGACGTCAGCTGAAGCACCTCTTTCGTGTGGGTGTCAAACGCAAAGATGTTGGCTGTGTCGGGATGATCGGCGGCAAAGAGCAAATACCGGCCTCGAGGCCCCCAGCTCAGATCATAGACAATCGCACCCTCAAGGCCGATCCACGGGTCAATCTGAGGGGACCCCGTCTCCGGTCTCTGCGCACGGTAAATACGCTGATCGCCCTCGGCGTTGATTAAAAGGGCAATCTGCTCTCCCGACGGAGAGGGAGCCACCTGTCGAACCGTCGTAGGGGCCTCTGAAGTCAGGGGGGAAGGATCTCCGTCCTGAAGTTCCACCCACCGCGTAAAGGGGCCGTCGTTCCTCACCGCATGAAGGCCCCCATCGGGCCCCTCGGCCGGTGCCAGCACACGACCGCCCTCGGTGAGGCGCGTTGCCTCTCCAGAGTTCAGCGAGACCCGCTCGACCTCGGCAATTTCTTGCCCTCCAACGAGGGGGTCCTGTACATACCGAGAGGCGTACAAGGCCGTCGTATCCCGCCCCACGCTATACATGCGATCCTCCGTGAGAGACTGAACCCGAATGGGGTCTCGCTGTCCCGTAGTGACGGAAATGCGGTAAAACCCTGGACGCGTGTCGTAGCCGTGAACGTACGCGACGAGCGTCGAATCGTCGAGCCAGTACGGCCTGCGGTGGTTGAGTCCCGCCTCCCCGGATACGACCGACACGGGCGTGAACGGACGTCGCCGATCGAGCACC
Source organism: uncultured Salinivenus sp. (assembly GCA_964462965.1). Lineage (GTDB taxonomy): Bacteria > Bacteroidota > Rhodothermia > Rhodothermales > Salinibacteraceae > Salinibacter. The sequence goes on from CAYXAD010000122.1 coordinate 8,639, forward strand.
TGCTCGTACCCGTCCTGCAGTTCGGTTTGAATTTCGTCCGTGAGTTCGTGGGGAAACTGTTCCGTCGTCATTCCTAGCCAGACGCCATGGCCAAGAAAGGGGATGCGGTTGTGCCAAGCCATCGCCGTCTGGAAGAAATCGACACTCGTCGTGTCTCCCCGCTCCGCGAGGTGTTTGAAGGCGTGCCCTCCTCCAATGTAGTGGCGATCGAAGGGCTGCGTATAGGCCGGGGCTTCCATCATCTGTGTAAAATTCCACGGATCATCGGCCAACATGGCCGCCTCCATCTTCATCCGGAAGAGAGGTGCGTTGAGCCGGCCCGCTCCGGGTTCAAGTTGACTCTCGCGGTAGACGGCCACTCCTTCCGTCAGGCCTTGAGGAGCAATCAGATTAATCCCTCGCGCCCAATCCGGGCCAAAAATGCGTCCGACGCTAGCAATCCCGACCCCGGGCTGTATTTCCGCCTGTGCGGAGTGAACCAGCTCGTGAGGGGCCACCAGGGCCGGCCACGACGACGATCGTGCCACGAGTTCACTTGACTTGATGCTGGGCGTTTCGATCTCTTGCCGAAACGGAAACGGCGCCACGAAACCATTCGACCGATCGTTGTAATTGTTGATCACCACTGGCGTATGGAAGTCGTCCACCGTTTGCCCAACCAGAGAATCCGTCTCCGGCCAGGACGTCCGAAGGGCCTCCCGGGTGCGATGTGCCATCCCCTCCGCCCCGACCTGGTAGATGAGGTCAAAGTGTTCTCCCTCCAGGGTTTTGTACGTGACCGACGGCGGGCGATACACCACACCATAGACCCCTGTGGCCACTCGAACACTGGGGTGCCAGGGCTGAGACTGCCCGCGGACTGGCTCACTGTCTCCCAGAAGTCCGACCAAACCCACGAGCAGTCCACAGAACACCCGACGAAGAAGAGGGGGCATAAAAAGAGTAAACGCTTTCACGGAAAACGTTGGCAATTGCGTACCGACACAAGACTACGAGAGACCTTTCGGAACCCAAAATTCCCTGGTTCCCGTTGGGGTTTCCTGTCCAGTGCCGTATCTCTCAAAAACGGCCTCATCTCTTCCCGGCGACATCGTCTCCACTCCCCCATGACGTTCACGTTCGAAGCACGATGGTTTAACGCTGGCCCCCGTCCGTCGGAGCTCCTCGATTGGTTCGAGACCCTTGGCCCTTCGGAAGAATCGCAGTGGACCGATCTCTATCTTCTCACAGACGACGTGGCCCTAAACCTCAAACTTCGGGGGGAGAACGTACAGGTGAAACACCGACTGGGGGAGTCCCACCTTCGTTCCCTCGGGCCGGGCGTCAGGGCACACTGCGAGCAATGGGTCAAATGGAGCTTTGCCTGTACCGACGCTTCCTCTTCCCCGTGGCGCTCTGATCCAACGGGCCTCTGGGTGCCCGTTCGGAAGCGTCGACGTCGACATCGCCTGTCCGCCGACACTCAGGAGACACTGACGGCGGCCCTTCCGACCTCGCCCCCCGCTGCAGTTGAAGTCGAATGCACTGAAGTGGCCGTTGGAGACGAAACCGCCTGGACATTTTGCCTCGAAGCGGAAGGGCCGACGCAAGCCCTCCACGACACCCTCACTCACGCCGGTCCGGCACTTCTTACCGATCAGTTTCCGGTCTCCCTCCCGGCCGA
>CAYXAD010000123.1:0-10171 GCA_964462965.1 uncultured Salinivenus sp.
TCATCCTAGAGGTCGAGCGGCATAGACATGCGGTCCAGCAGCTCGCATAGCCCCCCTGCGCAACATCGTGGGCGAAGTCGACCCGGACCGCATCCTGAGACCGATGTCTGGAGGTCCTGAAAACAGAGTCCAGAGGGCGGATAGTCCTCACTGCCTGCCCCCAGCCGGTACCGACGGCTCCCCCGTCTCCCCCTCAGCGTGTTGGACGAGATAATCTGCTGCCACCTGAGCGTACGCCCGAACACCGTATGGAAGCCCGTTTTCGTCGATGAAGAAGTCGGGGGTGTGATGAGAGGGCGCCTCGTCGGGATCCATGCCCCGAGGCATGCCTCCCACAAACACGTAGAGCCCAGGGACTTCATTCGCAAAGTACGAGAAATCCTCGGCCCCGGTAATGGGATCGGTAACCGCCAATGAGTCGGCCACGCGTTCGAGGGTCGGGCGCAGGGCCTCCGTGAGGGCCGGATCGTTTTTCGTCACCGGATACCCTGGCTCGATCTCGACGTCCACCGTGGCCCCCATGCTTTCGGCCGTGGACGTCGCCGTGCGGCGAATGCGGTGATGAATCTGCTCTCGCATCTCCGCATCGAGGGTGCGAATGGTCCCGATCATCTCAGTCGTCTCCGGGATGATGTTATTTCGAACCCCTCCTTCGATCTTGCCCACCGAGACGACGGCCGCCTCGTTCGTCAGCTCTGACTGGCGGCTGACGATGGTTTGAAGACCGTTTACAATTCGGGAGGCCGTGACAATTGGATCCACGCCGTCCCAGGGGGTCGATCCGTGGGTCTGCTCTCCGTGAACGGTCATGCGAAAGACATCCTGTGCGGCCATGATCGACCCGGAGCGATACCGAATGGTCCCCACTTCGGTCTGGGAGTTGATGTGGAGTCCAAAGACGGCGTCCACATCAGGACTCTGCAGCGCGCCTTCTTCCACCATCACATCCGCTCCTCCCTCTTCTCCTTCCGGTGCTCCCTCCTCTGCGGGCTGAAAGAGAAACTTCACCGTTCCGGGCAGTTCGTCTCGAAGAGAGGCGAGAATCTCAGCGGCGCCCATGAGCATGGCTACGTGAGTGTCGTGCCCGCAGGCGTGCATGACCGGCACTTTTTCCCCGTTGTACATGGACGAATCTGTCGACGCAAAGGGCACGTCCACCCGCTCCTTCACAGGAAGCGCGTCCATGTCTGCACGAAGCGCCACGACAGGCCCGGGCTGCCCTCCCTCGAGCACCCCAACGACGCCCGTCTTCGAAACTCCCGTCTCGACCTCCATCCCCAGGTTTCGCAGGTGCGAGGCGACGAGCGCCGCCGTTCGTTCCTCCCGATTCGAAAGCTCTGGATGTTCATGAATGTCCCTCCGCCACTCGATCACTTGCTCTTCGAGCTCCTGCGTCTTCTGATCGATCGTTTCCGACCAGGGGTTGGGTTGGGCCTCCGCTCCAGTCGGAACCAGGCCCCAGCAACAAACCGCGACAAACACCCCCCACCATCCGGCACTTCGTTTCGACATGACTCTGAGACGATCGGTGAGAAATCATACGTTCACTCCACCAAAGATATGAAGGAAAGCTGAACTTACCAACATTTCACTGTGCGCGTGCCGGGCGCTCTCGTTTGCCTCCTCTGGAGGATCGTCAGAGGCTCTAAGGTCCTGTTCGAGCCACGCGGTGTCACTTTTCGCGAAATATTGCTGGCAGAACGCCCCAGGAGCTCTTTGGTTATTGATATCACATTCCCGCGTCGAACCCACTCACATCTACCCCAAACCCTCTATGAAAGTGACTGTCATCGGTGCCGGCAACGTAGGCGCCACCGCCGCTGAAACCGTGGCTCGCAAAGACATCGTGCAGGACGTCGTCATGGTGGACATCAAAGAAGGCATGCCGCAAGGCAAGGCTCTCGACATGACGGAGTCTGCCCCGGTCTATGGCTTCGACACCACCATCACGGGGACCAACGACTACGGCCCCACGGAAAACTCGGACGTCTGCATCATCACCGCCGGATTGCCGCGTAAGCCAGGCATGAGCCGCGACGACCTGCTGGCCAAAAACACAGAGATCGTCGGCGGTGTCACCGAGCAATTCGTTGAAGGCAGTCCCAATAGCATCATTATCGTCGTGGCGAACCCGCTCGACGTCATGACCTACGTGGCGTACGAAAAGAGCGGGTTCCCCTCCCACCGCGTCATGGGCATGGCCGGTGTGCTCGACACTGCTCGCTACCGGGCGTTTCTCGCCGACGCGCTGGACGTGTCCGTCCGCGACATCCAGGCCCTGCTCATGGGGGGACACGGCGACACGATGGTTCCCCTTCCCCGCTATACCACGATCGGCGGGATTCCCGTCACCCAGCTGCTCGACGACGAGACCATCGACGCCATCGTGGAGCGCACGAAGGGCGGCGGAGGCGAAATTGTGGAACTGATGGAAACCTCTGCGTGGTACGCACCGGGCGCTGCGGCAGCGGAGATGACCGAAGCCATCCTGAAGGACAACAAACGCGTCCTCCCCTGCGCTGCGTATTGCGACGGTGAATACGGCCTGAACGACCTCTTCATCGGAGTGCCCGTCAAACTCGGCGCCGAGGGCGTCGAAGAGATCATTGAGGTCGATCTCACCGACGAGGAGCAAAACCTCCTCGAAACCTCTGCCGACCACGTACACAGCAACCTCGACGACCTCGAGCGCCTCCGTGCCGAGGGCCAAATCGGATAGGGCTTCCAGACGTTGCTGAAGGTTGATGCCCGGAACGCCGCCCCCTCACGACGGGCTCAGGTCGTGCAGGGGGTCGGCGGGTTCCTGGTGGTCCGACGGATGGGCCTCTTCATGACGGCGCGGCTCCAGATGAGCCGTGACGTGTACGTCATCGTCCGGAAAGAGGACGTCGACTCGGTTCTCGACCTCGTGCGAGCGGTCGTGGGCCTCGTGGATCGACATGTCCCCCGGGAACATGAGGTGGTATTCGATCCACACCTGATCGCCGGACCGTCGATGGCGCACCTGATGAAACCCGGCGATGATCTCCTCTTCGACTGCTTCGGCGAGCACATCGAGCAAGGCCTGTGTGGCTTCCGGATCGGCTTCGTCCATGAGGCCGTAGACGGACCTTCGAAGGAGGCTGGTGGCCGTCCACAAAATGTTTCCGGCGACGAGCAGAGCGACCGCAGGATCGAGCCACTGAATGCCGGTTGCCCACACGAGGGCCACGCCGACAATCACTCCAAGGCTGGTCCACATGTCCGTCATCACGTGCTGCCCATTCGAGACGAGCACCAGACTGTTGGTGCGCCGCCCCGTTCGGATCAGATACCAGCCCAGGGCCAGGTTCACGAGAGTGAGCCCCCCCAAGAGGTAGAGCCCAACGTCGAGTTGCTGCAGTTCGGGCTCCGTCACCAAATCGAGCACCGCCGACCATCCAATAACGCCAGCGGCGATGAGAATGAGGGTCCCTTCAAAGGCCGCGGCAAAATAGGCAATCTTCCCGTGGCCGTACGGATGATGGGTATCTGGCGGCGTCGCAGCATACCAGAGACTAAATCCTGCAAAGCCTGTAGCAAAGAGGTGAATCACCGACTCCGCGGCATCGGAAAGAATTGCAGTACTCCCCGTGACGTACGCTGCCGCCACCTTCCCCGCAAGCATGAGGAAGGACACCAGGAGGCTCAACCCCATCGCCCTTTGGCGGGCGCGCTGCGCCTCGGCCCTCGTGATGTCCGATCGATGTTTCTCCGCTGTACTCATGGTATGAACCCGTACCTCTCTCTGTCTGAGTGGTTCGCCCCTGATCAGAAGTTCTTCCGGTAGCGGCAATTTCTTTTTCCAAACGTTTCCTGCTCCAATGACTCGCCTCGAACACATCGGGATTGCGGTCGAAGAGGTGGATGCAGTGATCGACTGCTTCGACGACCTCCTGGAGCTGCGTCCGTATAAGACCGAGACGGTGTCCCAACAGGCAGTGCGGACACACTTCCTCGACGCAGAAACGGCCAAGCTGGAGCTCTTAGAGGCCCTCGAGCCGGATTCCCCGGTGGCTCGCTACCTGGATCGACACGGAGAAGGCCTTCATCATCTGGCGTTCGAAGTCGAGAACATTGAAGCCACGATGGAGCGGCTCCGGGCGGCTGGATTTGAACTCCTCAGCGACCAGCCCCAGTCCGGTGCCGATGACAAGCGAATCTTCTTCGTCCACCCGAAGCAGACGCACGGGGTCCTGGTGGAATTTTGTGAAACCACAGCCCCGTCCTGGACACCGACACGGGTTCCCCACCGGAACGGCCATCTCGCCATTTACGAACGAGGCGATTCCACCAACCCGTCCGTCCTCCTGCTGCACGGGGCCGCCGGAAGCACCCTTCTCGACACCGCGCCCCTCATGCGGCGGCTGGAATCCTCCTTCCACCTGATTGGGCTCGACCTCTGCGGACACGGAGCCTCCTCTTTTCCGCCCGATGGCCGGCTCAGCCTGGACCGGTTTGTCGACGACGTCCGCACCGCCCTGACTGCGGTCGACCGGTCCTCGGCTCACGTCTTTGGCTTCTCCATGGGTGGGGCGGTGGCCCTTCGACTCGCCCAAACCGATCCCGACCGTGTCGACCGACTCGCACTCCTCGCGACCCCGGTTCAGTGGACCGAGGCCCTGGTGGATGCGATGAAGGAACGTCTGGATCTAGAGGCCCTTCAGTCTCAACATCCCAAACGCGCAGAGCGCCTCTTTGAGATGCATGAGGGCCCAACCCGTCTATACAAGGCCCTAAACGAATTTGTAGAGACCCTCCCCTCGCACCCAGCGGCCACGGTTGACGCTCTGTCCTCGATTCCCCACTCCACCCTCGTGACGCTCCTGGACGAGGATCCTCTCTTCCCCCTGGAGGTGACCCAGAACGTGTACCGGCACCTCCCTCATGCTCGTCTGGCCGTCCTTCCCGGCACGCGTCACGCCCTTCGAGACCTTCCGCTCGATCTTCTCACTCCACTTCTCCGGCGCCACTTTTTGCAGGAGTAGTTGTCTCGCTTTCTGATCTCGAATTTCCTCCCCCCGTATGAACGACTCGTTCTACCGCTATCTCGGAACGACCGGTGTCAAAATCTCTCCCCTGTGCCTGGGGACGATGCCCTTCGGCGGACCCGCAGACCGTGACACCGCCGCCGCAATGTTCCGGCGCTGCCGAGAGCACGGCATCAATGCATTTGACTGCGCCAACGTCTACGAAGACGGTCGAGCCGAGACCGTTCTCGGAGACCTCATCGCCGACTGCCGGGACGAGGTCGTGATCACCTCGAAGGTCTACTTTCCCACGGGGGACGATCCGAATGCTCGCGGGGCGTCCCGCTATCACATCGTCCGTGCCGTCGAAGACAGCCTCCGCCGCCTGGACACCGACTACATCGACCTGTACTTCGTCCACCGCTTCGACGAGCGGACGGGGTTGGACGAAACCCTCCGCGCCCTCGACGACCTCGTTCGACAGGGAAAGGTACTGTATCTCGGGGCCTCCAACTTTGCAGCCTGGCAGGTGATGAAGGCCCTCGGTCGACAACGGTGCAAGGACTGGACGCCGTTTCACGCCATCCAGCCGATGTACAACCTCGTCAAGCGACAAGCTGAAGTGGAGCTTTTCCCAATGGCCAAAAGCGAAAACCTGGGCGTCTTGTCGTACAGTCCCTTGGGGGGTGGCCTGCTCACAGGGAAGTACGGGGTGGACCAGCGGCCGGATCAAGGGCGGCTCGTAGAAAATGAGATGTACAAAACCCGATACGGGGCCGATCTCAATTACCGCGTCGCCGAGCGCTTTACGGACTTTGCCGAAACGCACGGCTACCACCCGGTGTCACTGGCCGTTGCTTGGGTGATGCACCATCCTGCGGTGACGGCTCCGATCATCGGAGGACGAAATCTCAACCAGCTGGAAGATTCGCTCGCTGCCCTGGAGATCGATATGACCCCGGACCTCTACGAGGAGATCAGTTCCCTCTCTCCGACGCCACCTCCCGCAACGGACCGAGTCGAGGAACGGTCGGAGCACACGTACGGCGAACGGTAGTCTTCCTGCTGCCTATAGCTCCTCTCCGGCCGCCTCTTCTTGTTTGTCGGCCTCCTGCCGTCCGGCAACATCCGCCCGGATCTCGTCACGAGCCTCGTGGGCCGGGCGCTCCTCCACCTCGGTGGCCGCGTGGACCGCATCGACCACGTTCTGATAAAAGGCTTCTTCTCCGAGCATCTCTACAATGCCGGCCCGACGGAGGACGTCCATCGCCTCGCCTTTCACGCCGGCGAACAGGAATCGATAGCCCTGCTCCTGAAAAATCTCGATGATCTGACGGAGGGTGCTCGCCGCCGTCCCGTCAATCCGGTTGACCGGATACGCATCAATCACGAGCACCTGCAGCCTGTCATTTTGGGCCATGACCTCCATGATCCGGTCTTTTAGAAGCTGGGCATTGGCGAAGTAGAGGGACGACTCCATCCGAATAACGACCACGTCGCTCCGCGTAAGGGCCTGGGGATGACGACTGATGTCGGCAAACGTATCGGAGCCCGGCAGCCGGCCAATGATCGTGACGTGGGGCCGAAAGCTCCGCTGAATGACCAGAACGAGGGAGAAGAGAATCCCTCCCAGAATTCCTTCCTCGATGCCGAGCAATAAGGTAGCAACGAATGTGGCCACGGCAAGCCAGAAATCCGAGCGCTTGGTATTCCACAGGAAGTGAATCCGCTCGATGTCCACCAGACGGACCAGCGCGACCATGATGACCGACGCCAGGACGGCGTTGGGCAGATAGGTGAACAGGGGAGTGAGTACCAGCAGGGTTCCGGCAATAAGGAGGGCCGTCACTACCCCGGCGAACGCCGTTCGTCCCCCGGCATTGCTACACACGGCCGTTCGTGAAAAGCTCCCCGTGATCGGATACCCCTGGAAGAGCGCCCCGCCCATATTCGCCAATCCGAGGCCAAAGAGCTCTTGGGTGCCGTCAATTTCGTAGCGGTGACGCGACGCGTACACCTTTCCGATCGTGACGGCAACCGCAAACCCCACCAGCGCAATGGCGACCGCGGAGGGGAAAAGGGCCTGAAGATCCCCCCACTGGAGAAGGCTCTCTCCTCCCCCCTCTCCCCACAAACAGGTAGAAACTGGGAAGTGGGAGTCCCGCCGGAACGTCTCCGACGACCTCTACACCGTAGTCCTGGAGATCGAAGCACCAAACGAGGAGCGACGACAGCACGACTGCAAGCAGAGAAGCCGGGAGGGCCCGGTTCCACCACTTGAGAAACTGGATAAGGAGAATCCCCCCAATGCCCAGACTGAACGCCACCCCGTTTATGTCTCCAAGCGATTGGATGGCTGCCACGAGCACGACGTACACGTACTCCGACTGGGGCAACGAGACCCCTATTAGGTGTTCAAGCTGGCTCACTCCGATCAAGATTGCGGCCGCCGCACTGAATCCTGTAAGGACGGGCTCGGAAATAAAATCGGCGAGCACCCCGAATCGTATGAGCCCCATCACCATCTGGATGATTCCCACGAGGACCGCCAAACAGGCTGCTAACACGACGTATCGCTCCACGTTGCCGCCCGCCAAGGGCTCGACGCCCGCAGCCACAAGGAGAGAAACGAGGGCAGTTGGGCCCACGGAGAGATGTCGCGACGATCCCACCAGGGCATAAAGCAGAGGAGGAATCAATGCGGCGTAGAGCCCATGGATCGGCGGCAGCCCAGCAATGAGCGCATACGCCATGCCCTGGGGAATGAGCATGACCCCCACCGTAATCCCCGCTGCTACGTCTCCTTTGAACGTCTCTTGATCGTACCCCTCCAGCTGTCGAGAGAAGGGAAGATATTTGCGAAGTGTCGCCCGCATGCCCAGTGTACATATGAAACAAACATGTCCACATATAAAATCATGCAGGGCAAAATTCGTTGTTTCGTCGATCTTCCTCGGGAGCGTCGTTCGTCCCCTCCCGAATTCCTCTCTCCTCCTTCCTTGACTTCGTAACGAACTCTGACGCTCTGACACGTAGGATGAAGTGAACTGTCGTCTCTCGTCTCAGCTGACTTCTCCGATGAGCGTCTCGGCTCGTACACACTGGTCTCCGCTTCCTCTACTCATTGCTGCGGTTTCGGGCCTGCTCCTTCTCGGGTGTCTGTCCTCCACAGACTCGGAAGGGCCGTCTGCCGGAACGGCCGACACGGCGCTTCCCGCTTCCGTGGCCGACACTGCCACTTTTGCGGCGGGCTGCTTCTGGTGTGCCGAAGCGGCCTTCGACAAGCCCGAGGGCGTGGCAGCCACCATCTCGGGCTTTGCCGGCGGCGAGGTGGCCAATCCGTCGTACAAAGAGGTGAGCCGAGGGCGAACAGATCACACCGAAGTGGTGCAGGTGATCTACGACTCGTCTCGCGTCGACTACGAGCACCTTCTGCGCGTATACTGGCACAACGTGGACCCTTTCGATGGGAGCGGGCAGTTCTGCGACCGCGGCTCCCAGTATCGACCCGCCATCTTTACCCACGACGCTCGCCAGCAGCGCCTCGCCGAACAGTCCAAAGAAGCCGTCGCGTCCCGCTTTGATCAATCGATCGCGGTCGAAATCGAACCGCTGGAGGCCTTTTATCCCGCCGAGGAATATCACCAGAACTTCTACGAGAAAAATCCGCAACGGTACAAGCGCTACGTCCAAGGCTGTGGCCGCTACGATCGGCTCGAAGAAATATGGGGAGAACGTGCCCGATCGGCTGCTCCTCTGACGGCCGAATAATACCGTCTGGAAGGATGGATGAATGGAGGTATGGAGGTCTTTTCTTTTTCCGGATTGTTGACCGAAGGAGGATCAGGAAGAAAGAATGTCTAAGGCAAGCTCCTGCCGCCCTCCACCTTGAAGTTCTGGGTAGGATATGGGATTAGCGAAGAGGCGTGAGAGTACCTTCTTTCCGCGATCCCCTTGCCCTCCGAACAAGGAACCACGTGTGGGGAGCTTTTCTCCTTCCATCCCTCTCTTCCGCCCGCACGTGGGGCAACCGGGTTTGCCACTTCCCCATCGCTGACAAACATCCTACAGCATGAGCAGAGTTGTATCCCGATTCTCGCCTTTATAGTATCAGAGCGGATTTTCAGTGCTCTGATGGATCGTCTCTTTCACTATGCCTTCTGACGCCGACACCGACTCCCGCTCCTTCTCCGACCGGGCCCTGGACTACATCGAGCGGACCGGCAACGCCCTGCCGGATCCGGTCACCCTCTTCTTCATCTTCATTGCCATCATCATGGTGGCCTCGTGGCTCGCCTCCCTCTCTGGGGTGAGCGTCGTCCACCCCGGCACCGACGAGATGATTGCGGCCGACAATCTCTTCTCCTCCGAAAACATCCGGCAGCTCTTTACCGACATGCCGGAAACGTTTGCCGACTTCCCCCCGCTGGGACTCGTGCTGGTCGTCATGCTGGGCATAGGGGTTGCTGACAAAACGGGCCTGATCAGTGCCGCCCTCAAGTCGTTCGTCACCAGCGTCCCAAACATGCTCTTGACGGCGGCGCTCATTTTTGCGGGCATCATGTCGAGCCTGGCCGTCGATGCCGGGTACGTGGTGGTAATCCCCCTCGGAGCCGTGCTCTTTTACGGAGTGGGCCGTCACCCTCTCGCCGGGCTCGGGGCAGCCTTCGCCGGCGTGTCTGCGGGCTTCAGTGCCAATCTGCTCTTGACTTCTCTCGATCCCTTGCTCGCGAGCTTTACCGAGCCGGCTGCACAACTGATCGACAAATCCTATTCCGTGCCAGTCACCGCCAACTGGTGGCTCATGATTGCGCTTACACCCGTCTTCATCGTCGTCGGCGCCTACATTACGGAGTCGATCGTCGAACCCTACCTGGGCGACTACGAGCCGCCGGAGGACTTCGACGAGGAGGAGGCCGAATCGAGCGAGCTCACGGACGAGGAACGGCGGGGGCTTCGCTGGGCCGGTGGGGTCACCCTGTTGGCGATTATCGGCGTCGTCCTGCTCGCCGTCCCTGAGGGGGCGCCCCTCGCCGAGTTCGAGGCCCTCATCGAAAGCATCGTCGCCCTCATGGTCTTTCTCTTTTTCCTGCCCGGCCTCGCCTATGGTCTCGTGGTGGGAGAGATTGAGGACGACTCCGACGTGGCCGACATGATGGCCGACACCATGGCCGACATGGGCG
>CAYXAD010000124.1:0-6594 GCA_964462965.1 uncultured Salinivenus sp.
GGGGAGACGCCGGCTAGGTACCATCGAAATTCGAAGGAGGGGTCGGTACTGTCCGCGATCACCGCCGTAAAGGTGGCCGTATCGCCGGGGGCGAGCGGATCGGGCTGGACACGCACGTCGAGAATGCGCGTCTGCAGGGAATCGGAGGTGCCTGGAATTCCAACGGTCCAATCACAACCGCTTCCGAGCCCGAAAAACCATATCAATGCCACTCCAGTCCCACAGAGGCGGAACCAGGGAAAGCAAGAGAAGGAATCAAACATGCGAGTAGAGAGATGGACAAAGACCCTCATCAGCAGAATACGTTCCAGTAGAAGAAGTTTCCAGAGCCTTGGTAAATAAAAAAGATTGAAAGTGTGATGTTACTTTTTTGTCTTAAGAAGATCCAAGAAAAGAAAGGAAAGGCGCCATGCTCATATCGCTTCGAATGAAGTAGGAACTGATGAACGCCGCTAATCGGACGGCCCGCGATCTCGTCCCTGATGCATTGTTGAAAGAGCACCGGATCGTGCCTCTTCGCCAGGAAGGGAGCACACTCTACGTGGGGGCCGCTCCCCCGGTGACGGAAGAGGTGCTCGACGAGCTCGCGTTTGTCACTGGGAGTCAGGTGGAATGGGAAGAGGTGACGACGGAAGAGGTCGACGCCTTCCTCCTGGAGGAAGGGTTGGCGAAAGAAGGAACGGAGGGGAGAGAGAACGGACGGGACGAGTCAGAACAGCGCATTGGCACGGAGTCGGAGGAGTTCGGGGCGGGCCCGGTGGTGCGGCAGGTCGAGCGTATCATTCATCGGGCCGTTGAACAGGGAGTCAGCGACATCCACATCGAGCCCTACGAGACCTTCTTTCGGGTCCGCTACCGGCTAGATGGAGTTCTCCACACGGTAGGCACGTTGAATCTTGCCCAGCGGGATGCGATGATCTCTCGCCTCAAGATCATGGCGGGCCTCGACATTGCCGAGAAGCGCCGGCCTCAGGACAGTCGGATTCGGGTCGACCACGAGGGGCGCTCGGTGGACCTTCGCGTCTCGACCTTGCCGACAGCACACGGGGAGAAGGTCGTCCTTCGCGTGCTGGACAAAAGTGCACTTACTCTCAATCTAAACGTGTTGGGGTTTGAGGACGAGGATCGAAACCGGTTCGAACAGGCGATCGAGAAGCCGAACGGACAGATCCTCGTGACCGGCCCTACAGGGAGCGGAAAAACAACTACGCTCTATTCGGCCCTCGATACCCTCAACACGGAGCACGTCAATATCACGACGATCGAGGACCCCATTGAATACAATCTCACCGGCATCAATCAAACGCAGGTACGGGCCGACATTGGCTTTTCCTTTGCCGAGGCCCTGCGAGCGTTTCTTCGGCAGGATCCCAATATTATTATGGTCGGGGAGATTCGCGATCAGGAAACCGCCGGTATTGCCGTGCGGGCGGCCCTTACGGGGCACCTCGTACTTTCGACGCTCCACACGAACGATGCGCCCTCTACGGTGACCCGTCTCGTGGATATGGGCGTAGAGCCGTATTTGGTGGCCTCGTCAGTGCGTCTCGTTGCGGCGCAGCGCCTGGTCCGGTGTGTGTGTCCGTCCTGTAAGGAGGAAGCCGACGTCGACCCCGCGGTCCGGGAGGATCTCGGTCTATCGCGCGACACCGAGATCGTGAAAGGGGCAGGGTGTGCTGAATGTAGTGGAACAGGCTTTCAGGGACGCACAGCGTTATTCGAGATCATGCCCCTCAGTGAGCAGATTTCCGAGATGGTGACCGACGGGGCGAGCACGTCCGATCTTCGTGCTCAGGCTCAGGACGAGGGGATGCATACGTTGCGGGAAGCAGGGGCTCGTAAAATCAGACGAGGAGTTACGACGCCGGGAGAGGTGCTTCGAGAAACGGTGTCGTAGCGGGCAGCAAATCCGGGAGGCCTTCCCGATCTAGCCATTGTCCGGACCAATCAATACCTTTAAAACATGCAGGAATTTTATTTCATTTCGGTGGCGCTTAGAGGTTAAGAGAGCACATCGTAAAAGGAGGGGTAGTATTAAGGGTTATTAAATAGAACTACCCATCCATTTTTTATATCATCTCTCTTTACTCAGTTCAGCTCCTGCAGGAATGACCGTGTCGTATAGGGGAGTAGAACGTGTTCTTCTGTTGGGACTTGCTACCGGAATTCTGTTGGTTCCGTCGCCGCTTTGTGCCCAGGCCAGAGCGGACACCGGGCAGGTCTCTCCGGACACGGTCCGCATAGAGACGAATGAGGATCGTCCTGAGGAGGATACCAGTCGCGTACGGTCGATTGGCGAACGGGAGGTTCGCGACTCGAGTCGTGCGGCAACGCAGTCCCGTCAGCCGGACACGACCCATGAGCGTCGTCCTGATACAATCCAGGTGTCCACGGATCAGCCTCGTTCTGAGGCACGCTCCCTCACCGATGAGACGCCACCTGATCCCCAGCCGGGGGTGCCAGCACGCCAATCCAGGGCTCGCTCTTCGCCGGAGCTGGACGAGGTCGAGAAATGGAAGGTTCCAGCCGATACTGGGCTGGCGGGGCCGCAGGTTCAGATTCAACCCAGTCAGGTTCCAGCTGCGGCGCGGGATACCATTTCCACACTCAGCGTGAGCAATGCCGACTTGCGCAATGTGCTTCGCGGGATTGGCGAGCAGTACGGGGTCAACCTCATCGTGGATGACCAAATCCAAAAGTCAGTGACGCTTCGGCTCTCGACCATTTCAGTGCTCGACGCAATTCAGTTGATTTGTCGCGAGCACGATCTCACCCTGATTCAGACCGGTCCGGTCTTTCGGGTGCGACAACCCCCCGAGCCCCCACCCACGCCCCCAAACGTGACATATGACGGAGAACGACTCACCCTCAATTTGACGAATGACGACCTGAGTGAGGTGGCCGAAGCCATTACGCAAGAAACTGGTCACAATGTAATTGTCAGTCGAGGGGTTGAGGGCACGCTGGATGGATTTTTACGAGAGGTGCCCTTGGAGAGCGGGCTCTCGACCTTGCTCGACAACAATGGCTATTCGCTGCGCAAGCGTGACGGAATCTACGTCATCGATCGGAAAATGCAGCGGCCCGACGGCGGAGGGAGCAGTGGACGCCGCCGCTCTCTGTGGGTAAATGCAGAGGGAGGGAAAGTCGACCTGCAGGTGGAGGAAGCCCCCATTCAGGAGGTGTTGCGAGAGGTGGCGGCCCAGATGGAGTTGGATTTAGTGACGTATAGTCCGCCACAGGGTCGAATTTCGGCTACGGTAAACGACATGAGCGTGGAGGAAGTCTTCGACCTTCTCTTTCAGGGGAATGATATCACGTACCGCCGCAAGGACAGCACCTATTTCGTGGGAAACCGAGAAATGAGCAGTGTGGCGACCACAGAGCTCGTCGTCCTAGATCACGTGAAGGCCGAGCGGATCCCTGATATGCTGCCGTCAACGCTCAAGCAGCAGGCTACGATTAAGGTCATTGCTGAGCAAAATGGGCTCATGATTACCGGCACCAACAGCGTTGTCGAAGAGTTGCGGAGAGCTGTAGAAGCACTGGATCAACCCACTCCCCTCATTCTCATCGAGGCCCTCGTCGTGGATTTTACGACCACAGATCTCTTTGAGCTCGGCCTCGAGTTTGGCCAGGACCAGGAGCAATCCGAGCAGGCCCAGGAGGAGGGCTATAGATTTGGGGAAGAGGGCTTTCAATTAGACGCGGAAGACGAGAAGCTCAATCAGTATCTTCAAGATCTCATTCCTCTCACCTCGAACTTTGGCATCCGCAACATCGGGGAGCTTCCGGAGGATTTCTTCTTTAAACTGCGGGCCCTTTCAGAGGAGGGCAAAGTGGACATCCGGTCGCGACCACAGGTTGCGACCCTAAGTGGCCACGAAGCGAGTATCGAAATTGGACAAACGCAGTACTTCATTCTCCGCAAGGAGACTCCCATCCAAACACCGGGACAAGGAGCGGTCGTTCAGGAAACCGAGCGCTTCGAGCAGATCGAGGCGAATGTGAGCCTGCAAATCACTCCGTGGGTGACCTCTTCTGGAGAGGTGACGACCAAAATTCGGCCGGAGTTTAGCCAACCCGTCGGGACATTCAATGCCGAGGTGCCTCCGACGATCAATACGAGAATCCTGGAGTCTACGGTGCGACTTCGAGAAGGGGAGACGATTATTCTTGGCGGCCTGATTCGCGACCAGGAGGAGGTGGAATACAATAAAATTCCGCTGTTGGGGAGCATTCCCTTCCTCGGACGGCTCTTCCGATCTCGTTCTCGCGATACGGAGAAGTCCGAGCTCGTCATATACCTGACGCCACATGTCTTCTACGGTGAAGAAGACGAACCACAGAAGTGGGAGCAGTTGCGTGAAGAGAAAGGACTCCGAGATCCCAAGGGGCGGCCGTGAAGTGAGGCTGAGAGGGATCGTTTCACGAAACAAGGTCTTGCGCTCGTCCAATAGCCCACAGAGGCTCGAACATGCACATACCGTTCTATCATCGCATCGGGCACGGGCTCTACATCGCGGAGACTCAGCTCATATGGGCGGTCCTCCGCCGATCTGGACGCGACGTCACCGTTCAACGTGTAATCCGTGAATCTGCTTCGGACGGTTCGACGCAGGAAGTACTCGCGCGATTGGTCAATCGCGTGGCCCCTGACCCCTCGTTCGTGGCGACCCATCTCGCCCCGTCGCACGTGCGATGCTTCGTGGCTCAGCAGCAGCGCGAAGAGCCGGGAGGGCGGTGGCGAGAGGAGACCGCCCGTACGCATCTTCCCTCAGGGGTTTCCCTGGAGGACTTCGTCGTGCGGGTTCGACCCCTTGGAGGACGGGCAGTGACTGGGGGGCAACGGCCGTATCTGTTCGCTCTGGCCCGGAGGGAAGCCGTTCAGGCACGCACGGAACTGCTCCAGTCCGTTGGGGTGGAGCCGGTGGTCGTAGGGGATCTCCGCACCGATTTGGGGTTTGCCTTCGCCTTTGACGCAGCATTCCTTGAACAGGAGTCTCCGGTGTTGCTCGTTCACCAGGACCGGGGATGGATGCTACGTCATCGAGAGGGGAGCCTCATGGACGCACCGGATGAACTCGGGTCGAATCGAGAGGGGCGCCTCGAGGAGGCTGTGCTTCATCTCGCCGATGAGAGGGCAGACGAGCCCCCTCATCGTTTACTGGTTGCGGGACAGGGCACAGAGGAGACCCTCGATCGAGCAGACCAGTCACTTCCTTTTGAGGGCACACCCCAAGCCGGCATTCCTCATTTCGAAGAGGCCGCGGGGCCTCCTCCGCCTACAAGAGAGGTGTCGTCCGCTCCGGGGGCGGGCCGTCAGGGAGAACCGTCGGAGGAGGATCGGGCAGAGGCGACCCCGGCCTTGGCGTTTGCCGTGAAGGCCCTCTACCTCGATGCTGATTCCATCAATTTTCTGACGGAGGACGAGAGGCACACAGCTCGGGATCGTGAGGATCGCCAGGAAGTCATGCAGGCAGGCGTATTGGGTGGGGGCCTCCTCGCCCTTCTCCTGTTCCTTGTCACAGGACTACAGATGTACTTTGAACGACAGGCCTCCCAGGCCGAACAGCAGCTGGCTCAGCTCGACCAGCAGCTTACGCGGGTAGAGGAAGCGAGAGAGGAACGGGACCGACTACGCCGGCAGCTTCGAAAATCGCGGGCGCTCGTTGTCGAGCGTACCCATGCGGCCTCGCTCATGGATCATGTCGGGCAGGCCCTCCCGCGGGGCCTATGGCTCGATGCCCTGGAAATTGCTCGGGTGGAGAGGGACTCAGCCTCCGTCCGAACTGCAGGATTTGCCGTTCCAGAGGCGAGTGTGGCGTCTTATCTTTCCCGTCTCGAACAGCGTCCCCAATTAGATCAGGTTCGGCTCAGATATTCCAGGGTCCTCTCTGCCGAGGATGTCTTTCAGCGCACTGGGACGCACCGCCAAATGCTTCGTCGGTTTGAGGTGCGCTTCGTCCAGGCCCCGCGGGGGACGACGGATCCCGAAACGCGTCAGAGTAGCATCGAGACTCGATAGCTGTGGGATACCTAGAGGAAATCTTCCATCAACTGCGGACGCGACGCTGGTTGGCAGTGTCCTTCGGAGGCCTGATTGGGGCCCTCCTTCTCCTCGTGTGGGTCATCGTTCCACGGGCTCAATCCGCCTATCGGTCCTACACCTCGTGGCAACAACAGCATCAACGGATCCAATCGGCCCAGGCGTGGGAAACGCAGCTCCAGCGGTTGCGCGCGGAGCAGGAGACGCTCCAGCATCGTCTCGATAGCCTCTTTGTGAGTCTTCCTCAGGGGGATCGCATGTCTGTCGTCTTGGAGGTCTTACGGGAGTATGCACAACAATCCGGCGTGGAGCTTCAGCAGGTGCGACCGCAGGGCCGCTCGACCTTCGATACGTACGAGGAGTTGCCTATCGAAGTTGTTCTCTCGGGACAGTACCATTCGATTGGTCAGTTCGTCGACCGCATCGAACGATCGAAGTACCTGATGAAGGTAGAGAGGATCCTGTTACAGTCGGAAGAGATGACGAGTCATACGCTCCGGGGGCAGATGCAACTCGCCCTCGTAACGCTCCGCGAACAAGATAAC
>CAYXAD010000124.1:6694-9823 GCA_964462965.1 uncultured Salinivenus sp.
GGGGCTCCGGGCCTCCTTGAGGAACGAGGAATTCATGTACTGCAAAGGACTAATCGGCGAAAGAGATCGTGTCCACAACAGGCTGGAAGAACAACCGAGGCGTACCCCTTCTTCTCCTGATTGCCGTCGTTGGCATCTGGGGAACCGTCCTCTATCGAATTGTCACAGAAGTGGGCGAGGACGCACCTGCACCGACCTCTGTCGATGTAGAGCAGCAGATCCAGAGGAAACCGGTAGAGGGGAAAGGAAACCCGTATCGCGGTCGTTTTCGAGATCCCTTTCTGCATGCCTTGGACCTTCAGAGCGAGCCCGACCCGGAGGCCTCGACTGCAGAAAGGGAGGAGTCGGTTCCTCCCCCGATCCAGTTACAACTCGTTGGGATCGTAGAGCAGACCGCCCTTCTTCAACGGGGAGGAACCACCTATCTCGCCACTGCGGGGGAGGTCCTGCCCGGGCGCCGAAGGGATTCCCTTACCGTTCGGGCCGTGACGTCTGGGCACGTTGTCGTTGAGGGAGGGGAGCGGGTCGATACCTTAGTGCTTCCAAAGGGGGAATGGGCAGGTCTCTTTCGTCCTCGAGATCAGTCAGAAGACTGAATAAAGTTGTCAGTCATCGATGTATTTTTTTACTCAAGACAAGGTGCTTGCAAAAGATAAATAATTATTGTTATCCTTGTAAGGAGCCGATATATCCATTTTAGGGGTGTAATAGAATAGAATTAACCCGTCAATTTTGCGAAGCCGGTGGTTGCGTGAGCACTTTCTGTTACTCTTTCGCCTTCTGTAGAACCGGCTCGTATGAATTGTCCTGACGAAAGCTCTTACACTTATCTAGCCTGAAGTTTTCGTTGGCACTTCTTTTTCTAAAAGAGGAGCGGCACGAGTTCCTCCAGAAGACCAAATCGATCCTTTTTGGTTGTTTGAAGTGTTCAGATAATAAATTCTAAGGGACCTCGTTCGAGGCCCTTTTGTGACAGGTATTTGTTCAGGGAACTCTGGTCAGTCATTCTCTCCCATCAGAGCGACGTGACGGACGCTATGTCTGTATTCCCCGGAACTGATCGGTGCCACAATTCAACTCAAAGCATTTTTGCCGGGCAGGAAGCCATCCGCGAGGAGGAGGGCTACACCCTCACGGAGATGATGATTGTTCTCGTCGTGATTGGCATCCTGACGCTGATTGCGCTGCCGAAGTTTATGAGCGTGACGACCAAAGCAAAGATGACGGAGGCCAAGACGCAGTTGAAGCATCTCCACACGCTCCAAAAGACCCACTACTACGAACGGGATCGCTACGCCAAGAATTTGGCGGCTCTTGGCTTCGAGCAACAGACGCTCGTCACCGATGGCGGCAATGCCCGGTACGAGATTTCGGTTGAGAAGGCCAGCACGTCGGGATATACGGCCATTGCGAGGGCCGTCGTGGATTTCGATAACGACGGCACCCACAATGTATGGGAAGTCGATCAATCTGGAGAAATCCAGCAGCGGGTGGCCGACTGAGTCCCTCAGCGGCGAGAGGATTGAGCTTGTGCCCTGCGTCGAGCCTGCTGGGTGAGAGAATCACCGGTGTCTGCCAATTGTCTACGGGGTATCCATGTACGAGTACGTTGTCGCCGGCCTCGGAGGTGTGGGCGGTGGAATTGGGCTGCAGCGACTGGCGAACTGGGTGTATGGGCGGCGCGAGTGGGCCGACGAGTCGGGGGTGGGTGTACTGGATACACAGCCCTGGGAGCCGGGGTATGCGTGGGGGCTTTCCCTCGGGGTCGCCGCTTGGATGATCGGGCTCGTGTACGTGGGAGGGGGGACGGTCTCGATTCTAGAACGTGGAGTGCTCGTGCTTGTGCTCGTTGGATGTGCAGATGCCGACGGGCGGTGGGGCATCATTCCAAATGAACTTACCGGGGCCGGGCTGGTCATTGGAGGCCTTTTGGCGATGCTTTCGGGGGAGGGCCTCCAGAGGCTCGGCGCAGCTCTCGGGCTCGCCGGAGGGCTCTTTGTCCTCCGAGAAGTGAGTCGTGATGTGCTGGGGCGTCCCGGCTTCGGCATGGGCGACGTGAAGCTTGGGGCCGTCCTCGGGCTCTACCTTGGATGGGGGGGCGTGTGGGCACTGTATCTGGCCGTCCTCGCGGCGGGCATCCTCGGTGGCATCGGCCTGCTGCTGGGGGCTGTTCACCGTACCTCGAGGCTTCCGTTTGCTCCCTTTATGGCGCTTGGGACCGCCGCGCACTGGTTCGTCCTTCCGTTTGAAACGGTCGCCGACTGGATTCTCCTCTGATTCTCCTCGGCGGTGCAGGGAGAAAGGGGCCTTGCACCGTTTTCGGGATTCGTTGTACTGTTATTTGCCGACCACGAGCGTCATGGCTCGACGAGAGATCCGCTGGACCTCGGAACGTGGTTCCGCCCTACCGATCGTGCTCGTGTTCATCGTGGTGGTGTCGGTGACCGTGGGGCTCGTGCTCATGGCCCAGGCGCTTCAGAAGCGCTTTGTCCAGCGCGACGTGCACCGGCTCAAGGCTCGGTATGCCGCTGAGGCCGGGGTGTATCGAGCCCTCGCCGACCTCGATGGATCGCTCCAGGCGTTGTCAGAAACCTACGACATCAAGGGCGCAGAGCGCTGCTCGGTATGGGTCGAACCGTTTGGAGGCTTTGCGCGCGTCTTTTCGGAGGCAACGGTGCGGGACGAACGGTCGTCCCTGCGAGCCCTCGCCGGCATGCGACCGCCGTCCGACTTCGAGCGGGCACTGGTCTTGGGGGATCGACGGTCGAGCCTGACCCTGACGGGCGCCACCCATA
This sequence comes from uncultured Salinivenus sp., assembly GCA_964462965.1. GTDB lineage: Bacteria > Bacteroidota > Rhodothermia > Rhodothermales > Salinibacteraceae > Salinibacter. Next base: position 9,490 of record CAYXAD010000124.1, read on the forward strand.
TTACCGGGCCCATCGCGGTCGGCCCGCGCGGCATCAACCGCGAGCGGCTGGACGGCACGCCGTTCACAGGAGAGCTCACGGGGAAGGTGCATCGTACGGAGGAGGTCGCAGTCCCGGCCTACGACACGTCGGCGTATCAAGAGACCATTCAACGGGCCGAACGCCTGATCGGGGCTCCCCCCGCCAGCCGGGAGGGGCGCTCCCCCGCCGAGGATTCCGCTCGAGTCCCAATGAACGAACCTCCCACACCGCTTGCGACCCGGGGGCGATCGATTCATGCTGTCCAGGGAGACCTCACCCTGACCCCCTCGGATCGCCTCGCGCAGGGGCCGGT
>CAYXAD010000125.1:0-9683 GCA_964462965.1 uncultured Salinivenus sp.
CCGAGCGGAGGGGATGCTGACGAGATGATCGAGGACGAAGGGAAACGAAAAAAGCCCTCCCGAGGAAGGGAGGGCGTCTTTCTTCTAACCGTCGACTATAGATAGAATAACAAAACCGCCCCCCGGGGACGCTTAAAATAAAGGATACGATACTGTAACGTCCACGTATACACGGCAGCGAAGGGGAATCCTTCTCCCCTGTCTGACCAGAAAGGGATCACGACGCGTCCCACAGTGGTCCATCGATGCACCGGAAGCGTCAAAGAAGTAACCGGCGTGCAACGGGCGGGACCGACGGAAAACTGTCGTTTTCGCAGTCGTGTTTGTCTTTGTTCACCGCGATGGCTTTTCCGCATCGCTCAAAACCATTGGAGGCCTCGTAGCTACGCCCAGTGATTCCCTTCGCCCCCTCCTTTTTCTACAGAGGCCCTTCGGGACGAGAACTTGCCCTGGGGCTCTTCCTGATCATCGTCACACCTCCAGCCGCAGCACAGGACGTCACTCCCGGTGCTAAAGCCGGACTCACGGTTATGACCCACGGGGGGGCGGACGCCGCAGAAGACCTCGACTGGCGGATCGGCGGAACGATCGGTGGATTTGCCATCGTCGACCTCCGGGACGCCTTCGCCCTCCGCCCTGAACTCGCATACATTCAAAAGGGGGCGATTCGAACCCTTGCCATAAACGGCACGACCTTTCGTAGCACCCTCCGGACCGACTACCTCGAGTTTTCTGCCCTGGGAACGTTTCGTCCTCAGGTAGACACTCAACTCCTTCCGTCCGTGCTCGCCGGCCCTACGCTCGGCTACAACGTCCGGGCGGAGACGGAAGACGAGTGGCCCGAACAGGCCCCGAGAACCGACGTCAGCGACCAGGTTCGTAGGGTGGACGTGGGCCTTGCGGTCGGCGGAGGCGTCGACGTGCCGTGGAACAGCTACACAGCGACGATCGACCTCCGCTACGAAGTCAGCCTAACTAGCTTTTACCGCGGAGATGAGACCGTCCGAAATCAGGGCTTTGTCCTCACGGCCGGGGTCACCTTTTGAGAATCACACTTGCGATCGTTCTACCGAAGGCTTTCTTTGGAAGCGGAGGATGCGACGTCCCTCTTTTCCTCTCTGAATCCTCGTGTTCTCTGGAGCCGTACGCTTAGCCTCCGTTCTTCCATCGAACGTCTGGGGTGCCTCGCATTGAACCGAGAGAATGAAGCCGTTGTACAGGACGCATCTCGCCGTTCGTACTTTCTGTGTCTATGTGACGAGACCCGCTACAGAATACTCATCAAGGGCTTCGTTCCCCGCCTAAGTGCCGAATAGAACCATTTATGGCCCCTGTTGAAATTCCTTCTCGCCCCGAGTTTGAGGTCCTCTTCAACGCGTCTCCCAACGCCTACCTCCTTCTCGACGCAAATCTCACGATCGTCGAGGCAAACGAGACCTATCTACAACTCACGGGTCGAGAGCGAGAAGAAATTCTCGGACGGCGGCTTCTCGACGCTTTTCCCGGCGACTCGTCAGAGAACCGGCAACGGCTCGAGGCTTCCTTCGAGCGGGTGATCTCCACCGGCGAACGCGACTCCCTGGCTGTGATTCCGTATCGCGTCTCCAAGGACCCGACTGGAGACAGTGAAGAAATTCGCTACTGGAGTGCCACTCACACCCCGATCTTCGACGAGGACGGAGAGGTTGCTTACATCCTCCAGCACACGACCGACGTCACCGAACTCTACGAGAAGGGGGCCATCGACGAAGAGGGGCACGAGGACGAGCCGTCGTCCACCTCTGACACCTCCGTCGTGGCCGAACCGCCCCCGGACGAAGAAAAAGAAGAGGAGACGCGCTCTCGAGACGAACCGGTCGGAAGAAAGCTGCTAACCCCCCAACAGATCGAGGAAGGCGTCTTGAGCCGCGCCGAATCGGTCCAGAAGGCGTACTGGGCCAGCGAGGAGGAACGCGAGCACCTTCGTCGGCTCTTCGATCAGGCCCCGGGCTTCATGGTCTTTCAGCGTGGGCCCGAGCACGTCTACGAGCTGGCCAACGAAGCGTACTTTGACCTGATCGGCCGTCGGGACATCATTGGAAAAACCGTCCGCGATGCCCTGCCCGAACTCGAAGGGCAAGGCTTCTTTGAGCTGTTAGACCGGGTGTACGAGACGGGCGAGCCCTTCGTCGGTCGCGAGGTGGAGGTACACGTCCAGAAAGAGCCGGGGCGGGACCTCGAATCGGTCTACGTCGACTTTATTTATCAACCTATCATCGAACCGGACGGCTCCGTCTCCGGCATTTTCACGCAGGGCCACGACGTCACCGAAAAGAAGCGCACGAAGGATCGACTGCGGCAACGAAAGACCGAGCTCAAGGACCTCACTGAAACCCTCGAGGACCGCGTCGAGGAGCGCACCAAGCAGGTGCGCTCCCTGACGTCAAAAGTCACCATGGCCGAACAGCGGGAGCGGGAGCGCATTGCTCGCCTCCTCCACGACGATCTGCAGCAACGCTTCTACGGCATTCAGCTCAAGCTGTCCTCGTTCCGAGACAAAGTCGAAACCGTTGGAAGCGAGGTCGAGGGAGCGACGGACCTCCAGGAGCTTGCCGATGAAGCCAATGACATGGAACGACGAATGGAGGGAGCCATCCAGACCATGCGACAGCTTTCGGTGGGCATGAGCCCGCCAGTGCTGCACTCGGAGGGCCTCACGGCCGCCCTCGAGTGGCTTCAGACTCACATGAAGGACACTCGGGAACTGGACGTGCAGCTGTCGGCGAGTGGGGAGTTTCGAGTCGAGGAGGAGATGCGAGTGCTCCTGTTCCAGGTGACGCAGACTCTTCTCCTAAACGTGGCCGAACATGCAGGCGTCGACCAGGCGACCGTCGAGCTTTACGAAGCGGAAGGCTGTCTGGTCATCCAGGTGAGCGACGAGGGGGTCGGCTTCGATCCAGAAGCGATTGCAGAGCAGCGTCCGGACGAGTCGTTCGGCCTCACGGCGGCCCGCGAGCGGATTCGCCTCTTCGGCGGGGAGCTCTTCATTGACTCGACCCCCAACGTGGGCACGCAGGTCACAATTCGAGTGCCCCGGGAGAGGGACGCGTCGGAGCTTCGGTAGCTCTTCTCTCTCCGGAAAGGGCTGGCCCCGAGGCCGCTCCTATCGTTTCAGGCGGGTAGGCGGCAACGCACGTGCGTACCCTCCCCCGAATGGGCCTCAACCTCGAGATCCGCCCCCAGGAGGGCGGCCCGATGCTGCATCGAACGCAGACCCAGTCCTTTCCCGCCGACCTCCGAGGGATCGAAGCCGACGCCGTCATCTTCGACCTCGAGCACGTAGGTGCCGTCCTCGCGCCTCAGCCGAATGACGATCTCCTCGGCCTCTCCGTGCCGATGGGCATTGGCGACCGCCTCCTGCACGATCCAGTAGAGCTGCCGTTCCTCTTTGGGGCCGAGTTCTTCGAGGTCGTCGATCGTCTCCTCGACCTCGAGCCGGCACTCAGAGGTGTTGTTGGCGAGCCGTTCCAGGGCCGCCAGAGCCCCATCGTCCTCGAGCACCAAGGGGTTTAGCCCCCGGGACACCCGCCGCAAGTCTTTGTTGCTCTCGCTCACGAGGTCGAGGATCTGTTCGACCCGGGAGGACAGGTCGGGGCGGTCCTCTTCCAGTGCGGTTTTCAGTGCATTTAACATCATGGACACCCCGGTAAGCTGGGCGGCGACGCCGTCGTGGAGGTCCTGTCCCAGGCGCCGCCGCTCCTCCTCCTGAACCCGGAGCATGTCGCGCTGGAGCTGTCGCTGGTCCGTAACGTCTCGCACCACGGACTGAATGGCCTGAGCCTTGCCCTCATTGTCGGTCCAGAGGGTGGCGGACACCAGGCAAATGCGGGTCTCCCCGTCCTTGCGACACAAGGGAAGCTCTAAATCCTTAACCCGCCCCTCGTCCTGCAGGGCGCGAACCAGCTTTTGACGGGTGGTGTTGTCGTAGAGCGTGGAGGCCTGCCGGCCCACGAGCTCCTCACAGGTGTACCCGACAATCTCGCAGAGAGCCGGATTGGCGTCGATGATTTCCCCGGCCGGGGTGGTAAGGACGATGCCATCCTGCGAGGTTTCAAAGAGACGACGGTACCGCTCGTCGAAAATTTCGGAGGTTTCCCGCTCTTCGGACATCTGCGGTGCATCCTCAGGGCCCTGTACAATCAGGTGACCCGTTCCGCAAATGAGCCTCGTGTCGCCCACGTCCAGGAGCAACGCCGAGAACTCACAGGGAACCCGTTCCCCGTCCTTGGTCTGGAAACACGACTGAAATCGCGTCTGGCCCTCGGTCAGGACCGTTTCAATCTGTTTTTGGACCTCGTCCCGCTCCCCGGCCGGGACAAACTCGGTGGGGTGCATCTCCGCAATCTCCTCGTCGGTGTAGCCGGTTACTTCGTTGGCCTGGCGATTCCACTTCAGGAGCCGCCCGTCTTCAGTAAACACAAAGAACACCCCCTCACTTTCATTCAGCGCCTGCTCCAAAGGCGGTGAACTCAGAACGGCAGCCATAGGAGGTGGGGGAAATGACGTTGACCGGCGTGCAACAAGCAATGGTTCACGGGACCCGGAAAGAGACTCTAGTCAGCCTCCATGCGATACGATCAACTTATTGGGGGCTTTACAATATATATACTTCACTGTTCCTTCTCAAAACAAACTTCCTTCCGCACTGAACGGAAACCTCCACTCGATTCCGAAGGAAGAAGAAAACTTGCCCCCGGTGCGATCGATGAAGCGAACGCTTTTGCGCATCGTAACATACACTCAGAGCATATAGGGCTACATGTGCGACGATTGTGAGCTAGCCCTTTCCACCGTTAAGGCTTTCATGTTGCTCCAGTTGCCACTTTTGGTGCTGCACACGCCTTACCCGAGCCGTACTCAGAGCTCTCAGGAACTCAGACCAGCTCCTCGTGACTTTGAAGAGGCGAGGGATTGAAGCCGACAGGAGGGAAGATTTGAAAGGAAGACTCCTGCTGTGACTGCAGTCCAAACCCGTTCAGGCGGGCAGCCGACACCGCACGAGCGTTCCTTCCCCAGGGCTCGACTCGACGCTAAAGTCCGCCCTTAGGAGCTCCGCCCGATGCCGCATGGAACGCAGTCCGAGGCCCTCTTCGTCGACCCCCGAGGGATCGAAGCCGACGCCGTCATCTTCGACCTCGAGCACGTAGGAGCCGTCCTCGAGCCTCAGCCGAATGACGATCTCTTCGGCCTCTCCGTGCCGACGAGCGTTGGCGACCGCCTCCTGTGCGATCCGGTAGAGGTGTGTCGCGACGTCTCGTTCCAGCCGGGAAACGTCGAGGCCGATCTCCAGGTCGTCCCCCTCGGGGTCGTCCGTCGGAAGATTCTCTCCCACAAAGCGAGCTTCTTCCGTGTTCTGTGCCAGTCCCCTCAGCGCGGAGGGCAGATCTTCGTCCGAGAGCCCGCCCGGATTGAGCCCGCGGGAGAGCCGCCGTACGTCGCTAGCACTCCCGTTGATAATCTCCTGCACTTCCTGCAGACGCTCGATCGAGGCCTCCTCGTCCACTTTGCTCGTCAGGCTGCTCAGCATGAGGGTAGCCCCGGTGAGCTGGGAGGCGATCCCGTCGTGCAGCTCTTGCCCCAGGCGGCGTCGCTCTTCCTCTTGCACCCGAAGGATTTCCCGCTGCAACTGCCGACGATCGGTAATGTCGAGAATCGTGCCAATGATTGCAGACTCTCCCTGGTAGGTGATGCGACTGCCAAAGATCTCCACGTGCTTCGTCTCCCCCGACTGGGTCTGAATGCGCGCCTCATAGTGCGCCTCCCGACGGTCTCCTTCCAGCCGCTCTTCGACCCGACGCTGGACGTGGGGCCGGTCGGCGGGGTGAAAAAGGGATTGAGGAGAGATTTTCAACAGCTCCTCTCGGTCGTATCCCGTAATCCGAGCGAGGGCAGGGTTGACGTAGAGGTACTCGCCCCCCCGCAAGAGCGCAATACCGACCAGTGCCTTCTCGGCGAGGGTCCGAAACATCTCTTCCGACTCCCGAAGGGCCTCCTCGGCCTCCTTCCGCTCGGTCACGTCCCGGAAGAACCCCTGCCATCGATCGGGCTCTCCGTCGTCTCCTCGCTGGATCGTCCCCGACAGTTCACAGATGATTTCTCTTCCGTCTTTTCGCCGGAGACGAACTTCACGGGCAGTCACTCTGCCGTTCTCCGCGAGCTCCTCGGCGATGGCCTCTCGCTGGGCGGGGTCGGCATGCAGTTCGGCCGCATTCATCGAGAGCAGTTCTTCCCGGCTATACCCAAAGATCTGTTGGGTGGCTGAATTGACGTCCAGAATCTCGCCCTCCGGAGTCGTGATCGCAATCCCCTCCTGTGAATCCTCGAAGAGGCGACGGTAGCGCTGCTCGCTTTTCTGAAGCCGTTTCTCCCACTGGCGCCGCTCGGTAACGTCGCGGAGAATGGCCGCAAAGTAGCGTTCGCCGTGGGACGTCCAGCTCGAGAGGGAAAGCTCCAGGGGAAATTCCTCCCCACTCTTCCGGAGGCCCTCCAGCTCGACTGTGGTGCCGAGGTACCGTCCCTCCCCCGTACGATTCACTCGCTCCATGTCCCGCCGGTAGGCCTCCTTGTGCTGATCCGGCAAGAGGACCTCCACGGGACGCCCGAGAATCTCTTCTTTCTCGTAGCCGAAGATCTCCGTCGCTCCCTGATTCCAGTCCGTCACCTCCCCCTCACTGTTGATGATCACGATCCCGTCGGCGGCGCTCTCTTTCAGGGAACGATACTGCTCCTCCGAGGCCTCGAGGCTTCGCCGAACCCGTTCTCGCTCGGCCACCCGGCTCAGCTGCATGCCCACCGATGTCAGGGTCGCCAGGAACTCGTCGTCGGGAGGCTCTTCTTCCTCGGAAAAAAACTCGAGCACGGCGACGACCTCGTCCCCCACCGTGAGGGGAAAAGCAAGCGCTCCCTGAAGCCCGAGCTCCTCCGCAACCTCCGACCGGAGAACGGTCGAGTCCTCAGTGACATCCTCCATCCAGACGGGGTCCCCTCTCTCGAGAGCTCGCCCGGGCAGACCGTCTCCGGGCGCAAATGCGGTCTGCTCGGTCCCCTTTCGGCCCCGTTCGACCCGATCTTTGTCCCCCTGACTCCAGATGCCGGACGATACTAGCTTCTCTGAGTCCTCAGAGCGACGGTACACGTGCCCGATGGGCCAACCGGTTTGCTCGCAGATGGCATCGACCGCTTCTTGCAGGGCGTCCTCGAAGCTCTCGGCCTCATTGGCTGCGCTGGCCACGCGGTTCATGATTTGGAGGAGCATGTTCTTCCTCCGAATGGAAGACTCCCGATCGTGGGAGGGCCGAGCGGAGGCGTCGTCCGTCCCTTGCCGGTCCGTACTGTCAAAGAGGGGACGGCCGGTTCCGCAAATCAACTGATCGCCCTCCCATTCGAGGAGGGATCCGACAAACTCGTAGGGAAGCTCCCGTCCCTTTTTGGTTTGATAGTGTGCTTCTACACGCGTCTGTCCCTCCTCCAGAACCTTTTCGATTTGTCGCCGAACCAACTCTGCTTCTCGGGAAGGGACGAACTGGATCGAATGCATCTCGGCAATCTCGTCGTCACTGTAGCCCGTCACCTCCGTTAGGCGCTGGTTCCATTCTACGACGTCTCCCTCCGCCGTCAGGATAAAAAACGTCTCCCCAATCGCGTCCAGGGCCGTCTCCTTAAGCAGCAATCTCGAGTCGCTCATTCCGTCTAGCAAAGCACAATTGGCAACAACACATCCCGAGCTACGTCGATCTCAGATGCCGTAGAGGAATGCTAATTTCGACGGCACTCCCAACTGGGCTCTATGCGCAGGCCCCTTCAGGGTCCCTAAACAAAAGCCAACGATGGATACATTCTCCTCACACCCCGGTCTGTTCCGTAACGAGTCCCAGGAGGCCCTAGAACGCATTTCTACGCCTTCCACTCAATGGAAAAACGGCCCGTAGAGCGCACTCCACGGGCCGTAGTTATAAACCCAATCGGTCCTGGGGGCTCCCCTACGGAGTGCGACCCTCTAGATCCCAAACGAACTCAGGGTGCGACCTACGTGCTACTACCGTCCAGGCGGCGGACCGACCCCCTCCGTCAGTCCTCTCCCCAAAATCAGGTCTATGTGGTTCGAGGGTGTTCTGCTGGTGCAGAGCGCGCCGGGCCGCTTTGGTCTTCTCCTTTTTCATCCGTCGCAGATACTGAAGGCGAGGGGAGACGTGGTGGCGATAGGTTTTTCGAAAGGGCTGAGAAAAGATGTGTGGTTGTTTTCTCATGGAAAACTACTCCCCCGCAGGTGCGGGATTTGGGTCACGTCTGGACCGCCCCAGTCGGAGGCTTCGACCAGACGCTGACGTTGAATACCTCCCTTTGACGTTCTTTCGAGAAAAGGTTCCCCTCACTAATAATTATGTCGGGAGTCCCTTTCCGACGCCCCTGCGACGCGGCTCCTCACATTGCGCCCTCCTCGAGGAATTGAACCGCGAGCACTCCGCCCGAAGCGAGTAGAACGTCCAAAATGGTTGAGGACGACAAGATGCGTCAATTGCGCTATCCCTCTGCTCTCCACTCCCATTCATGCCAAGAGAACCTCCCCTACTTAGAAGGGCGCTTAGGGCTACCACTCAATTTTTCAGACCTGGTCTCCCTACGGTCTTCCTGGATCGTCTCACCACACGTTCTCTGACATGGAGTTCTCGATCAAACCCCGCCGGGTCGCCATAATGCTAGGGGGGCTCATCTGCACCCTCGCCCTCTTCAGTCTCATGGGACAGTACTCGGCCTATTTTCTCGGCCACGGACGACTGCTCGGCTTTGTGCATCAGTTTGATCTAGGCGCAGAGGGAAACATCTCGACTTACGTCGCGACCGTCCTCCTTCTTTCGGCAGCAGTGCTCCTAGGGGTTGTTGCTCGGTTCGCCTGGCAGCGAACAGCCCCCTACCGCTGGCACTGGACGATCCTGTCCCTGATTTTCGTCTATCTGTCCGTCGACGAGTTCGCCGTCATCCACGAGAATCTCAACCAACCGATGCAGGAGGTTGTCGAGGCCGAAGGCGTCCTCTACTATCCGTGGGTGGTTCCCGCAATGGGAGTCGTCCTCCTCGTCGGAATCGCCTACGCACGATTTTTCTGGCACCTCTCCCGCCGCTGGAAGCTCCTGTTTGCCGGGGCCGCAATGACTTATGTAGGCGGTGCAATCGGCGTCGAGCTGTTCGGGGCTCGATACTTATCGGTGCACGGAGATCCGACGTTCACGTACGAGCTCCTGGTGACGGCCGAAGAGGTCCTGGAAATGGTTGGCGTCGCGGTCTTCATCTACGCCCTCCTCGAGTATCTCCGAGAGCACGACGTGGAAGTACATCTCTCCCTCGACAACAAGCGAGAAACCGTTTCTCCCACCTCTGTCGACGTCAGAGGGTGACGCGGACGGATCCCGCCCCAATGGTTCGCAAACCACCTCAAACACGAGGGATAACAATACGACCGATCCAGTTCCTCCCTCTTTTCTCCTTCTGTCCTGAATGCCCCATTCGAACGAGGGGGTACATTTAGCCTTCGCAGAAATTCGAACAGAGAAGGAGGCCTTCCTCGGTGCACACGATCGAGAATCATTTACCGAAGAAAAGTCCCAATTACATATTTGCAACATAGCATCCGCGGCGAAGAGACGCGA
>CAYXAD010000126.1:0-3255 GCA_964462965.1 uncultured Salinivenus sp.
TGTAGCCGTGCCGGCTGGCAAAGATGCGCCCCAGCGAAATGTCCTTCATGAACTGTACCAGTGCGAGGGTGATGGCCGCCGGAAGAAGGGTGTTGAGGTCCGAGAAGCTCACCGAAAGCACCTCTGGACTCGGAAGGCCCTGCGGAATGGAGCCGACGACCTCTACGCCTCTCTGGTCGAGTTCAAACAGCCATCCGACGAAGGTGCCTCCGATCACAACGAGCAGCGCTTCCGGCACGAGGGGCAGCCACCGAGGAAGGCCCACGAGCAGTACAATGGCAATCGCGCCGATGCCGAATGTGAGCAAATGCGTGGCGCCCAGGTTCTGAACGGCTTGCTGCAGCAGCACGTGGACGTACTGAGAGCGGCCGAGCTCGATGCCGAGCAGGTTCCCGATCTGGCTGAAGGCAATGATAAAGGCAGCGGCCGTCGTGAGTCCGGCAATGACCGGGCGCGACAATAAATTGGCCACGAACCCGAGCTGCATCATGCCCATGGCCATCTGCATGAGTCCCACCATGGCGGTCAGTAGGATGGCCAGCGCCGCGTAGCGTTCGGTCCCGACCTGGGCAATGGTCCCGACCCCCGCCGCGATAATCAACATGTCGATCGACACCGGCCCGAGAGCGAGATGCCGCGAACTGCCGAACAGCGGGTATACGAGGAGAGGGACGAGGCCGGCGTAGAGGCCATAGATGGGGGGCACCCCCGCAATCAGGGCGTAGGCCATGCCCTGCGGGATGAGCATGACGCCCACGGTGAGGCCGGCCATCGCGTCGCTGCGTAGCGTGCCAGCGGTGTGGTCCGGAAGCCACTCAGTAATGAAGAGTGTCTTCTGGACCCACGCCCGGACAGATTGCCACATTACATTTACCCCGTCAGGGGTGGGGCTGGTGCCGGAAGGACAGAAATACTGCGGCCAGTCGCGGGAGAAAGGCCCTCACCGCTTGTGGACGGATCATGAGGACTGCAAAACCAGCAGAAGAGGCGTTGATCCCACCCCAGTGTGAAGCAAGTGCAAGAATCCGGTCATGATGCAGGGGATGAGGAGAAGCATACACGTATGTAGGGAATAGAGGCCCCAAGTTGCGAGGGCAACCATTTTGTTCCAGTGGAGGCCGACCGTCGCATCCTGTGTGAAATAAATGACGAGGCGCCACTTCGTGCTCCATTTTTCGCTTCCTCCTACAAACAAAGCACCATGTTTCCTGGTCTACAGTAAAGGCCTTCTCGAAAAGAGCGGACATCCAGTATCCTTCTTGGAGCTTCTGTATGAGCTTCGATCTGTTCCTTACGCTGGGCGTCCTGACAGTGGTTGTCGTCGCGCTGTTAACCGAGACGCTCAGTGTCGACGCCGTGATGCTGACAGGACTCGTGGTTCTGGTCCTTGGCGGCGTGATTGACCTGGAGCGTGCGCTGCAGGGGTTTGGCAACTCCACGCTCCTCGCCGTCGGCTCCCTCTACGTCGTTGCAGCCGGTTTGCGGGAGACGGGGGCCCTCGACATGGCGAGCAGTTACGTGCTCGGAGAGGAAACGGGAATTCGGCGACTTCTTCTCCGCATGACCCCTGCAGTAACCGTGTACTCGGCATTTCTCAACAACACGCCCGTAGTGGCCATGGGCATTCCGGCCATTCGAGGGTGGTGTCAGCGGCACGGAGTGTCTCCCTCGAAGCTCCTGATGCCGCTCTCGTTTGCGGCCATCCTGGGAGGGTTGTGCACGCTCATTGGGACCTCCACCAACCTCGTCGTTCACGGACTCCTCCAGTCGCACGGAATGGAAGGCCTCGGATTCTTTGAGCTTGCCTGGGTGGGGGTCCCTTGTGCCATCCTGGGACTCGGCTACATCATCTTTCTCGCACCGGACCTCACGCCCGATCGGACGGACATCCGGACCGAGGAGGAAGAAGAACGAGCCGAGCTCGTCGAGATTGAGCTGGCGGCCGACTCGCCGCTGGTTGGGCGGACCGTGCAGGAGACGGACCTGGAGCTGTTGCCGGGACTGACCCTGGTGCGCATCGAGCGTGGCGCCGAGGAGATCGCCCCCATCGAAGCCGACGAGACGCTGCGGCCGGGCGATCGGCTTTTGTTTACGACGACGGCAATGGAAAGAGAGGATGACTTGGGTCCTGCCGTCGAAGCGGCCGATCTGGAGCAGTCCCCCACCGACCAGACGGTCGAGACGCTCGAAGACACCGAGCGCGTAAAGGAAACGCCCGGCCGAGACCTCGGGCTCAGCGCCTTTCCGGGGCTTCGTCTCGCCTACGCCGACATCGAACGGGACGAGGACCGCGAACTGCATCAGGTCGTGGTTCGAGAAGGCTCGTCCCTCATAGGGGAAAAGATAAAGAACATCCCGTTCCGCGAGCGGTTCGGGGCCGCGCTCACCGGAGTACGTCGGGCCGGCGAGCGGCTCGCTCCGCCTCTTCGAGAGGTGCGTGTGTATCCCGGAGACGTGCTGCTGCTCGACACGAAGCGGGGATTCCGCGAGGCCCACGAAGAGTCCGAAGAGTTCTTTGTGACGAGCGAAGCCGGTGGCGAGACCCAAAAGACGGCGGAAGAAGTCCGGCAGCAGCAGGAAGAAATGCGTCCGTCCTGGGGGGGCTGGCAGCTTCGCCTTGCCGTTGCCGTCATCATAGGGATCATCGGTCTCGTCACCGCCGGGGTCATGCACATTGCCGTTGCCGGGTCGTTGGGGGCATTCATTCTCGTCGCTGCAGGCATTCTTACCCCCGGAGAGGCCCGTGAGGCTGTGGATTGGAACGTGATCGTCGTCATTGGCGCAGCCCTGGGATTGGGACAGGCCATGGAAGTGAGCGGTGCGGCGCAGCTACTAGGGGAAGGAATCGTCGATATCACGAGTGCGCTCGGGCCTTACGGCCTCCTCACGGGGCTCGTCCTGGCCACTGCCCTCCTCACAAATATTGTCACGAACAATGGCGCGGTGGCGTTGATGTTTCCAATTGCCCTCTCGATGGCCGAGAGCCAAAACCTCGATCCGCGGGCCATGATGATTGCCATCACGCTCTCCGCGTCGATGGCGTTCATCACGCCAATCGGCTATCAGACCAACCTGATGGTGTACGGGCCGGGGAACTATCGCTTTCTGGATTTTGCACGGGTCGGCGGTCTTCTCCAAGTGCTGCTATGGATTGCCGTCATCGTCATTACCCCGCTCATCTGGCCGATGTGAGCGTGATATCGATTCGCAACTCGCAGGGGCCGCCTCACGGTATGGCATCCGAGCGGGGCCCCT
>CAYXAD010000126.1:3355-9668 GCA_964462965.1 uncultured Salinivenus sp.
TCGATTCGCAACTCGCAGGGGCCGCCTCACGGTATGGCATCCGAGCGGGGCCCCTCGTGACGACAGGACGCCCGGGCACGTTCTCCCGTGCATCCAATGGCTTCTTCCTCTGCGGCGACCGGACGTGAGCGAGTTAGGCAGGAGACTTGCAATTCCTCCTCCGTGTGGGTAACCGTGCTGAACTCCTGATCCTGAAGCCTTCCACGGCTGCTCGTTCTTCGCCAAGATGGTTGTTGGTCTTTCCCTCTATGCTCTTCTTTTATTCCGCCCAAGACGATGTTCACGACGCGACCCTGGCCCGGCAAGGACTCCGGGCCGAGACCGATCGCGGGCTTCTGTTGCATCCGACCCTGCAAGCCGCCCGGCAGTTCGGGGACGACCCCGTGTTGATCGTCGATCCCAAGGTGCCTGAATTTCCGGCGGCGGAGACTGCCGACGAACCCGCTCGGGTGCCTTTCGTCCCGGCCGAGGCCCTCTGCAACATCGAGCCCTATCGTCCGCCGCGAGCGGTGGCGGCAGGGGGGGGCTACGTCGGTCGGCCGCTCGACGAACAGGTGGCTCTTCTGCTCATCTTCCGACGAGGCGTGTGGGACCTGCCAAAAGGCATGCAGGATCCCGGGGAGTCGATCGAGACGTGTGCGCGGCGCGAAGTCCGCGAGGAAGTGGGGGTTGGCACCTTGGACGTGATCCGTTCGGTGGGCACCACCCAGCACGCCTATCCGAACGGAGAGGTCTATGCGGTCAAGACGACGCACTGGTACCTCATGCAGACTCCAGAACGGTCTTTTGAGCCCGAACGCCGCGAAGGCATCGAGCGGATTGCCTGGGCGAGGTGGGAGGTCGCCCGACGCCACATTGGCTACACCTCCCTGGCCTGCCACATGGATCGGGTTAAGTCGGAGGTGTACGCCACGCTGAGAAACGGAGAGAGCCGTTGAAGGGCGGAACGCACTGCTCGTGGGCAAGAAAATGTTGCATTCGACCGCGACAGTGGTGAAGATTGGGTCCAAGGGGTCACTATTTTCGAATCGCTCTCGTTTTTCCATGCGCCTCGTCACCAGTGTTCTTCTTCTCGCGTTCGTACTCCTGGGGTGCCAGCAGAACTGGGGAGCCGCTGGCGCGCAGGAGAAAGCCGATTCCTTGCAGACCCTCAACGAAAGCCTCCGGGGGGAGCTCCAGCGATTGCGCGACTCGCTTCGAGTTCGACAAGAAACCGAGCAACAGGGAGCGACCCTGACCCCGCCGATCTACTTTCCTTCCGGTAGTGCCTGGATTCCCGATCGGGGGCGTCGACAACTCGACGAGCACGCCGAGGCGCTCAAGGAGCAGTACGCCGGCCGCAATTTCCGCATCAAGGGGTACACCGACAATGTGCCCATTGGCCCCGGTTTGCAGGAGACCTATCCCAGCAACTGGTACCTGTCGGCCCAGCGGGCGGCGGCGGTGGCCCACTACCTGAACAAGGAGCACCAGATTCGCACCCAGACCCTCGAGATTGAGGCGTTTGCTCATACGCCCGATGCCGAGAATGAGACCCCCGACGCTCGGCGGGAAAACCGTCGCGTCGAAATCGTGGTCGTTGGTGGAGGGGGAGAGAAAGTCGCCGCGAACTGAAGCGCGGTCCCGTGCCCTGGGCGAAGATCTGTTGGGGCGGTCGCCGAGGTCTCGATGCCGTTTGTGGCGGATTGTCGTGCACCTTTCGGTCCTTTTCCGCCCAGGCGAATTTGGACCTGTCCAGGCAGGGGGCCAACCGACCGGTTCCCCTCATCTACCGTGGCCGAAGTGCACAGTAGACAGTTACAACGAGGGCTCTTACCCGAGCGCCACGGTACGCAAAAGAAAAAAGGCAGGCCACGGCGTGTGGCCTGCCCCAGATGAAAAGACGAGTGTTGGATTAAGGGGTGACGGCGCGTCGAGCGACGCGGTGCTCGAAGGAAGAGAGCAGATCGGGAAGCTCGTTGGGATCGTCGATCACGACGTGAGCGCCTCGCTCCTTCAAGAGGGGCTTGTGCTCGTCGGTGTCGAGGTAAGGCGGAACGACGCCGATGGCCCACATGTCCGCGGCACGAGCGGCCTTCATGTCGTCCACCGACTCGCCGACGTAGGCGGCTTCTTCGGGGGCCACATCACAGCCGGCGGCGGCAAGCATAGTGAGCGAGTGGCTCAGCGGAAAGGGGTCCGGCTTGGAACGATCCCCCTGCTTCTCTTTGCCGACGAGGAGCGGGAAGTAGTCGGACCAGTCTTGATGGTCGAGCGTCCACTCGGCTTCTTCTTCGGGGCGGTCCGTGACGATGCCCAGGATGCGTCCGTCCCCGTTGAGGGTTTCGATGGTGTCATCGTCGATGAGGGGAGGCTCTTCGGTGATGAAGCCGTCCCAGTCATCTCCACGGTACCGGTCCTGAAATTCCTCGATGACCCGGCTGAGCGGCACCTCCATCGCCGTGTCCGTGACGATGGCGTGGGTCAGCTTCCAGTCATCCTCGAAGCCGCCGTAGTTTTTGTATCGTTGAATTGTGTTCTCGCCGATCTGTCGACCAGTGAAGTGCTCGACGGTTTCTTCGATGGCCCGGCGATAGGAGCGAGATACGTCCACCAGGACGCCGTCCATGTCGAACAGCAACGCGTTAATTTGTACGTTCTCGGGCATGGGGCGGTTGGGTTGGGTGAGTTAGGTTTAGAGAGAGACCGTTTCATTTTCACATTCCGAAATCCTCGCGGTTCCAGAGGTTCGTCCGCTTGTAACGAGTTCGGAACGAACCGGGCCTCCACAGCGGGGGGGACGGGAGAAACTATTCGGAGTCAATGTCTTCGAGGAGCGCCTCGACCGTTCGTCGGAGCTGGGGATCTTCCCCGGTGGCCTTCACGGCCGGCGGGTTTTCGACGAGAATGTCGGGGTGTGCCGGACCGTGCTCCATGTTTTCATTCGTCTGATACACGTACCAGGCCCGGAAGGGCATCCGTACGTAGGAGCCGTCGATCAGGCCCGTGGCCCCCGTCGAGATGACGGCCCCGAAGGTGGGCTGGCCCACGAGGGGACCGTGGTCCAGGTTCTTGAAGGCGTGGGAGAAGATTTCGGCGTTGGAGTAGCTGTTCTCGTTGGCGACGGCGGCAGCCGGTTTCGTCCAGCCTGCAAAGGGAAGGCGCTCGCCGAAGGGATAGTGGTCGCGAAACTCTTCGTGATGTTGTTCGAGGTCGTCCGTCGCGCCTCGTGGAACCGTATAGGCGTGCCGACGCACGTTGAGCACCGTCATCAGGTAGTCGGTGGTCCATCCCCCGCCGTTGTAGCGCACGTCGATCACGAGGCCCTCTTTGTCGTGTGCATTGGCGTAGAGGCTGCGCTCGAAGTGCTCGAAGCTGTTCCAGTTCATGCCTTCGATGTGGATGTAGCCGAGGCGGCCGTCCGAGTACTCCTCGACCAGCTGGCGACGCTCGTCCACCCACTCGCGGTAGAGCTCGTCGTCGAGGCTTTCCGTCGGGCGGATGCGAACGGTTCGCTCGTCTCCGTTCGGTCCCGTTACCGCGAGGAGGGTGAGCTGGTCGACGGTGCCTTCGAGGAGTGTGTAGAAATTTGGCACTTCGGCCACGGGTGTGCCGTCGACGGCGGTAATGACGTCGCCCTCTTGCAGCGAACTCGCCTCCCGGTCGGCCGGCGAGCGCGGGACGACCCGCTGCACCTCTACGCCGTTCTCAACCGGGTCGACTTCGACGCCGAGGAGGCCCGTTTGCTCAGACTGGGTCTCGGCTCGATCGTCCGTGGTGTAGCCCATGTGGCTGGCGTTTAGCTCGCCGAGCATGAGGTTCAAGGCGTCTTCGAAGTCGCGCTGGGTGGAAGCCTCCAGGGCCCAGGGCCGATACTTTGTACGGAGGGAATCCCAGTTGTCACCGTGGAAATTTGGATCGTAGAAGCCCTGGTCGAGCGCACGACCCACTTCTCGGAAGATTTGGGCCCGCTCGGCCTCGTGGTCCACGGTCATGCGGGCCCGGTACGACAGTTGCTCTAGGCTGCCCGTGCTGGTCGGCACGCGGGCGAGCTGTCCGTTCGAGTGCGTAAACGTAATCTGCGAGCTGTCAGGGGTCAGCCGAACCTGCGAGGGACCGAGATCATTCTCCGTGATGCGCTGCTGTTCGGTGCCGTCCCACTTGATTTGATACAGGTCGACGTCCGTGTTGTATCGAGCCGTCCGGCTGTCTTCGCCCGCCACGAAGTAGAAGGTTTCGCCGTTTGTGTCAATGATGGGGTCGTCCTCACTTCCGGGCAGTGCAGTGACCTGTTCTAGGCGCTGGTGGATGTTGTCGAAGTCAATCTCGACGGTGGGCGGCTCGCCATTGTCGGTTTCGCTGGTGTCTGCCTTTCTGCGCTTGAGGGCCTCCCAGCCTTGCTCCGTACGTTCCCAGTCTTCCTTCTGGAGCCACACGAACCACACGTCGGCGTCGTTGCCGCTTCGTTCCGAAATGAAGCCGAGCTTGGATCCGTCGGGACTCCACACCGGCTCGCCGTCGCTCCGGGGGTGCTGGCTGACGTTGACCGGCTCGCGGGAATCGTCGGCGGCGTGAATGTAGATGTCGGAATTGAAGTTGAGGTCATTGCGCTCGTACGCCAGCCATTCGCCGTCGGGGCTCCATGCGACGTCGGTCGGTGCGTTCCAGCCGTCGACCAGAACGGTTTCGTCCTCGACGGTGCCCTCGGACAAGCGTGCCGTAATGAGCTGGCCGGGCCCGTACCCGGTCATGGCGCCGCGTCGAAAGGCCAGCGTAGACCGATCGGGGGAGACCGCCAGGACGCGCTCGTCCTCGGGTGTGTCTGTAATGCGCTCGACCCGGTACTGTAAGGCCTCATACAGATCACCGGGGTATTCGGGATCGGCCGATTCGAGGCGATAGAGGTCGTACTGGTTGCCGTGGCGGTCGGATGCAAAGACGAGGGTCGAATCGCTGAGCCAGGCCACGTCGCGGTCTCGGTACGCATGCTCCGTGAGACGCCGCGTGCGGGGGGCGTCCGGCTCGTTGCGCATGAGAAAGAGTTCCCCGCGGAGGACGAGCGCGATTTGCTCGCCGCTGGGGGACACGGCGTAGTCATTCAGGTTGTCCGTAAACTGCTTCTTCTCGGTCGGATCGAAACGATAATCGGCCGGCAAGGTCACGTCGAGGACGCGCGGCTCACCGCCGTCCTCGATGACGTAGACGTCGGTCTGTCGTTCGAAGGCGACGAGGCGGCCATCCGTACTGGCACTGAGTGCGCGGACACCGTCTCCCTCGAAGGACGTCACAGCGCTGGCTTCTCCCTCGGAGGATCCGTCGTCCGTAATTTGCTGGCGGTGGACGTTGTATGTGCCGGACTGCTCACTGATGTAAAGCAGCGTGCGTGGGCCCGTCCACACCGGCCCATGATCGTTGCCCTCGAAGGTGGTGATCTGTGTGTACGTGTCGTTCTCCGTGTCGTACAGCCACACGTCGCGGTCCGCCGGTCCGTCGTACCCTTTCTTGCTGGTGGTGTTGTAGCCCCGCTCGAAGGCAATGAAGCGGCCGTCGGGCGACATGCGCGGCGAATCGCCCACGGCGTCGAGACGCCGGTCCGGCGTGCCGCCTTCGGCGGAGACCTGGTAGATTTCATCCGACCACTCGGCCTGGGCGTAGGTGCGGTCGGTGGTGAAGAGGAGCTCACCGTCGGGCGTCCAGCCGCCGATGGCGTCCTCGGTGGAGTGATGTGTGAGACGTTTCGGCACGCTTCCGGCCACGTCCATGACGTAGAGGTCGTCGTTGCCGTAGCGGTCCCCCACGAACGCCACTCGGTCGCCGTCGGGGCTCCATCGGGGATGTCCTTCGTAGGCTTCGTGGATGGTCAAGCGATCGGCCGTGCCCCCTTCCGCAGAGACTGTCCACAGGTCCCCCTGGTAGGAAAAGGCAACTTGCTCCCCATTTGGGTGAACTGCGGGGTGGCGCAGGAAGGGATCCGTATCCTGGGCCGCGGTCACCCCCACCGTCAAAAGGGCGAGGGGACACAGGAGGAGCAGACGTCGAAGCATAACGCGAAACAGCGAAACGATGTGACAGCGGAGAACAACGGGTACGGGCAGTGCCGGACGGCGGTCACCGAAAAACCGCTGCTTCGTACACACAGCGGGCACACTTGATTCATCGTCTAGGGGCGTTCTCAGTGCATGCCCTCTGCCACGGGGCCTACCTCGGCGGAAAGGAATTGGGGGACAGCTCTGCATTTTCAAAGCCCCTGTGACCCTGAGAAGTCGGCGGCCAAAGTCTTGCGAACGCAAGGGACAGGATTTCCTTCGGCCAGTATCTATCTGGCATCCTCCCC
>CAYXAD010000127.1:0-2910 GCA_964462965.1 uncultured Salinivenus sp.
CGGTTCCATTCTCCTCACTTCCAGGGGATCGGCAGCTATCGTTTTCGTAGTTCCAGTAGAATACCATTTTTTCAGCATCGCTCGGAGACTGTACGCAATGCTCGGCAGTAAGAAAGTATGGAGTTGCGTCTTGCGCGGTATTATTCACGAGGCTTCCGGTACAGGCTATTCCTTCGACCGTAAACCGGCCCACGGATCGGGCCTGATTTTGCCACAGATCGGCTTCCTCGCAGGCGACGTCGAGGTTGCAGGCCCCCGACTTTTGGGAAGCACCGTCACTACGGGACCGGCGTAAGGGGCGGTACCCGTGAACGACTTTGCCAACGACAATGTCTAGTTCCTCTCTGTGGGACTGCGGCACTTCGAGCTCTAGTATGAGCTCTTCTCCTCGTATAATAGGCGTCCAATGCTGGCCGGCTGTGGCATCGGCCGTCGTGTATGGGCCACGGACGATCTCACCGTCAGGGCCGTGAGCAAACAGTTCGGCCCCGTCGGGAAGCTGGAACCGTGTAAATCCAAGGCTCAGGGAGACGGCGTCGTGAGACTGAATTCGAAGTCTCCAGAGCCAGTTGCCAGACGGAAGCTGCTCCCAGGTGCCATGCTTGTTCGGTGAGAAGTTCGTCTCGACGGCTTTGCCGTATCGATACGGGCCTATCTCACTGGTTTGGCGCTCGGCCTCGACTTGGAGGGCGGCCCCGTCAACGGTGGGGAGCGACTCCATGGGGACAGCCGAACGTGCCTGGAGGGATGTATGGCGTTCGGAGGGAGGCACGGCGCGCTCCTGAGCAGACGCGGTGGAAAGGGTTCCTACCGCCGTCAGAAGAAGTAGCAGGATCCCGGGAATAAGAAGCCTATGGATGGGCATGGGGCGACGGGGAGAAAGTCATAAGCTCAGTCAATACTGGAGTGCTGATAGACGCGCTCGTCCATCGCCTCCACCTTCTCGATCAAGTCTTGTTTGTACTCGAGCATTTGGTCGCGCAGGGTCGGGTCGTCGGTGCCGAGGATCTGCACGGCCAGCAGCGCGGCGTTCTCGGCCCCATTGATGGCCAGGGAGCCGACGGGCACACCGCCGGGCATCTGGACAATGGAGAGGAGGGAGTCAACGCCGTTGAGCTTGCTCGTTTTGACGGGCACGCCGAGTACGGGGAGGGGCGTGCTGGCCGCCAGCATGCCGGGCAAGTGGGCGGCTCCGCCTGCACCGGCAATAATCACCTTGAGCCCGCGTTCGTGGGCCGTTTCAGCATACTCTTTCATGACGGCCGGAGTTCGGTGGGCCGAGAGGACGCGCATCTCGTACGAGACGTCGAACTCGTCCAGGACCTCGGCCGCGCCTTCCATGACCGGAAGGTCGGAGTCGCTTCCCATGGCAATGCCAACGGAGGGGGTAGAGGACATGAGCAGAGAGGTTGGGTAATGAGCAGTGATGTACGACGATCGAAACCGGGGACGGTTACATCTAAGGGAGAGGTGCGAGGGACCGCTGTCCGCGGACGGCCGTCGGCGGTCTATGCAGAGGAAATTCGTGAGAATCAAGCTTTATGCAGTTACAACTCGATTGCATCCGCCGCTCGTTCGGCGCACTCACGCGTGTCGGTCCGATCCGTGCCGAGCGCGGTGACGTGACCCATCTTGCGTCCGGGGCGGACGACGGGTTTGCCGTAAATGTGGGCCGAGACGCCTTCGATGTCGAGCGCCTCCGGGAGGCCTCGCGGCTGCGGCGGCGTGCCTTCCCGCTCGCCGAGAACATTCACCATCACCGACACGGGCATCCGTAGTGCCGTGCTGCCGAGGGGCCAGTCCAGGATGGCCCGGACGTGATTCTCGAACTGAGAGGTCTGGGCCCCTTCGATCGAATAGTGGCCGGTGTTGTGAGGCCGCGGCGCCAGCTCGTTGATGAGAACCCGTCCGTCCGGCATCTCGAAGAGCTCGACTGCGATCAGTCCGACGCCGTTGACGGCATCGACCGCCTCCTGGGCAATGGTACGCGCCTTGGCGGCGATGTCGTCGTCGATGTCGGCGGGCACTTCGACGGCATGACAGCGGTGATTGCGCTGCACCGTATAGGCCACCGGATAGACGACCTGTTCGCCCCCCGGCCGACGCGCCACCTGCACGGCGAGCTCGCGCGTGAAGTCGGCAAACACTTCGACCATGAGTCCGTCGTCGGCCGCAAGGTCCGGCCAGGCCTCCCGCAGCTCGTCGGGGCCCTGAACCGTGGCGTTGCCATAGCCGTCGTACGCCCCGCGGTACTGTTTGAGCACGACCGGATAGCCGAAGTCGGCGGCCGCGTCGAGGGCCGCGTCGACGGTTTCACAGCGAACGAAGTCGGGCACCGGGCACCCTGCGTCGGACAGATGCTGTTTCTGGACCCCTTTGTCCTTGATGAGCTCGAGCGTCTCAGTAGAGGGCCAGAGGGCCGTGTCTTCGGAGAGGACCTCTTCGGCTTCCTCGGCCGGTGCCCACTCGCTCTCGACCGTCACCACGTCACAGTTCGAGACAAAGCCGCGAAGGACCTCCGGATCCGTCCAATCGCCGACCTGAGCGCCGAGGTAGGGGCGCATCGGGCCGGCCTGCTTGGGCGACAGGAGGTGTACCTCGACCCCCATCCGGATGGCGTCAGCGGCCATCATCTTGCCGAGCTGGCCGCCGCCGAGGATGCCAATGGAGGGAAATGTCGTCGACATGAGGTCTGTTCGGTTGGGTGATGGGTTTGATTGACGATGGGAGGTGCGGGGACACCGCCCGTCTTCGGGAAGAATTCCTTTCCAATAGCTAACGCGGTGTGCAGGTTTTATGTCTACATTTCTGTCTTCATTGCTGGTCAGCGGGGAACGTGACAGGCGAAGGAGGAATTATTCTTCGGTCGAGGGTTCTTTCTACGTCGTCGTAGGGCCGCATGGCCAGGCG
>CAYXAD010000127.1:2920-9602 GCA_964462965.1 uncultured Salinivenus sp.
CAAATGTTCTGGGAGCTAGGGGCAATTCAAGGTGTCATGGATCGGCAAAAAACATCTTCCATTCTATCCCCTCTATTCAACTCGAGGAGGAAGGCTTACGCTTCTCCATTTTCCGAATCCGGGGCGTCCTCCCCCTGCAGCAGGCGGTCGAGCTCTTCCTCACTGTCCACCAGCACCTCGCGGGCCTTGGTCCCATTGAAGGGGCCGACGATGCCGGCCTCTTCGAGCTGGTCGACGATGCGAGCCGCTCGGGTGTACCCGACGGCCAGCTTGCGCTGCAGCAGCGAGACCGATCCCTGCTGGCGCCGAACGATCACGCGGGCCGCTTCTTCGAAATTTTCGTCGGTGTCTTCCACCCCGAGGGTGGCGTCGGGGCCATGGCCGGCCTCCTGGAGGGAGGGCAGGGTGTACGGGGTGACGCCCGGTTGCTCGGACACGTGGTCGACCACGCGCTCGACCTCCTCGACCCGCACGAACGGACCCTGAAGCCGCCGAAGATCGCTGCCGCTCAGGAAGAGCATGTCGCCGTTGCCCACGAGGCCTTCCGCCCCGCCCTGATCGAGAATGGTGCGGGAGTCGGCCATGGAGGCCACCTCGTACGCGATCCGGGAGGGGAAATTGGCCTTGATCACGCCCGTAATGACGTCGACGGACGGCCGCTGCGTGGCGAGGACGAGGTGGATGCCGACGGCGCGGGCCATCTGGGCGAGCCGCGAGATCGGTCCTTCGATGTCGTCTCCGACTGTCATCATGAGGTCGGCCAGCTCGTCGACCACCACGACGACGTACGGCATGTGACGATGCCCCTCGGTGGGGTCGAGCTTCCCCTCTTGAAACTTCTTGTTGTACCCGCTGATGCCCCGCACGTTGGCGTCGGAGAGGAGGTCGTACCGCTCCTCCATCTCCTTCTCGACGCTCTTGAGCACCCCCGACGCTTCTTCGATGTCGGTGATGACGGTCTGGTCGACGTCCTCCGGCTTCGCAACGAACTGGGTTTCGAGCGACGTGTACTGCTGGAGCTCGATCTTCTTCGGATCGATGATGACGAACCGAAGGTTGGCCGGGTGGCAGGCGTAGATTAGGCCCGTAATGATCGAGTTGAGCCCCACCGACTTTCCTGAGCCAGTGGCCCCGGCGATGAGCAAGTGGGGCATCTTGGCAAGGTTGGCGAGGTACACTTCTCCCTCGATCGTTTTGCCCATGGGAATGGGCAGCTCCATGTCCGTGTCCCGGAACTTGGCCGTGCCAATCACTTCGCGCAGCCGCACCAGCTCCCGGTTGCGGTTTGGAATTTCAACACCAACCGCTCGCTTCCCCGGAATGGGCGCCATCATTCGGATGCCGGGCGCGGCCATGGCCATCGCGAGGTCGTCCTCCAGCGACTTGATGCGGCTCACCTTGATGCCGGGCGCAGGCGTCATCTCGTACCGGGTGACCGTCGGCCCGACGACGGCTTTGATCTCCTCAATCTCGATGTTGTACGTGTCGAGCTTGTCGAGGAGAATGCGCTTGTTCTCCTCGAGCTCTTCCCGATCGATGGTCGGATCGTCGTCCGTGGGTTCGTCGAGCAGATCGAGGGGAGGGGCCTCGTACTCGAAGTCTTCAGGCGTTTCGGCGGGACGATCGATCTCGTCGGCCTTCTCTTCTTCGATCTGTTCCTGTACCGTCATGGCCACGTCGTCCCCTTTCGAGGCGCCGTCGGGCGCGTCCGGCTCGGGAGACGACGACGCCGGCTCAGAGGCGGAAGGTGGATCCGCTTCGTCTGTCAACTCCTCGGTGGAGGCGGTGTCGGAAGAAGACGGGTCCGGTGGGCCGTTCTCTTCAGCCTCGTCCGAGGAGGCGGACGTCGGTGGTGCACCGGCCTTTTCGTCGAACGCCTCGCTGAACTCGGCCTCTAATTCTTCGATTTCGAGTTCCTGCGTTGGGGGATCGCTCGGCTCGTCGGACCCATCCGCTGTTCCCTGGGTCGCCGCCTGGACCCGTGCCCGAAACAGATCATTTCGGCGAAGCGGACGGCCGTGCTCGTCGGTGCCCGAAACCTGGATGGTCACCGGCGGAATCGTTTCTGCCGTGTCGTCAGGGGAGGATCCATCGGACCCCGACGGCCGTGGAGCTGGCTCCTCGGACGAGGGCGCCTGCTCCGATGTCTCGGTAGGCTCCGGGGAAGAATTTTCGGGAGGAGTGGCCGTATCGGCGTCGGGGGCGGAAGCGTCGGACGAGGGAGAGGAGGCACGCGGATCAGAGGGTTTCGAGGAGGACTGTGCCTCGGACTTCGACGCGCTCGATGTCGCCGAGCGTCTGAAGTGGAGGCCGCTCCACCAGGAGCGAAGTCCCGCACCGATCGTGTGGAACGCTTCCAGCACCCGGTCCACCGACCGTTGGATGTCGTGGTCGATGACCAGAAGCAGCATCACCGCCACGGCAAGGAGAAGGAGGATAAACGATCCGGGGGGACCGAAGACGCCTTGCATCCATCCGGCCATTCCCATTCCGACGGCGCCGGCCCATCGGGCTAGATCTGTGTTGAAGGCGTGGCCGAACCAGCCGACGAAGCAGGCCAGGACGAAGGCAGAGAGGAGGATCAGGCCCGAGGGGTAGAGAAGGCCGCGCAGGGACCAGTGGCGAAAGATGGCGTAGCCCCAGAACAGAAGGAGTCCGCTGAACAGCAGAATGCTATACCCGAGGAATCCAGGGACGAGCAGGCGAGCGAGTTCCGCTCCGACCAGGCCCAGGGCGTTCTCGACCGGGAACTGGGCCTGCATTTCACCCGGGTTCAGAAGGGCTTCGCTCAAATGCGCCGAACGGACGATCGAGTCGTCGCCGGGCGTGTAGGTCAGAAACGCGAGGGAGAGCAGGAGGGCGAGCACCATGAGGACGAGCCCGAGGACCTCCTTTTTCCGATGGGGGGAGATAAACGGGGCTGCCGAGTCTCCAGTCGAGGTCGCTTTTGAGGAGCGCGAGGCAGCCATACTTCGAGGCGGAGAAGAAAGAAGAGCGAGACGCACGTGGTCAAGCAGGGCAAGAGCACCCCTCACCGGACATGTGCACCCCATGTCACAAAAGGAGGAGTCGATCCCTGTATAAGGTGGACCGGAGACGGCAAAGATGCAACGAGGGGCTAGCTCGTTGCGGGGACCGTTTCGTAGAGGACGAGACGATTGTCCGTATAGTAGGGGAGGACCGGGAGGGTATCAATTTGAAAGCAATAGTCGAGGTCCTCCGAATAGCCCCGGCGAGCCAGTCGTTCTGCGTGATTGGCCCCGTACAGGGCATCCTGGAGATGATCCCGGTCCGTGTCGTAGAGGGTGAAGGCGGTGTGGGCCGAGTCGGTCACCGTGTCAGGCTCTCGGCTGTCCCAGAGCCGATCCAGGAGCAGGCCGGCACAGAGGGTGTCTTCGAGCGACAGCCGCTTTCGGCGTCCCGCACAGATAATGGTGACCTCGTCGGCCACCTCCCTGACGAAGTTGACCACCCGGTCGGCGTTCAGAAAGCTCGCTGCGATGAGGTGCTCGGCCTCCTTGGCCCGTTCGAGGGCACGGGTCCCGTTCGTGGTATTCAGGATGACGTCCCGCCCTTTGACCTCCTCCTCGGTGTACTCGCGGGGCGAGTTGCCGAGGTGATAGCCCTCGATTTTTTCTCCGTCGCGCTCACCGCCCAGGCGATACACGTCGGGGTCGAGGTTGCCGGCGATTTTGCCGGCCTGGGCCATGTCGAGGACGGGCATCACCGCCCGGGCACCACGATCCAGCGCGGTCACGATGGTCGAACAGGCACGGAGAACGTCGATGACGACAACAGTGCGATTTCGAACGTCTTCGTCACTGACGTTCGAGTAAGTCAGAAATACTTCGGCGTCCATGAAAACAAAAAGAGCTCCCGAGGGAAGCGAGGTTGGTGCAGGGAAAAACAGAGAACGAGAAACAAAGGAAAGGTAAGTGTCAGTCTTTGTGGAACGGAGGCTGTGTCACCTCGACCTCAAACGACCGACGTTTGGAGGCCACCTGAAGAGACCGACCCTCTTCTGTGTACGCCGGATCGTTCGGAACGTACCCGAGCCCAATGCCGGTTTCGAGGATCGGAGATTGCGAGCCGCTCGTGACGATTCCGATGTCGTCGCCGTCGGCGGACTGGAGCACGTTGTCGTGTCGGGGGATGCCCCGCTCGGTGGCGACGAACCCAATGAGCTTGCGGCGAGGCCCCTCCTCGTGAATGGCTTGGAGCGCCTCACGGCCGATGAAGTCGCCCTTGTCGAGCTTCACCAGCCAGCCGAGGCCGGCCTCGTAGGGGTTCGTCTCTTCGGTGATGTCGTTTCCGTGCAGACAGAGGCCCGCTTCGAGACGAAGGGTGTCGCGGGCCCCGAGACCGGCCGGCTTGAGGCCTGCGTCTTCGCCCGTCTCCATGAGGGTGTTCCAGACGTCCGCCGCGTCGTCGGCGGGCACGTACAGCTCGAGGCCGGGTTCTCCCGTATAGCCGGTGTAGGAGATGATGGCCCAGTCGCAGCCGAGGAAGTCGCCGTCGCTCCGCTCCCAGAAGTGATAAAAGTTGAGCTCGTCGAGCGATTCGTCGAGGTGCGTCTGGGCAATCTCGAAGGCGCGAGGGCCCTGGAGGGCGAGGAGGGCGGTCTCGTCCGAGATGTTCGTGACGTCCGCTCCCATCGAATTGTGCTCCCGGATCCAGTCCAGGTCGCGCTGCCGGTTGGCGGCATTAAGGACCATCAGGTACTGGTCTTCGGCCCGGCGATAGACAATCCCGTCGTCGATAATGCCGCCCTCGGGGGTGCACATCACGGTGTACATGGCGCGGCCGTCGTAGAGCTTCTCCGCGTCGTTGGTGACCAGGCGTTGAACGAGGTCCAGGGCGTTGTCGCCTTCGATGAGCACCTCTCCCATGTGGCTCACGTCAAAGAGCCCGGCGTCATTGCGCACGGCCATGTGCTCTTCGATGATGCCACTGTACTGCACGGGCATGTCGAAGCCCCCGAACGCCATCATGCGGGCGCCGAGGTCCTCGTGGACATCGTGGAGGGGCGTGGTCTGAAGCGTGTCGGAGGAGTCTGACATCGTGTGAAGAGCTGAATCCGAAGGCTAGACGAGCAACGCACTACTATGGAGAGCCGAGACAGGCCCCCACGCGTCGTTTATTATGATACTTGACGGTCGCTCTGTAGTCAACGAAGGACCGGTGATTTTGATGCCTGTCAGGGGCGCCAGGCCTCGTATTCTGCGTCGTTCAAGGCCTCGACGGCGGCGTCGGCTTCCTGGGCCGAGGCAAAGGCGAGGCGGAAGGTACCGCCCGTGCCCTCGCGCATCTGTTGGAGCTCGATGTCCTTGATGTTGAGGTCGGCCTCGAGAAGCAGGCCCGTCATGTCGTGGATTACGCCGGGCTCGTCGGGCGCCCGGACGTACACGTCCGCGAGGGCGTGAAGAAACCCTTTTGTGTCGCGGGGAATGGCGTCCCGGCCGGTTTGTGCGTCGACGAAGGCCTGCTCGAGCTGGTCCAGGTCCTGCTCGATGAGCCGATTGCGAAGCTCGCGGAGGGTCCGCCGAAAGCGGCTGAGGGCGTCGTGGATGGCGCCCTCGTTGCCCACAAGGATGTCCCGCCACATGTCGAAGGGAGAGGCGGCAATCCGGGTCATGTCGCGAAAGCCGCCGCCAGCCAGTTTTAGCGCCAGATCCCGATCGTCTTCGTCCTCTGTGTCCGTCACCGTATTGACGAGAGAGACGGCGAGAATTTGAGGCAGATGGCTTACGGCAGCTACCAGGCGGTCGTGACGGGCTGCGTCGAGGAGAAGAGGGCGCGCCCCCGTGGCCTCGACGAAGTCCACGACCGGAGCCAGAGGGCCGTCCAGGTCGTCTTCGCTCGCATCGCCCGGGAGACAAAGGGCATAGATCGCATTCTCGAAGAGCAACGGATCGGCGTGCTCGATGCCGCTGTGCTCGGCCCCGGCCATGGGGTGCCCCCCGAGGAAGTGTACGTCGTCGGGCAGGACGTCCTGCGCCTGGTCGAGAACCGGCTGCTTGACGGAGGCGACGTCGGTGACCAGCGTGCCCTCGTCGAGATGATCGGCGATGGCCTCCAGGACCCGAAGGCCCGTGGCCAGGGGCGTGGCCAGCACCACGAGATCGGCATCCTCCACCGCGGAAATGGGGTCTGCCGCTTTGGCGTCAATCGCGCCCCGCTCTTCGGCCTCTTCGAGCACCTCGGGCCGATCGTTGCCGACGATGGTGACGTCGGGACGACGCTCCTGCCAGGCGAGGCCGAGGGAGCCTCCAATCAGACCCGTTCCGAGGATGGCAATGCGGTCAATCATGGGCGGCAGACAGAAGGCTGATGAGGGGCATGGGAAGACGGTGGAGCAAGACGGAGGCCGTCTCGCAAATGAAGCGCCTTCATGCACGGAAGGGCACCCGTCATGTTCGGGGGAATGCGCCTTCGATGGGCTGATTCTTAGAGAATCGAAATGGAGGGGCTGTCCTTCCAGGTGGGAGGGGGGAGGAGGACGAGAGGCAGGAGGCTCTGCACGTACTCCATCTCTGAGGCATCAGAGGAAGCGTCTTCCCTCTCGTCGCTCTTCATCTGACCGAGGAAGAAGCGCCGGGTGCGAATAATCCGCGAAGGAAGCGCTTTTTGTGTGCCCAGGGGGCTACAAGTGTCTTTAGAATCCGTAGATTGAAGAGAGAGG
>CAYXAD010000128.1:0-6853 GCA_964462965.1 uncultured Salinivenus sp.
TGCAGCCCATCGAGACCGCTCGTAACCCGAGGCATAAATCAAAACAGACTCTAAAGGCGCAAGAGACGCAGAAAAGGGAGAAGGGCGCGAAGACAATCGAGCTAGGCCGTCGTGGTGGCGTTTACGGCCTCCACCCGCTTGACTTCCGGGACGGAGCGCTTCAAGGCTTGCTCAATGCCCGCCCGAAGGGTCATCGTGCTCATGGGGCAGGACCCACAGGCGCCCAGAAGCTCCAACTCTACGACGTAGTCGGACGTGACGTTGAGAAGACGAACCGATCCCCCATCCGCCATCAAATAAGGGCGAATCGTATCGAGCGCCTCCTCAATCTGATCACGCAGCTCCGGATCAATGCTCGGCTCCGAGACTTCTCCGGGGTCGGCAGAGGAAGGCACGTCATCGGACATAATACTGTAAAGCAGTTGCGAGGGTGAAGTGGGACCGAACGCCGGTACTAAGTACTAACGGACGAAGGAGCGAAAAGATCAACCCACCGAACAATGCGGGGGCAAGGCGGAGTGCCAACGGGCGCGGTCATTCGTAGAGAATCTCGACCTTTTGGGTCGGATCGGACTCGGCGTTTCGAATTGCCACCTGCTCCACGAGCCGATCGGCGATGGTGTTGAAGGCAGAGGCCGATTTGCTGTCTGGGGCATCGAGGACAATGGGGGTTCCCTCGTCGGCACTTTTTCGGACCTTTTGTTCGATCGGAATTTCTCCAAGGAAGGGGACGTCGAGCTCCTGGGCAAGCTCTTGGGCCCCCTGCCGGCCAAACAGGTAGTACTTCCGGTCCGGCTGATCGGGAGGAGAGAAGTAGGACATGTTTTCGACCATCCCGACGACGGGGACGTTGACGTTGTCAAACATCGCCTTGCCCTTCCGGGCGTCGGCCAGGGCGAGATCCTGAGGCGTCGACACGATGACCGCTCCCGTAAGCGGGATGGTCTGAACGATGGTCAGCTGCACGTCA
This sequence comes from uncultured Salinivenus sp., assembly GCA_964462965.1. Lineage (GTDB taxonomy): Bacteria > Bacteroidota > Rhodothermia > Rhodothermales > Salinibacteraceae > Salinibacter. Next base: position 971 of record CAYXAD010000128.1, read on the forward strand.
CCCGTGCCCGGCGGCAGATCGAGAATCATGTACTCGATGTCCCCCCAGTGCACGTCCCCGAGAAACTGACGCACGGCCTTGGTCACCATGGGGCCGCGCCAGACCACCGCCTTGTCGGGGTCGACCATGAACCCCATCGAGAGCAGTTTGATGCCGTGCTTCTCGAGGGGAACGATCTTCCGCTCGTCATTCACACGCGGTTTTTCGCCCTCCATGCCCATCATTTTTGGGACCGACGGGCCGTAGATGTCGGTGTCGACCAGGGCCACGTTGTATCCCTGCTCGGAGAGAGCCATGGCGAGGTTCACAGCCACGGTGCTCTTGCCGACGCCCCCTTTGCCGCTGGCCACGGCGATCGTGTTCTGCACACCGCCGTCTGTGCCCTGCGGTTGCTTTTCGCCGCTCTGGTCGCCCACCATCACGTCATCCCCGAGCGGAATCATCTCGCTGTCGAGCTCTACGTCGACCTTCAGGTCTCGATCGACCTCTTCGTGAAGCACCCGCCGGCAGGCCTCCTGCACTTGGTTCGCAAAGGAGGAGTCCGGCTTCTTCACGACGACCGTAAAGGAGACGTGGCCGTCGTCGATCTGCAGGTCCTTCACCATGTCGAGACGAACGATGTCCTTGTCGTGCTCGGGGTGAACGATCTTCCGCAGCGCGTCCAACACGTCTTCGCGCTTCGTGGGCATAGGGCAGGAGGAAGGATGGAGGGAGAGACATCGTGCAGATATGCCACCGCAGGACCGGTGCGTTGTTCCTCTTTTCGGGAGTGAAAACGTCGTCCTCCGATGAACTTTCGCCGCTTGGGAGGGGCTCGAGCACTACGTCTCTATCGCGTTGACGCACTCGTACGCCCGAGTGGCTCCAGAGGGAAGACGAATCTTCGTCGTGGGTTCGGCGTCGCTCCTCTGCACCGCGACTCAGGAAGGCCGCTGTCGGGCCCACGCCCGCAGGGCGAGGCCGTGGCGCAGTTCGTAGGGGCTTATTCGGAGCGCCTCCAGTTGGTAGTGCTTCAGAACTCGGTCCAGCAGCAGAACGCCCACGGGAAACACGTCGCCTCGGCCGTCCATGGCCTCGGGGTGTAGAGCGTGCACTTCGTCGATCGAACAGTGAAGGAGGTGCTCTCGCCATCGGTGGACCGTCTGCTGCGAGAGCAAGAACTCCTCTCCATGCAGGGCCTCCCACGAACTGTCGGGGCCTGCGTGGACGAGGGCCAGGGCGGTGGCGGTGCCGGCCGTGCCGATCAGTGTAGGGGGCGAGGCCACCTCCAGGGCGGCCGAGGAGAGGGCGTCATCGATGAGCCCTTCGACCTCTTTGACGGCGTCGGAGGACGGGGGAAGCGTGGAAAAACAGCGTTCCGTAAGGCGGACACACCCGACATCGAGGCTCGTGCGATCGGTGATGGCCTTCTGGTACTGCGGTGCGTAGGCGGCGGGGGCTCGCCCTGCCACGAGCTCCGTGGAGCCTCCTCCGATGTCGACGACAAGGCAGGAGCCCATGAGGTCGTCGAACGGAGCACAGGCGGCCGCAAAACTCCAGCGAGCCTCCTCGGCCCCGGAGAGGACGTCGATGTGCAGGCCGAGGCGGTCGTATACCCTCGTGAGGACGGCCTCTCGGTTGGCCGCGTCGCGAAGCGCACTGGTGCCCGCCGCAACAATCTCTTCGACGTTGCATCGTCGAGCCACGGCAAGGTGCGCCTCGAGGGCGCGGCACAGACGCTCGGTTGCCGCGTCGTTGATTCGGCCCTGCGCGTCGACTCCTTGCCCCAACCGAACGAACCGCTCGGCCACGTGGAGACGACGGAGTCCGTCCTCGGTCCGGTCCACGACGAGGAGCTGGGCCGTGTTGGTCCCAATGTCAATGGCGGCGAGGCGCATTGGAGGCGGCTGTTGGCAAACGTCTACACGGCTGTTGACGAAAGAAGTCCGATAGGTCATCGAGGCCGACGGCAACAGGCGGCCCACCAGCCCTCTTCGGTCAACTCCTGGACGAGGGAGAGGCCCTGTTCTTTTAGAGAATCGACGACCTGCGTTCGATCTCCCTGAAGAATCCCTGAGAGAATGATTCGTCCATCCGCGGCGAGACGGGAAACGAGGTCCGGAAGGAGATCGAGCAGCACACGGCGCGTGATGTTTACAGTGATGAGATCGTACAGGGTCTCGGGGACGACCTCGACGGAGCCTTCGACGACTGACACACAGTCGGCCACCTCGTTCAGCGCACTGTTCTCCCGCGCGTTCACCACCGCATTGGGATCGGTGTCGACGCCGAGCGCAGAGCTGGCCCCGGATTGGCAGGCAGCGATTGCCAGCACGCCAGTGCCGGTGCCTACGTCGAGGACTTGATCGCCGGAGGTTATCAGGTCGGCCAAGAGCCGAAGAGACAGTCGGGTGGTTGCGTGATGCCCGGTTCCGAAGCTCATGGCCGGATCCACGTGAATGACGGTGGCGTCCTCCTCTTCGCCGGACGTCTCGGCAGAGGACGGACAAAGCAGAAAAGGCCCTGCCCGGACGGGAGTGAGGGACGCCTCCCACTGGGCATTCCAGTTCTTACTGGCCAAGGCACGTACAGTGAGAGTGGCATCGTATCCATTTTGGGCCAAGCGTTCCTCCAGCCATTCTCTTCTGGCCTCGGACCACCGATGGGCCGGGACGTAGGCACGAAGCTCAGCGCTTTCCTGTACGAAGCCGGTCGCCCAGTCGTCCAGCCAGGCGATGACTCGGTCCTGATCGATCGACGGCACCGTGAGGCGGAGTTCGAGCGTATCCATGCCGAGAATCAGGAGCGGTCAGGACGAATCGGATGCAGGGACCACGCCTCGGTACAGGGAGGCGATGCCAAAGGTAAGGGGGCGCCAGAGCAGGTCGGTAAACCCGACGTGTTGCATGCGTTTCAGAAAGTCGGACCCATCTGGGAAGGCCGCGACCGAGTTGGGGAGGTACTCGTAGGCGCCCTCATTGGGACTCAAAAGCCCCCCGATGCGAGGGAGGACGTGTCGGTTATACAGGCTGTAGAGCTGTTTGATGGGAAACGGACGGGGGCGACTGAATTCGAGGACGACGAGGGTTCCACCGGGGCGGAGGACCCGCCGAATGCCACTCAGGCCCGCATCGAGGTCCTCAAAATTTCGAACGCCGAATCCCACGAACGCCGCGTCGAAGGAAGCATTCGGAAAGGGGAGGTCTGCGGCGTCGCCCTGGAGTAAAGAGACCCGACGCGGCGAGAGGCCCTGCCGCTCAATTTTTTCCCGACCCCGTTGCAGCATCTCGGCGGAGAGGTCAATCCCCACGGTCTCCCGAGGGTGAAGCTCGCGCTCGATTTTGAGGGCGAGGTCCGCGGTTCCGGTGGCCACGTCGAGCACGCGAGCAGGCTGCTCGTCGGCCAACAGCCGAACCGCCTGCGTGCGCCAGTATCGATCGACGCCGAAGCTGAGAAGGCGATTGAGAAGGTCGTAGCGAGGAGCAATGTCGTCGAACATGGCCTCGACGGCTTCCGCCTTGCCCTCGACCTCACCGATGGGGGGATGGTCCTGGGACATGCCTATTCCGTATTGCGTGATGCGTGTACGTGATGCGTGAAAAGAAGGCACAGGGGAAGATTCCGCAATACGAGAGGCGCCCGCTCTAGCTCTTATTCCCTTCGGCCCATTGCTCAGAGCGAATGCAACGACCTCTTTCGTTAACTCAGGATCTGAGTCAGTTTCATCAGGTCGTAGTCGATGGACTTGCGACGACCGTAGACATTTCGCAAGGGAGTAAGCTTCGTCTCTCCGTTTACCATTCCCACCATGACGTTGGTGTGGCCGTCGAGAAGGGCTTCGACGGAGGCTACGCCCAGGCGACTCGCAAGCACCCGATCCCCCGCCGTAGGAGCCCCTCCGCGTTGCGTGTGCCCAAGGATGGTCGAGCGGAGGTCAATGTCCGAAAAGGCAGGATCATCGCGAAGGGCCTGCTCGATGCCCCGGGCGCCCCCGAGTTCGTCCCCCTCGGCCACCACCACGATGGTCGAGCGCCGCTGGGCAGACATGAGCGACAGGATGCGCTCTTTCACCATGCTCATCTCGGTGATGGTTTCCGGAATCAAAATCAGCTCGGCCCCGCCGCCGATGCCACAGTTGAGAGCAATAAAGCCGGAATCGCGTCCCATGACTTCAACGAGGAAGAGACGGTTGTGGGCATCGGCGGTGTCTCGAATGCGATCGATGTTTTCAATGGCCGTGTTGAGGGCCGTGTCGTACCCGATCGTCTGGTCGGTGCCAAAGAGGTCGTTGTCGATGGTTCCGGGACAGCCGACCACAGAGAATCCGTGCTCATTGTGGAGCTTGGCCGCCCCTCGAAACGTTCCGTCTCCGCCAATGGCCACGAGGGCATCGATCTGATACTCCTGGAGGTGTTCGGCGGCCTCCTTGCGACCTTCCTTTGTGAGGAAATCGTCCGAGCGGGCACTCTTGAGGACCGTACCCCCCGTCTGAACGATGTTGGACACGGAGCGACGATCCATTTCCACAAAATCCCCCTCGATCATTCCCTCATACCCCCGACGGACTCCCATCACGTCGAGGTCGTTGGACAGGGCCGCACGGACGACGGCCCGGAGGCATGCGTTCATGCCTGGAGCGTCGCCACCGCTGGTGTACACACCGAGGCGCTGGATGTCCTGCATGTTCGTACTGAAAGCTGATCAGTGAACGTCTGATGAGCAGGAAAGGGGGAGCCCGAGATCAGGGCGCAGTGGGGGGAGAGACCTCTCGTCCAGAAGCTGGTCGGGGACGAGCTACTACCATACCAATTTGATGATCGATCTTCTCTACGTACCCTTGAAGATCGGACGAAACCACGACTCCGTCGGACAGGGACGCATGTAACAGTCCACGTCCTCCATCGTCGTGGGCGTAGACCAGGCCCGTATGGGCCACATCGAGCCCCTCGACGGAGGTTACGAGACCGACAATGTCCCCGCCTTGTAGCTTGTCGTATACCGCGCGGATCGAATCCTGAGGCACGTACCGGACGGGGTCGAGTCGTTGGCGCTCCTGCAGGCGCTGCTCCATCCCTTGAACGCAAGCGAACAGGCTGTCGTTCGTTGCAAAGCGATCATAGGACGACCGGTGGGAGCTCATGAAATCGAGCGTATCCGTTAGAACGCGTCCGCCCAACTCCTCATCGAGGAGGCGGATCGTGCCCTGCGCTTCGTTCTCGGCCAACCAATCGGTAAAGTAGTGAAGGCGGCTGCAATATCCCAGCTTCGAACCGTTGCGATATCGCTGGTCGGCAAGGCGCTGGACGAATCCTGCGTAGGTCGTGTCCGAGGCGATGACCCCACGCCCTAGCGCCAGTGCCGTTTCGACGAAGGTTACACAGTCGAACCCATCAAATCGAGGGGTAAGGGACTCGGCGCCGTCTTGGTCAAGGGGCGCCTCCAGATAAGGACGACCCTGGAAGTAGAGCCCCACCTCCTGCATGAGGGAGCCGAGGGTCGACGCCGTTGCCTCCTGGTTAGAGGCATACGCCATTGCGTCGTGAAAGTGGGCCTCGGTGGAGGCGTCTGGAGGGGAAAACAGGCTGTCGGGAAGAGAGGTCGCCTCGTTTGGACTGGAGGCCGCCATGAGGGGCGGCAAGGCGGCATCTGGATAGGACTGGCATCCCCAGAGGGACGTAAGAACGAGAAGGACGGCGACGACCGTCCCGATCCGCTGGAGAATCGCGGATGGGAGCATGGGAGCAGGGTGGAAGGGAGAAAAAGAGCAATCTGCCTTCTCCTTTCACCCATGTGGACGGAAGTCGTTTCCAAAGGAGTATCTGGGCGTACGCCGCAGGATGACATCCTGGATGAAGTTTCGCCCATTCGACGTTCAGGGGATGCTCGACAGCGAACTCTTCTCGC
>CAYXAD010000128.1:6953-9433 GCA_964462965.1 uncultured Salinivenus sp.
CGACCGGAGTGTCGATGTCGGCGGCTTGAGAGTCGGTGAGGGGCCACCAGGTTGCGTCGACAGAGAGTGCGTCTTCCAAGCGTTGTTCGTACTCGCTTCGGGGGATTTCTTCGACACCGAACTGCTCGAGGTGATCGGTGGCGTACTGCGTGTCGAGCAAGGTAAACCCGCCCGCCCGAAGCTGGCGCACGAGGTGGACTAGAGCAACCTTCGAGGCATTGCTCACCCGAAAAAACATGGATTCGCCAAAGAAGGCACCGCCGAGGGCCACTCCGTATAGCCCTCCCGCAAGTTTTCCGTCGTTCCAGCATTCGACGCTGTGGGCGGCGCCTTGCTCGTGCAGCGAGGTGTAGGCGTCGATGATACGGGGCGTGATCCACGTTCGCGTCCGATTTGCACAGTTGCGGATGACGGCTTCAAACTCCCGGTCGCTGGTTACCGTAAACTCGCGTCGTCGCACCCGTCGCCGCAGGTTGTGTGGGATGTGGAACTCATCGAGGGGGAGGTGGCCTCGCGGATTCGGGGCGTACCATCGGATCTCTCCGGTTCGGTCGTCCCCCATGGGGAAGATGCCACTGGAATACGCTCGGATGAGAAGGGGGGGCGTAAGGGTGATGTTGTCGGACACGTCACTGAACACCAAGTGAACAGAAGCGGTTGACCAACGATCAAACTTGGCGGAGGGACGAGAGTTTGTAGGACTGACTTCGCGGCTCTGCGCACAGTTTAGGCGTCATGATACCTATGGATGGACAAACCTATCGCGCTCTCGTCGGCGACCAGGAGTACGATATCACCCTCGAGGAGGGGCAGCTCGTTGTCGATGGAGAGGCCAAAGACTATACCTTTGAAGTGTTACGGGAGGGATACGTCTCTCTGATTGTGGACGGCCGGAGTGTCCCCATCTCTGTGGAGTCGGCCGGCGCGGACGCGTTTCGGGTGACGATCAACGGTCAGCGCACCGAGGTTCAGGTGAAAGACGAGCGGGACCTTCTGATTGAAGAGTTCGGCCTGGGAGAGGACCAGGCCGCAGGGGGCGAAGTGCGGGCGCCGATGCCGGGGTTGGTTCTAGAGGTGCTCGTCGAGGAAGGGGACGAAGTAGACGCGGAGCAGGGGCTTCTCGTCCTCGAAGCCATGAAGATGGAAAATGAACTCAAGGCTCCGGCTGCGGGAATCGTTCGGACCATCCATGCGACGAGTGGAGAGGCCGTTGATAAGGATGCCCTTCTCATTGAAATTGAAGCGGAATAGACGTTTTGCTCGGGATTCGCCCCGTATCGTTGACGGATGCTGACGGCCCGGATTTGGTTCGATCAGGGGGACGGGCAATGTGTCGACGAGCGAAGAAGACCTCTCCTCTGGCGTTGAGTCAGTCATCATTTCTTTAAAAAGCCCAATTTTGTAGAGGACCTAATGGCCAGTGGATCGGACATCCTCGTTACCGGGGCAACGGGATTCATTGGGTCGGTCCTGACCCGTCAGCTCGTTGCCGAAGGCGCCTCAGTGCGGATCCTGCGACGGAAGACGTCTTCGCTCGACTTGCTCGAAGACGTCATTGCGGATGTCGACGTTGCAGTGGGCGACGTCACCCATGCGCTGAGCCTTTATGAAGCGATGGAGGGGGTTCACGAGGTCTACCACGTGGCGGCCAAGGTGAGCTTCGCCCGGCGCGATCGGGAGGCGTTGCGCCGCGTCAACGTGGACGGCACGGCCAACGTCGTCAATGCTGCCCTCGAGGCCGGCATCGATCGGCTCGTTCACACCTCCAGTATGGCAGCCTTTGGGCGTCCGTCTGATGCCGACACGCGAATTGACGAAACCACTCCCTGGCGGGACGCCGATCATCGCTCTGCCTACGCTCGTTCGAAGTACCGGTCGGAGCTCGAAGTGCATCGGGGAATTGCCGAAGGACTCGACGCGGTCATCGTGAATCCGGCCCTCGTCTTTGGGGTGGGGCGTTCCAGTTCGAACACACGCCGGATCGTCGATCTGATTCGCAGCGGGTGGCTTTTCGCCGTGCCTCCCGGCGGGACGAACGTCGTCGACGTCCAGGACGTAGCCTCCGGTCTACGCAAGGCGATGGCACACGGGGAGACGGGTCGGCGCTATTTCCTGGGGGGAGAGAATTTGTCGTGGAAGGCCATTGCAGAGAGGATCGCGAAGGCCTTTCGGGTGCCCCCCCCTCAGTACACGCTTCCAGCTCCCTTCGTGACTGGGGTCGCCACGATTTCGGAGGTTCTCGCCACTCTCACCCGCGGGCAGCCGTTCCTTCCCCGCGCCTCCGCCCGGACGGCCAATCGCACCTATTGCTACGACAACACTCGGGCGACGCGAGAGCTCGGGTGGACATCTCGGTCCTTCGAGGACACTGCTCATCGCATCGCTCGGGCGCTATCAGTGGAAGACGGTACGTTGGTAGAAGGTTCTTAGAGTCTGTTTTGATTTTGAGTCGGAAAGTGAGAGTGAGGATCGATGAGGCG
>CAYXAD010000129.1:0-9364 GCA_964462965.1 uncultured Salinivenus sp.
TCGCTAGAGGCCGAGCTGGCTCAGATCCATGCCCGGAGGAAGCATGCCGCCCATGGACTTTCTCATCTCTTCCTGCGCCATCTCGGAGGCATCCTCGAGGGCCTTGTTGACGCCCGCAATGACCAGATCTTCTAGCAACTCCAGGTCATCTGGATCGACGGCCTCCGGATCGATCTCGATGCCGGTGATCTTCTGCGCGCCATTGGCGGTCACCTTGACCATGCCTCCGCCGGCCTCTGCCGTAACGGTTTTGTCTTCGAGCTCTTCCTGGGCGGCGGACATCTTCTCCTGCATGTCCATCATCTTTCCAAACATGTCCGCCATGTTCATTCCCTGTCCCTGGTTGGCCATAGTTCAAAGAGTCGTCTCAATTCAAAGACTCGCGGGGGTGTGGACCGACCGCATGAAGCACCCGCTTTCGATGCAGGTGCAGGGTCGGATCGTCGACAGTTTTATCTTCGAGTACAACGGACGAGGCTCGAAACCGATCCCTCTCGATTCGAACCTGTACGTGCAACAGTCCAGGCCGGACTCACCAGATGGGCTCGGCCTCAAACTCGCCGAAAAGGACTTCGAGGGACGGATACGTGTCGCGCAATTGCTGGAGCTGCTCGCGCGGACTCAACGGAGTCTCTTGCGACTCGGACGCTTCCTCGTCGGCCGGGGTGTCCACGACAAACTGAACGTCTTCGATCGACGCCTCGAACGTCGCCGTCAAATGCTGTAGAAGGACTCGCCGCTTGCCACGCAAGGTATCACGGTGGAGCGGTTTGGGCACCGCGATGGTCAGTACTTCGTCGGTAAGCTCGACGGGTTCGGCCTCCCCGAGGAGCGCCCCCAGGCTAATCCGGTCGCGTTTGACAGCTTGCACGAGGGAGGACCACTCGGCAGCCAGGGCCTTCGTCTCCGAGGCGGAGGCGACCGGCGGTTCAGCCACGACCGACGCCTGGGGACCAGACCCTTTCGCTGAATCCGCGTCCCCAGACGGCGAACGAGAGCCCTCTGCATCCGTCGGTGAACCGCCCCCGGACGCATTGTCTTTGTCGAGCGCCGGGGTGCCAAAGAAGTCATCGTAGCCCACGGACGGATCCGGAGCGTCCTCACCCTCTCGATCGTCGGCGTCCTTCTGCTCGGCAGACTCCCCCGTGGAGGAATCCGTATCCTCAGACGAAGACGACTCGGCACGAGGGGACTCCGAAACCTCTGTCGAAGACTCGTCGCTCGAAGCGTCGGTTTCTCCCGCAGAGGGAGCCGGAGAACTCGTTGACGCGTCGTCGGAGGCCGACTCAGTCGTGGCACCTGACGACTCGTCCGTCGACGCATTTTCTGTAGAAGCAGCCTCTTTCGGGGACGAGGAGGACGAGCTGGGGGACTCGGAGCCGCCAGGGAGCGTCTCGGGCAGCGCTCCCTCCTCGGCCATCTGCTCCAGGCGGTCGATCTTGTGGAGCACTTCGTTCAGATCCGCCGCTCGGCGCAGCTGCACCATCTTCAGAAGCGTCGTCTCCAGCTTGAGCCGGGGCTGTGTGCTACTCTTGAGCTCCTCTTCCGCCTCCCCGACAATGGTGAGGAGACGCAACAAATCTGCCTCCCCAAACCGACGGGCCTCCTTCTCATAGCGACTCTGTCGCGCCTCGGTGACCTCTTCCAGGGCCTCGCCGCCGAGCGAGTGGGCCACGAGGAGGTTGCGCAGATGCTCGGCCAGCCCAACCAGAAACTCCTGCAGGTCGTAGCCGCTCCGGACGACGTGCCGGACGAGCTCGAGCATGCCGGCCGTATTCTGAGTGCCGATGTGATCGGTCAGCTGGAAATACAGGTCCTGGTCGACGACGCCCAGTGCCTGGGTTAGCTCGCCGTACTCGAGCGTCGTCCCGCAGAGCGAAATGGCCTGGTCGAAGGCCGACAGAGCATCGCGCAGCGCCCCCTCTCCTTTCCGGGCGAGCAGCATCAGCGACTCGTCATCGGCCTCGACGCCTTCGGCCTCGCAGATCTCGCGGAGGCGCTCTACGATCTTCGGCACCGGAATGCGCCGAAAGTCGAAGCGCTGGCAGCGCGACAGGATCGTCGGAAGCACCTTGTGCGGCTCCGTCGTCGCAAAAATAAACAGGGCGTGGGGCGGCGGCTCCTCCAGCGTCTTCAACAGGGCGTTGAAGGCCGACTTCGAGAGCATGTGCACCTCGTCGAGGATGTAGACCTTCTTCCGCTCGCCCTGCGGCGGGATGCGCACTTTTTCGCGCAGCTCGCGGATGTCATCGACCTTGTTGTTGGAGGCCGCGTCCATCTCGAAGACGTTGAGACTGCGGCCCTCTTCGAATGCCTTACAGGAGTCACATTCGCGGCACGGCTCGGCCTCGTCCTCCCGCTCCTCGCGGGGCGTTTCACAGTTGATGGCCTTCGCGAGGATGCGGGCCGCCGTCGTCTTGCCCACTCCCCGCGGACCGCTGAAGAGGTAGGCGTGCGCGAGCCGATCGAGCCGGATCGCGTTTTTGAGCGTCTCGGTGACGTGCTCCTGCGCGACGAGCTCGCGGAAGAGGGAGGGCCGGTACTTGCGCGCCGTCACGAGGTAGTCCTGGTCAGCCATGGCAACCGCTGGTGGCGGATGGGGGAGAAGCGAAGCGTCGAAGCACGATCGAGGCCCACCCCGAAGGGGGTGGGTACGAATGTCAACCGGAGCAGCCGACGAGCAACTGCCGCCAATATAGGATCGGGGCCGGGGGGGAATCAACAACGCCGATGTGACGAATCAAATCATCCCCGTTCCTGCCGTCACGACCTGGGTCGATCCAAGGGCATCGCCCCAGCGCTGCCCTCCCGGATCGGTGTATACGTTATAGATTTCCACGAGGATAAGCGCAAACCCGGTGAGCGAGACCACCGGGGCCAACAGCCCGCCAATCACGGGCAGAACGACCAACACGCCTGCAAGAGCCCCCAGTCCAAACATCCAGTTGCGCCGCAGGGACGTCTCCAGATCCATCGGCCGGCCGTCGAGGCGCCTGAGTCCAAGCCCCATCACGTATTTGCCCACGGAGCGGAAGCGCAACGGCCCTGCTTCAACGCCGTCGCGTCCGACTAGATATGCAGCTCCCAGGAGAGCCCCGAGCATGGGGGCGCCGGAGAACAGAACACTGAGCGTCAAGGCAATCCCTCCGTCGATAAGACCCGCGAGCAACCGGGTGGCCCGATCCGGCGGTGTGCCGAGTGAGGACCCGGCGGCGGTGGAAAATTTATCCATAGGAGGGGAAGGGTTCATGGGAAGCCTTGCGGGGCAGCACGGGCCTACAGGGAGGTCGACGACGGATCCGGGGTCGTGCCCGGTTCGCGCCGCTCCGGATCGGGCGTGTCCGGCTCCCGGCGCTGTGGATCCGGGGTATCAGGCTCGCGCCGCTGAGGATCCGGGGTGCTCGGCTCCCGACGCTCCGGTCCCGGCGTGTCCGGCTCTCGGCGCGTCGGGTTGGGCACACGCGGCGGCTGCTCGGGCTGCCGCTTGGGGGTTCGCTGCGGCTGTCGTCGCGGCGTGCGGCGACGGCGTGGGCTCGAATGGGGCGTCTGGGAACGGGTGTGACGCATGGGTGCGGGTCGAAAACTCGTCCAAGCTCCTTCGGACACTATATACAGCGGAGCCTCCCTAGTTGTTGGGCCGTTTTCGGGGTTGGGAGCGCGGGGGCGTGGGAGTCGAGGGTGTGGGAGGTTGGGGGTGTGGGCGTGGTGACATTCCGCCGATGCGTCTCCCTGCTGTTTTCCGGCACAATGGCAAACGGTTGTCGCCAGGCCGCAGGGCGCACTGCTCCTTGCGGTCGTGGAGTGATCCATTCGCTGGGCTCGGGTCGCCGTCAGCGGAATGACCCTCCACAATCTCCCGGGTCGGTCAGGACGGTTTGTTGTCGAGGGAGGGCGTCGGCTCGGACTCGTCCTCCCCGGGTTGCGTTTCCCCAGACTTCGCATTCTCCTCCGTCTCCGGATTCTGCCCCATCACGGCCGGGTGGGGGCGCGGGTGCTCGACCTCGACCGGCTCGGGCACGAAGCACTGGCGACAGCGGGGCTCGTACGACTCGGTGGCTCCCACCAGCACGCGATCTTCGCCCGGCACAATGCGCTGGGAGTAGTTTGCGGGCGCCCCACAGACCACGCACACGGCGTGCAGCTTGGTCACGTGCTCGGCCACGGCCATGAGCTGGGGAAGGGGCTCGAACGGCGTGGCTCGGTAGTCTTGATCGAGCCCCACCACGATGACGCGACAGCCGCCGTTGGCCAGCTCCTGGCAGATCGACACGAGCTCTTCGTCGAAGAACTGGGCCTCGTCGATCCCGACGACGTCGGCCTCGGTGGCCAGGAGCAGGATCTGTGAGGCGGTGTTCACGGCCGTGGTGGCCATGGCGTTTTCGTTGTGCGACACCACCTCGTCCTCGCTGTAGCGGGTGTCGAGGGCGGGCTTGTACACCTCGGTGTTTTGGCGCGCGATGCGGGCACGGCGCAGCCGCCGGATGAGCTCTTCGGTCTTGCCGCTGAACATGGAGCCGCAGATGACCTCGATCCAGCCGGTAGACCGGTCGCGGTCGACGATGTGAGGTTCGGTGACCGACATGAACATTCAGCTGGGCAACGGGGAAGGCGAGGCCTCCTCAAGATAAGCCAATGGACTGCGGGAATGCCAGCAGGGGGCGTGGGGGTGCGGGAGTATGGGTGCGTGGGGGAGAGCTGGGCGCTTGGAAGAGGGGAGTCGGGGTTCTCCGCATTCACTGGGCCTAGACTCTCGGACGCGCATTCCCTGATTCACACAAAGAGCCAATCAAAGAATCACACAATCTGCAGTGCCCTCTCGCGCATGCTCCCATTCTCCCACCTGCCCGTGCTCTCGTCAGCACTCCCCGGGAGACAAAAGCAACAGCGCCTCCGCGCTCGACAAGGCATTTTACCTGCACGTGCTTGCTCTACACCTCGCCCACCGCCCGCACGGGCACCCATCCGGTGCTCTGATCCACCAGCCGCACGCGGACCCAGCGAGCGCGTTGCTCCCGCACGTCCAGCATCGTGCCGGCGCCGAGCGTCGTGTCGGAGGCGGCGGCCTCGTCGGGCCCGGGGCGAAGGGGCACCTCTTCCGTGATCACGACCGCCCGCTGGGTCTGCGCCTGCACATAGGAGGTTCCCAGCGCCGCAACGACGAGCAGCAGTCCCCCGACGACCGGCCCCCAGACGGCAGGATGGCGCCCTCCCCGAGGGCGCTCCGAACGGAAGAGAAGAATGGCCCCGAGCAGCCCCCCACAGAAGAGGAGCCAGCCGAGGCCGAACACGATCCCGGGCGACCCTCCTGCCACCAGGGCCGAGAGGCCCCGGGGCGGTGGACCGCCGAGGGGAAGTCCCTCCTGTTGCCGCAGGTACGACAGGTTGTGCTGCAGCCGCGGATCATCGGGCCACAGCTGCCGGGCTTTCTCGTAGTATTGAATGGCCGGACCGACCCGATCGAGACGAGTGTAGGCGTTTCCGAGGTTGTGATAGAGCGCCCCACTTGCATAGCCGGCCTCGACGACGCCCTCATACAGGTCAACCGCCCGCTCGTACTGCCCCTGCATGTAGGCCTCATTGCCCCTTTCGAAGCGCTGGACGAGGCTATCCGGTTGCGCCAATACCGGCGAAAGGAAGAGTGCCAGTCCTCCAGCCAGCAAAACGAGAAATCGCATGAACACTGTGCGTGCGCAGTTGATCGTGGATGGGACAACGTGCTCTTCTGATCCCCTCACTCGTCTCCAGCCTGGGAGGGCAGGGCCTCGTCGAGGCGAAGCAGTAGGGCCTGCGTGTGATCGAGGGCGGCCTGCATGGAGTCGTGGGACGGACGGGCGGGGGTAAACTGGGCCTGCTCGCAGGCATCGAGCAACTCGAAAAGCTCTTCGTGACAGTCCGTCGGCACCTCGTGACGGGTGAGGTGCCGGTCGATCTCCTCCCGGGGAAGCCCCGAGGCCGTCCGGGCCAGCCCGAGCCGCAGGCGGAGAAAGGCGAGCACCGCCCGCTCGACGGCTCGATAGAAGGCCGACACCGATCCCTCCCGAATGCACCGATGCGCCTCCCCAAGGTAGCCCTGCGCCCGCTGCAGGGCCTCATCTTGATCCGAAGGAGCGGAAGCTCCCGCCTCCTGCATGCGACGCTGATAGAACATCGCCCCGGCAGCCAGAACGACTGGAACGAGCAGGATCACGTATACCCAGGGCTGTCGGTACAGGGGCGGCGTGGTGGTACGCACCCAGTGTGCGTCCGCATCGGCCAGTCCCGTGATGTCGCCCACCGGCAGGCCCTCGCCGGTTTGACTCCGGGCCCGGGGGACGTCATCGCCCGTCACGTGAAGGGTTGTAGGTTCCGATCGGAGCGTCTCGTAGGACTCCGTCTCGGGATTGAAGTACGCAAACGTCACCGGGGGAACGGTGTAGCTGCCGTTGGCGCCCGGAACCAGAGTGTACGTAAATGTCTTGGTTCCCCGAATCTCGTCCCCGCTCCGGCGAATGTCCGTCTGGATATTGGGCTCGTACGCCTCAAAGTCGTCCGGAAGCTCGAGCTGCGGAGGAGAGAGCGTCGCGAGATTGCCGGCCCCTTCCAGCGCGGCCGTGAGTCGAACGGCCTCCCCCACCTGCACGCTATCAGCCCCCACACGAGTGCGTAACGAAAACTGGCCGACGGCTCCTTGGAAGGCCTCGGGGGGCGACGGCGGAAGCGAATGGGCCCTCACGGGAAGTGCGTCGGAGGCAATCGTCACCTGCTCGTAGCGGCTACGCAGCATGGCTCCGTCGGTCCGGTTCATACGCTGCGCCTTCTGCGCCTCCGTTTCGATCCGCAGTGGATCGACGCGAAGCGACCCGGGCCGAGTGGGAAACAGCACCACCCGTTTCAACAGGATGCTATCGTACGTTTCGCCGTAGACGCGCCGGGTGCGAGGCGTGGGCCGCGACGGCACGTCCAGCTCTTCCCGCCAAAACCCTGCGGCATCCCAGGCGTCGGCCAACCGACTGTGCCGCAGTCGAACCCCCGGCCGGTAAAACAGGCGGTACTCAACGGTGATCTGCTCGTTCTGATAGGCCTCATCGTCTGTCGCCGTGGCACGAATGAAGAGATCCCGCGCGTCGAACGTCGTTCCGTCCGTGGCTCCAGCCCCATCGGCTGCGGGGGACGTCCGCCGCGACCGGGAGGAAGGTCGCTGATCCTGAGGAACCACCCGAACGCGAATCTCCTCAGTGGTGTACGTCTCTCCCTGCACGGCGACCTCGACGGGGTGAACGGAGGCCTTTCCCACCCGAAGGGGCCGGTACCTCCATTCAAAAATAATGCTCCGCTCGAGCTGTCCCTCCCCGAAGGACAGGTTGCGCTGTGTACTGGGAGAACTCTGTTGAGGGGCAAGATTGGTGGCCGAGGGCACGTCCGGAATGTTGATGTCCGAAAGCGACACATTCTGGACGCGGAGGGTGAAAGTCACCATCTCCTCCGTCCCCACCTCCGACGACTGTACTTCGGCCTCCACGCCAACGGACGAACTGGACTGCGCCTGCACCGCACCCACCAGCCCAGTGGCAACGATAAGTGCGGCAACGAGAGTTCGCACGGGTGCACTCCTCATGATCACGAATGACGCCACGGGGTCCAGACCCATCGTCTCTTCCATTCCCCTACCAATCCTTCTCTACACTTCGCTCCTTCGACGACCGAGTCTGAACCTCTCGCAGCAGGCGCTTCTCCTGTCCTTCGAGGGCCTGCAAAAGACGCTCCGCCTGTGCCCGGCTGAGCGCATTCATGCCCTCTGGACTCGAGCCGCCCCGCTCTCCGTCGGCGGTACGGCCCCCCTCGGGTGCGTCGGAGGGCACAGACGGAGAAGAGGCATTCGATTGAGGCGACGAATCCCCCGACGGCTCTGAGCTACCCGGTTGATTCTGCTCGCCTTGCCCGGACTCCTCCTCGGACTGGTTAGAGCTCTGATTGCCTGAGGACGTGTTTTGCGATTCCGAGCCCCCTTGCTTCTGGGACGACTCGTCGCTTTGGGATCTACCCGCCTGTTCCAGCTTCTTCTGAAGAGACAAAAGCCGTGGATCTGAGGGGGCCACCTCAAGCCCTCGCTCCACCGCCTGCCGGGCCGCCGACAGGTCTTCGGCAATGTAGTGCTGGGCTGCCTCGTGGAAATGGGCCTCCGCGGGGGACTGAGCAAGCACAGTTCCCCCCATCGCAAGCAACAATGCTCCCACGCCGGCCACCAAGCGAACAGTCATTCCGGTTGGATGCTGTTAATCTGAGCGACGTCCTCAATCCGATCCATGAAGTTGCGATAGGCCTCCACCGTCGAATCTTGTTGGAGGCCTTCGTTCATCAGGGCCTCAGCGGCCTCATATTGCTCCTGCGCGATGAGGTCTTCGGCTTTCTGCTTCAGCTGACGGGCATACGGGGAGGGGTCCA
Source organism: uncultured Salinivenus sp. (assembly GCA_964462965.1). Taxonomy (GTDB): domain Bacteria; phylum Bacteroidota; class Rhodothermia; order Rhodothermales; family Salinibacteraceae; genus Salinibacter. The sequence goes on from CAYXAD010000129.1 coordinate 8,422, forward strand.
CCTCGGGCTCGGGTTGCGAGCGCGAGGGCCGGCGGCCGGCGGTCTGTCGCTTCAGATACTCGTAGTTGTACCGAGCCGCCTCGTGGGAAGGGTCTGCCAGCAACACCTGCTCATACTCCTGAAGAGCGGCTTCTACATTTCCCAACCCCGCTGCTGCGTTGGCTCCGTTAAAACGGGCTCGTACTTGAGCAGCTTCGGTGGACGCCGCCCGGCGCGCCCGGTCAAAGGCGGTGCGTGCCGCCTCGAACTGCTTCTGTCGCAGCAGGGCGACGCCAAGGTTGTTCTGAAGGGCGGCGTATACGGTCCCCACCGTATCGTCGTGCGCCTCTAGGCCCCTTCGGTACGCCTCCTCGGCCTCCGCGTATCGCCCCTGCTCAAAAAGCGCATTCCCCTGCCGACCGTCCTTCGCGCCCGTGTCTCCCAGGAGACCAAAGAGTAACAGAATAAGAGCACTCCTCGCAAGCATAGATCGTGCGGTCAGAGGAAATCAAAATGCGCCTCGGGCTCCCCCTCTTACGACCAGTCGGGGCATTCGATTCCAAATGCTATCCGCCGGAGCCCGACCCGACCTGGAGAGCCCGTCCTTCCCGAAGGGTGTGCTGAGCGCGCCGCCGAACGGGAATAAACGGCTCGGCCAAAAGAAGCAACAGGGCTGCCGCCAAAGGCCACTGAAACATCTCCCTGTAGTCCGAAAACTGCTCCGAGGCGTAGATCGACGTATCGAGCTGACGGAGGGCTGCCGGGACATCCGACAGGGCACTGGACGTGCCGGCAATTCGGAAGTAGGCCCCGCCCTCAGCAAGACGGATCAACGCGTCTTCGTTCAGCCGGGTCTCCACGATACGACCCTGACGGTCCCGCTTCACCCCGACCTGTCGCCCGTCCTCGTAGACAGGGATCTGAGCGCCTTCGCTGGACCCCACGCCCGCCGTAAAGAGGGTCA
>CAYXAD010000130.1:0-6916 GCA_964462965.1 uncultured Salinivenus sp.
CGGGCACCTCCGAATCTCTGCAGACGCGCATTCTCGACGTGCGCGTCCAGCCCGACCCGCTCGCCCCCGGCGATACGGCCACCTTTACGGCGGTGATCGCGGATAGTACCGACCCCTCCTTCGAATTTCGATGGTACCTAGCCGGCGTCTCCCCGGTCGTTATTACTGACAGTGCCCACGTCTCATGGCCCGTACCAGATCAGACGGGAACGTTCACGCACGTGGTGACGGCGGACAACGGCACTGACACGCTGCGCCCCCCTACGGTCGAGTTCGACGTGACTATCGAATCTCAGGATGAGTAGCGTTCCTTCTCAGCGCCCCGCGGTGAACCGGTCTCCAGCTTCTTACCGTTCTTCCCTCGACCGTTGAAGGAGCTGTTGCAGCTGTTCTTCCAACTGCTCGATCCGTGCCGCCTGCCGGTCGGCCGGTACTCGGCCTCCAGCCGAGCCTGCATCTGCCGATTCTCCTGTCCCAGGAAGTTGGCCCGCTCCTTCTGCTCGATGGCGTACAAGGTCAGTTCCTCGACCTTCTACAAAACCGTCACCTTCACCTCCTTGAGGTGCAGGCCCTCCTCCGCCAACCGAAGGAGAGCGAATTCGACAAGAAAGCAGATTCTATCTACAATTCAGGATAGTGACCCGCCACACGACGACGTGAAAAGAATAGCGTGCGGAGATATTAATCTAAACCGATTTCCAAGAAGAGATGTGATACCCAATCGCTCCCATTTTCATATCGAGAGAAGAGGCTATCAAGCCCGCAATCCGGCCGCCGAACAGAACACAAACCTCCTGCGCTGTACTTAAATTGTTTTATCATCCTCGCGGGGCTGAAAGCGGATGAGGGCTCCGAAGCTCATTGGCCCGTCGCTCTCGGTGGGAAGCCGGGCGTTTGTCAGTTTCCAATTTGTTATTATACGAACAGTCATGAAAGCGAGAAAAGGCGCCGCCCAGTGCAGCAAGGGCGGCTTTTCTTATGTAGAGAACTGGCGCCCGGTCGGCCCCTCGCCGAGCGGGGAGTTCTTTTTGCTCCTGTCCCGGGGGACTCTGCAGGGCAGCTCGAGGACCACTATTCCGAGAGGGAGTCCTGCTTTACAGCCTCCGGAATCTCCTCGGGAATCGTCCAGAGGTGAATCTCGGAGTCGCCCTCCTCGACCGTCGTATCCGGTTCCCAGCTGCCCATGTCGAAATCGTGAGAGACGACGCGGTCGCCCGGGTCGAGCTGCGCAAAGAGCTCGGAGCGAAGCTCCCGGTTTACGATGGAGAGAAGATATAGGGTCACGACCGTCGCATCGCTAAAGTCGGCCTTGAAGAGGTCCTCCCGCCGAAACTCGACCTGATCCGTCACGCCCGCCTCCTCGGCGTTCTCACGGGCCTCCTCGACACGTTCGGGATCGATTTCGATGCCCACACCCCGGGCCCCAAACTGCTGCGCGGCCGTGATGACGATGCGCCCGTCCCCACTCCCGAGGTCGTAGACGACGTCGTCCTCACTCACGTCGGCTAGCCGAAGCATACGATCGACGACCGCTTGGGGCGTTCCCACGTATGGCACGTCCAGCACGACCGTGGAGTCGGCGGAGGGCGCCGGGACCTTTAGGCTCGTCTCCGGGGCGGTGCTGCGCTGCTGGTCCGAGGTGCACCCGGAAAGGGAGCCCAGCCCCACCACGATCAGTCCGACGACGAGTACGGAGAATGCAGCGCTAGGCCATTGATTCATCATGTGAGGGGGGGTCAGAGAGCGTAGATTGAAATCAGTGTAGGAACGGATAGAGCCGAGAGCGACGTCAGTTCTCCCGCCCATTGCAGCGGCTCCACTCGAAAGTCATCCTGCCCGGAGGGATGTCAGCCCCCGCCCGATTTTTCAAAAGGGCTCATTTTCCGAACACTTCTCGAATAGAGGCCGGCAACGCAGGACTCGCCTCGTTGCGTCCGACCCAGCCCCTGAATCCGGTCGAACGAGCTGCTCATCGTCGTCTCTTAGATTTCGAGATAGAGTTGTAGGAGAATCACGTGCCCCTCCCCCTCACTGATCTAAGCGGTCCATCTCCAACGTGATGCAGAATGCTTCAAGGCTCGGTTGGGAGCCCTCATCACTCGTCAACTCGCGATTCGTGGCTGGTGACTCATAACTCACTACTCGCCCTGATCGACACCCGTGATCTCAAACCGGGCCCCGCCCGTTCTTCCTTCTGCCACACGTACCGACCATCCATGGGCGTGTGCAATCATGTCCACGATACTTAATCCGAGGCCGGTTCCTTCCTCCCTCGAAGTGGTTCCCATCTCAAAAATCTCGTCGCATCGTTCGGGGGGAATGCCCGGCCCGTCGTCCTCAACGAAAAACCCGTCCGGAAGGGCTCCGATCCAAACCGAAACGTCTTCCCCTCCGTGCTCTACGGCATTGCGGAACAGGTTCTCCAAGAGCTGTTGCAAACGGCTTTCGTCGGCGTAGAAAGAAGGCCCGTCCTCCACGTAAAGGCGTGCTCCAGCCGTTTCGACATGGTCCCAACACGTCTCGGCCACATCCGCAAGATGGCAGACCTGCAGGTCACCGTCTTCAATGGTTCGACTTCCCCACGTGAGGGCAAGCACGTCTTCGATGATCTCATTCATCCGATCCAAGGCACGGCCGATGGCCTTGATCTGATCGGCATCGCCCGTCTCCACAGCGATGCCGAGTCGCCCTTTTGCCACGGTCAGCGGATTCCGCAGGTCGTGGGACAAGATGCTCGCGAAGCTTTCGAGCCGATCGTTCTGACGCCTGAGTCGCTCTTTCGCGTGGTGCTGTTCAAGCTCGTAACTCGCCCAGCGGGACATAAGTTCGACGAACGTCCGTTCTCGTTTGGTGAAGGGGGTGTCTCGAACTTCCGGCGCCGCAAAGCAAACGGTCCCGTACAGGTCCCCCTCCACAATAATCTGAGCGCCGATGTACGCACCGAGGCCAAACGTCTCGTAGGCCTCGTCTCCGTCCCATCCTTCGTCCGCGGCATTTTGGATGGCCAAGAAACCCTCTTCCTGGATCGTCTTCCTGCAATAGGCCTGACGAAGTGGACAACGGTCCCCGGGTTGGAGGAGAGGGTGCGTTCCCGAAGAGTAAAGCACTTGCTGGACATCGTCCGAAATCCGAGTCACAAACCCGTACGGGAGCGCTAGGTACTTTCGTCCAAGGTCCAAGAGCTTCTGCGTCTTCTCCTCGAAGGAAGTGTCGGTGGCCGCCGTGATGCGGTACATTGAGCGCAGAGCATGGTGCTCCTCGTCGAGGATTTCGTTGACTCCCCGTCGCAGGGTGAGCTCTTCTCCCCCCAGTGCTGCAAGGTCCTGCAGCCGGTCGATCAGTTCAGTCGAGGGTCGTCGTGGGACTGTGTCCAGCACGCAAAGGGCCCCGACTCTCACATCGTCGACGACAAGTGGAACGCCTGCAACAAACCGAATTCCCGGCTCCCCGACTACGAACGGATGGCCTGAAAATCGATCGTCTTCGGTGGCATCCTCGACGATCATCGCTTCCTCTGACTGAAGCGTGGGAGGGCAAACACCCTCACAATACCCTTCGATGCGCTCTTTGGGGGCTCCGGTTGAGGCAACCCACCGGCGAGCGGTGCCTTCCACAGTGAGGATTGAAATCGGCACGTCAAAAAGACTGGACGCAAGGCGAGAGATCCGATTGAAGGACTCCTCAGGAACGCCGTCGACCACACCATCCAGAAAAAGGCGGTCCAGTTGAGTGTCCTCGGAATGCAAGGAAGACCGAGGGTGAAAGACGTGTTGCACGGAAGGGTGGGGATTAGGAGCGATACAGCTTGACTGCTAAAAGGGCGTCGTGCAGGGGCACCTTGTTCTACAATAACTCCGCCGTAGAACGCAGGGGGCATTCTGTTTGAACCGGCCTTCGTGAAAGATGGCAACAGCCGACCACGAAGCAATTTGGAGCGGCGGTGCCAGCAGACGCCTCGGAAGAATCTGCACAGACCGGAGGCAAGAAGAGCACGTCTCACGAGAGAAAATTTCCTCGGAGGGTGTTTTCTACCCGTCTACACCGAAGGTGACTGGAAGGATATTCCGGGAGCTCCTGATCCCCCTCCTCCAATTGCCCCGATGGGGTCAGAAAACGGGGCACGTCTTCCCGCCTGCCCGTTCGGAGAATCGGTTCTAGGACCTCCTCTTTATCCAATGGAGCCCGGCCAACCTTCTTTTTTCCACAGACAGACTTTTTTCCACAGACAGAGCTCTCACAAGACATTATTCTTGTGCATTCGGCCAATATCCGCTCGCCTCAGGCGGGACAAACGGCCGCCCTAGTCGCATGAAGCCTCCCCCATCAAAGACATCTGGGCAAGCGCCCCGTATGCTTTCTCGCGCAACGACTCCTTCAATTGATGAGTGCTTTGGATTCGCCGCTTCTGGAGCGGGCGATGGAGGCAATTCAAGACCCCTTCTTTGTCTTCACGAGTGAGGGAGAGATCCTCAGATGGAACCAAGACTTCGAAAGGAAAACTGGATACACCGGAGAGGATCTCGCCAGCATGAGCCCAATCGACCTGATGCCCCCCCAAGAGGTCGACCAGGTCAAACAACAGGTTCAAAGGGTCCTCGAGGAGGGGCACGTTCGGTTTGAGGCCCACGTGCAAACGAAAGAGGGACGACTGGTTCCCAGTACGTTTACCGGAACGTCCTACAAGCAGAATGGACAGACGCTCATCTTCAGTTCTGTCCGCCCCCAGTCCCCTACCAAAAGGCTACGAGCAATAGGTTCGGCGGATAAAGAGGAGGCACAGAAGAAAAATCGCCTCCTTCGACTCGTCCAGGAAGTCACCGGCGCCTGCAACGAAGCCGAGACCCTTACAGAAGCGCTTCACAGTGCCCTCGAAGCCGTCTGCATCCATACCGGTTGGCAGGTCGGCCACGCCTTCATTCCCGAGGAGCCTTCCTCGAAGGAAACCTCTTCCGAAGACCCCCCTCTCCGGCTGATTCCCACAGCAATCTGGAATGAGGAACGCCGAGACCGCTTTGAGGCGTTTCGGGAAGCGACCGAACAGATTTCTTTTGCGCCTGGAGACGGCCTCACAGGGACGGTGTTTGCACGTGGCGAGTCGGCCTGGATCGAGGACACGAGCCGGGATCCACGGTTTCTCCGGGCGGAGGCGGCGGACGAAGCAGGCCTCAGGGGCGGAGTCGCGTTTCCCGTGCCCGCGAATGAGGAGATTGCCGCAGTCCTTGAGTTTTTCTCTGAGGACTCGATAACGCCCGATCCAGAGCTTCTGGATATCATGGAATCAGTCGGCCAGCAGATCGGCCGGGTGGTCGAGCGCGAAAAGGCCCGGGTACGTCTTACGTCCTCCGTCGAGCAGTATCAGTCTTTGAAAGAGAGCACGAACGACGGCATTGTCATCGCCAACAATGAGGGACGGATCACGGACTGGAACCGGGGGGCCGCAGAAATTTTCGGCTACGAGAAAGACGAAATTGTAGGCCGTCCGCTCGAGATCTTAATGCCGGAACGCCACGTGGAGCCTCACCGAGCGGGAATGGAACGAGTCCGCAGGACGGGCACGGGACCGCTTTTGGGGAAAACCATGGAGCTCGAAGGACTTCGAAAGAGCGGCGAGGAATTCCCCCTGGAGCTTTCCCTCTCGAGCTGGAAAACGGGGGAGGAGCGATTCTTCTCCGCAATCATTCGAGACGTCACCGAACGGAAACAGGCGGAGCAGGCGTTGCGAGAATCCGAGGAAACGTTCCGGCTTCTCGCCGAAAATGCCCTCGTGGGCATTGCTCTGATTCAGGATGGACGCTACCGATACGTAAATCCGGCCCTCTTAGAAATTACCGGGTATTCGCGTGGAGAGCTTCTCGGCGAGCCTTTGCGACAGGTCGTTCATCCCAGCGACTGGCCGCACGTACAGAAGCAGATCGAGAAGCGAATCGCCGGAGAAGCTGAAGAGGTCCGCTACGAGGCTCGCATTCGGACGAAGTCGGGAGAAACGCGGTACATTGAGGCCTCGGGCACCCGTATCACGTACCAAGGAGAGCCGGCCGTCATCGGTACGATTCAGGATGTCACCGAGCAGCGGCGCCTGCAACAAGAGATGCTTCGCATCCAGGAGAAAGAGCGACGGCGCCTCGGTCAGGACCTCCACGACAGCCTCGCCTCCCAGCTGACCGCCGCTAACATCAAGCTCGGTCTTCTCTCCAACAAAAGCTCCACCGAGGCAACCGACGCCATTTCGGAAATTCAGAGGCTCATCGAAGAAGGAGCCGGGGAGGTGCGTCGACTCTCCCGCGGGCTGAGTCCCGCTGGACTCCCGGAAGGGGACCTCCTTTCGGCGCTCGAAGCACTCGCCGAAAATACCGAAGATGCTCGATTCTCCTCCAGGAGTTTACCAACGGAAGAAGAAACGTCCGACGAGACGTTCCAGCTCAACGCCGAGGTCGCAACACACCTGTACCGAATTGCTCAGGAAGCCGTAAACAACGCCCGGAAGTACGCCGAAGCTACAGAGATTGTGATTCACCTGGAACGTGCAGACGACACCGTGGCCCTTACGGTCGAAGACGACGGAATCGGGTTCGATCTGGAGGAGATTTCCGAAGAGGGCTTGGGGCTTCGCTCCATGCGACACCGGGCCGAGCTCTTGGGCGCAGATCTTACCGTCGACTCGGCGCCTGGAGAGGGGACCCGCATTCACTGCCGACTGCCCGCCTAGCCCTGTGCCACGGGCTTTCTCGTTAAATCTCCCGTCGAAGAGCAGGGGCCTCGCGTTACGCCATACGCCCCACCCGCCTCGACGGAAACTACGGCGTGCGGCGCAGGCTCTCCACCGGCACGGTAATTGTAATGCGCACGCCGTCATCGTGGGACGGATCGACCTCGATCTGACCGCCAAAGAGCCGCAGACGGTCCCGCACGCGATCCA
>CAYXAD010000130.1:7016-9328 GCA_964462965.1 uncultured Salinivenus sp.
CCCGCACGCGATCCAGTTGCTTCCGTGCCTCTGGGACCTCTTCCCGCGGAGCGCCTCTCCGGTCCCCCCACATGCGCCCAGGACGCTCCGTCGCCCGCTCTGTACGGCGGGGCTCCTGGACGTTTTCTTGCAGGAAGGCCTGGCCGGCAAGGAAGTGCTCGTCGCTCACCAGTTCAATGGTCAGCCCCCCTTCCGCCTCCTCCAGACACACCGAGATATGGTCCGTTGCGGCGTGCTCAGCGGCGCTGAAAAAGAGTTCCCGTACAATCTGAAAGAGCAGCACCCGCATGCCGGTTTGCGGAACGGTGAGCCCTCCCCGGCTGGTGATCACCACCTCTAGACCAAACCGCTCCTCGACGTGTCCTCGGAGCCAGGCGAGGGTCTCCACGAGCCCCTCGCCCTCCAGCACCGGGGGGCTCAGCCCAATCGCCCGTCGCCGCATGGTGGCAATGATCTTCTCGAGGTGCTCTACGCTTCCCCTTATCCGCCGGGCGTACGACCCCGCCGACGAACTCTCCTCCCCTTCCAGGCGCCGGCGAAGCACTCCGAGATCGAGCCGAATTCCATAGAGCTGCTGTTGCAGGTCGTCGTGCAGCAGGCTGGCAATGCGATGTCGCTCTCGTTGCTCAGACAAGGTAAGCTCCGAGGCCAGCAGACGTGCCTCTTCGGTGCGAGCGTCCACCCGTGCCTCGAGCGTCCGCTTCAGCTCGCTCAACTCTCGCGTCCGCTGACGGAGCGCCTCCTCGTTGCGACGCGTCTCCTCGATTTGATAGAGGCGCCGCAAGACAAAGGCCGCCATGTCGGCCATCACGCGAATGCTCGCAATCTTGCTCGTCTCGAACGCCTCGGCGTCCGCGGGCCGGCTCAAGAGAAGAGCCCCCAGGGCGACCTCTTCGGAAATCAAGGGAACGACGAGAAGCTGGCAGCCCGGACAGGTGGTGGAGAGATACTCCCCAATGGGCCGTTCGGTACCGTTCGAGAAAGCTCTCTTCTCCGGTGAGGGCGTAGGCGCGAATGGCCGCCGCCTCGTCGGCCGTCTCCCGGATAAAGACGTTTCGGTGCTCGGAAAGGGGGGTACTGACCTCGGAGAGCTCCCTGCGCAGCTCGGTCGTCCGCTCCGTCATGAGCTGCGGAATCAAAAACAGCGTCAGGAGGACAAGGACGAGAAAGGTGAGAATGGCAACCAGTGCTCGCGTCGAGACCGGTTCCGAGGGCTCAACCTCTCCAGGGGTGGCGTCGGAAGCTAAAGGCACGAACGGGGCGAGACAGACCTATGGCAGAGGCATCGATGCCAGAAGGCGCGTTCCCATAGAAATCTATCGCCCGAGCCACAAGGTCCGTCATATATGTGGGAGTTCGGTTACGCTCCTAAAAACAGAGACCGGCTCTGGAGGGCGAGAAGAGGGCGAGCGGAACCAGCTTCCGTCTCCAATCCGCAACAATGACCCGTAGAAACGCTCTCGGGGCCTATTCCTCGTTCGTGTAGTGGCGAAGCAAGTCCTTGGTGGTCACGATGCCGACGAGGGCGTCGCCATTGAGGACCGGCAGCGCAGAGATCTTGTGGGCGAGCAACTGGTCGGCCGCGTCCTCGATGGTGGTGTTGGGCGCGACGGTGATGGGCTCTTCTCGCATCACCTCGCGGGCAGGCTGTGCCAGCGTCTGCACGTCCCGCTGCGACTCGCTGTAGGTATCGAGGAACGGACTCAGGGCCCGCAGCACGTCACGATCCGAAATCATCCCGAGGAGCTGTTCGTCCTCGACGACCAGCAAGTGATGAAAGTCGCGCTCGTGAAACAACGACCGGATCTCCATGAGGGCCGTATCCGGCGCCACGGTCACGACGTCGCGACTCATGATGGCGTCAACTGTCATAATCGACGTGAAGGGTTGTGGAGCTCAAACAGTGGCAGGAAAAACGCATCCGGGACGGATGAAGACGCAACTGAGAGACATCCACGGCGGGCCCGGCGACGAATCGACACACAATCGCCCGGACCAACGGGAGAGAGATGAAGGTGGAAAATGCCAATGAGGAAACGGTACCGTACGAACGTTTGCTGTCGACGAGGGCAGCCGTGCCCCGTTCCCGACATGTCCGCCGTCTCAACCGACCGAACTCCCGGGTGTTCAGCGGCGGATCCCCCGATTTGCCCGCAAATCGGTGGTGATTGTGTAAAAAATTGGCAACCTGGTGCTTCTGCTTCACGCCTTCGGCTTCCGCGCCACCATTAAGAGGCCCGTTCCTTCCTCATTGTCGTGCGCCATGTCCACAGCGTTCAAGGCAAGCCCGAGGGGCAACGCCGCTAGATAGT
>CAYXAD010000131.1:0-9272 GCA_964462965.1 uncultured Salinivenus sp.
CGAACTGCACGGGGAGCTGCTGGACGAATCCTAACTCGGCGTTATTGAGGGGCGTACCGTTGTACACCGCTTTCCCCGAAACCGTCCCGCTCGTCTGGCTGAGGGGGAAGGTCATATTTGCGACCATGCCTTCGACGGCACTGCTACCGCCGTCGCCGAAGCGCACTTCAACCTGACCGCGGTACGAATCCCGGTAGGCGTCGTTGTTCGTCTCGATGCGGAGGCCGTAGGTGGCCGAGGATGTCTCATAATCGCCCGACCCACGAGTTACGGGAACATTACTGATCGTGAACTCGCCGTCCGCGTTCGTGGTCGCGGTGAGACTATCCCCGTCGGTCTCGAGAGAACCGGCCGCCACTGTGACGGTCGCTCCTTCAATGGGATCCGACGAGACCTTGTCGATCACCTGACCCGTGATGGTGCCCGTCAGGTTGTCGTACGTGGGCGCCGGGCCGGAGTCGCAGGCCACCATGCCCACGGCGAACACCGCAGCCAGGAAGGCAAACGAGATGAATCGTGTGTAAAGAGGTTGTATATAGGAGTTCATAGATGAAGTACTCTTTTGTGAATGGGTGGAGTAAGTGAAAAGATGAAGTCAGCCCCTCGTCCGGATCGTAGTCTGTAAGACACAAGGATGACGGGAGATCTAACGTCCCCTGTCGTGGTTTTCCGGGTCTTCATTGATCGCGCCACGTCCTCGAAAAAGAGCGGCTGTCAAGCAGCAATTGGCAAGAAACTGCGCTGTCTGCACGTCGCATCTCATTATGGATGCGTATAACCGGCCCGTAGCCGGACACGAACCTCATCCGCATCGAGGGGCCGAAGCGCTCCATAACATAGGGGTCCCGGTTGTCGTCTTTGGGACAAATCCTGATCTAAATGCGACATGTCGGACTGACGACAGGATTTGTCGGAGAAACGACAGGAAACGAATGGAGGATGCTTTCTTCCCTCTCGTTTCTTTTTACGTCGTCTTCGCATCGACCGTCAGGCGGTGTGCCTCTTCAGATAGGTCGACGGTGAACATCCCACGTGCTGGCGAAAGACCTGCGAGAAATGCGAGGCCGACCGAAATCCAACGGACGTTCCCACGTCGGCAATCGTGCTCGGATTCTGTTTAAGCCGTGCCTTTGCCCGTTCAATCCGGCACTCCCGAATGAGGGCCGCCGGTGTCTTTCCCAGTTCTTTCTTTAGTCGACGCGTGAGCTGACGGCGGCTCAAGGCCACTGCATCCGCCAGCTCGCCCGTCGTAAAGTCGGGAGAGTGAAGCCGCCTCTCTATGACGCGGACCACCCTCCGAAAAAACGAAGCGGACTGCTCGATCCCAGCAATGTCGGGAAGCTCCCGGGGCGGAAGAAATTGACCGATTCGCTGACGGAGCTCTTCGAGGGCAAACGGCTTGGACAGTACATCATCCGCATCCACCTCTAGGGCATTCTCTTCCCCGTTCGAGTTCTCCGCCAGGAGAATGATCGGAATAAAAGGGAGATCGGGATCGTCCTTGACCCGCTGACACAGCGTCTCTCCATCCATGCCGGGCATTCGGACATCGCTAATCACGAGATCCGGGGAGGTCTCCTGAATCCGTGCCCACCCTTCTTCTCCATCCGATGCCACGAACACCTGGTAGCACTCATCCAGCTGCTCCCGCAAAAATGCGCGCATCTCCTCATTGTCGTCTACTACAAGAATGGATACCGCATGCTTATTCATGATCAAGGGTACGTAAGAAGTGAATATTCTTCACCAGATTGAAGAAGAAAATCGAAATGGAGGATGCGAGAAAGGCGTGGGGTTGGCCCCCATAGGCTATGGATCAGTCGCTCTTCCCCCTGTGAAAATGGAGGAGCCTCGATTCAGTCGGAGGCCGGAATATGAGAACAACTTTTTACGTCTTCGTCGCCGTTCATGTCGGGGATAGACCTTTATGATGAAGGGGAACTTCCTTTCTCAAAAACGGAACCGGCATTATTGATATTGGGACAATCCCTGTTGCACATACGACGATCCCGTTAGTGAATGCGACACGCTCTGCGTCTGGGTCCCCATTTCGCCGTTCAGCAATCCCGTTGGCCGAAGTCCCCCGACCGGATCCCCCGCTCCTCCCGTCACAGAGCCCCCAGTGCTCGACACCGACTGAAGACGTAAGACCGCCCCTGGAGAAGTTGAGAATTGCTGAGCCTCCCGGTCGAAACTCGAGACAGAGTCTCCCCGGTTCGAGAGGTCGGAGGGGCCCTTCTCCGTTGCGAACGGGATTGGGAGGGGCGACGCGCGACGTCTCGCTTCAAGATTCTTCCGTCGAAATGCCCGGCAATCCTCAGCATTTGGTGTCCCCCCGTGAGTTCCTCTTCAGGAACCCCCCGTCTTCCCCGGGGTCAACGGAGGCTGCTCGCTGTCTTCACTCACACCGAACAACTGCAACGGCGGGACGCCTATTCGATCTGCTGGCTGGCATACGTAGACGGAGCACACCCCTCCTGCTTTTGAAATGCCTGCGAGAAGGCCGAGGGCGACCGGAAGCCTACTGCGTAGGCCACCTCGGCGACGGTTTCGGCCCCCCGTTCGAGGTGAGCCTTTGCCTGGTCGATCCGACGCTGGCGAATCAAGGCCCCGGGGGTTCTGTCGAGGGCCTCTTTGAGCCGACGCGTCAGCTGCCGGCGACTCAGGGCCATCTCCTCGGCCAGCCGTCCCACGGTGAAGTCCGGATTGCCCAGGTGCTCGTCGACGACCTCGATCACCTCTTCTATAAAGGGCATCTGCTCCTTCTCGGCAGTCGCTCCGAGGGAGGAAAGACGAACCTCTCGACGGTATTGCTCGCGAAGGTGGACCCGCGCGGCCATGAAGTTCGTAATTCGTTGCCGCAGTTCCTCGATGTCGAACGGCTTGGTGACGTAGTCGTCTGCACCACATTCCAGCCCCTCGACGGCAGCAGTGTCCCCGGCTCGGGCGGTAAGCAAGAGCACCGGAATCGTGCGAAGGTCCTCCTCGGCTTTGATCCGTCGACAAAGCTCAAGGCCGTCGACCCCGGGCATCATTACGTCGCTGAGCACCAGATCCGGCCGCTCTTCCTGAACCTTCTTCCATCCTTCTTCCCCCTCTGCGGCCTCGAACACGTGCCAGCGATCACTCAGCTGTTCGCGCAAATACGCCCGCATCTCGTCATTGTCCTCTACAACCAATATCGAGGCGTTTGCGTCCTTTCCCGACGACGCGGTGCGAGAGGCCCTCTCCTCCTCGGGGAGGTCGAGGAGCGAGACGTCCTCAGCGGCCGCCGTTCCGTCCCCCCCCGCGGGCAGCCCATCTTGGTGCTCCTCGAGCGTTTCAGTAGACGCTTCCGTCTCCAGCGGCACCAGGGGAAGATGTACGCGAAATGTAGTCCCTTCACCCGGCGTATTCTCCAGCTCGATGGTTCCCCCCTGCAACTCAACCAGTTCCTTTGTGAGAGCCAGCCCGAGCCCCATTCCCTCGTGTTTGCGCGTCGCGGATGTGTCAGCCCGCTCGAATCGGTTGAAGATTTGCTCTTGGACCTCCGGATCGATGCCGGGCCCGGAGTCCTGCACCTCGATACGGACCACTCCCTTCACCTCGTCCTCCGTCCTGGGATGGACGCGTGAATCAACATCCTCCGTCTCCTCGACGCAGACCGTGACCGCCCCTCCGGCCGGGGTGAACTTCAGAGCATTCCCGACGAGGTTACTCACGATGGTTTCGATCTTCTCCAGATCGAAGCGGGTCTCGATCCGCCCGGAGGGCACGTCGATGCTCAGGTCGATGTCCTTTTCTTCGGCTTCTGAACGAAACACCTCCGTCATGCGCTTGAGGACAACAGTCAGGTCGCCGGGCTGTCGGTCGAGGCTCATGCGGCCCGCCTCGAGGGTGGCAAGGTCCAGCAGCTGCTCGATGAGGCGTTGCAAGCGCTCGGCACTCTTTGTCATGCGCCACTTTTGTTCGGCACTGAGGGCCTTCCCCCGCCGAACGGCCTCCTGGAGCGGGCTCAAGATCAGAGAGAGGGGGGTTCGAAACTCGTGGCTGATGTGGGCAAAAAATCGGTTTTTGGCCTCGTCAAGCTCCGCAAGGCGCTCGGCCTGTCGTTCGGTTTTCCGTTTCTCCTCCGCAAGTTCCTCGGTACGGGCCCGCAGCTCCTGCATCCGATGGTCGACTGCCTGCTCCAGTTCTTCCTGGCGCTGCAAAAGGTGGTACGTGCGCCATCGATACGCGGCGGCAACCCCCCCTATCGTCCCGAGGACCACCACGACATAAAACCACCAGGTCTCGTAAAACCTCGGGGGAATGGTAAAGGAGTGCGTAGCCACCGGGCCGGGCGGCTGGTCGGCCATGCGCGCCCGAACTTCAAAGCGGTAGGTTCCAGGCTCAAGGTTTCTATACCGCGTAAAGCCTCTCGCGAGGGACTGCCAGGTCGTGTTGAGGGGCACGAGTCGAACCTCGTACCCTACGCGATCCGCATAGGTGAGACTGGGCGCCGTAAACGAGAAGCCCACCGTGCGCTCGTCGACGTCCAGACGGGTACCAGAGTGCAGCGAACGCGCGTGTAGATCCACCTCCCAGCTCGACATGAGCACGGAAGGAGAAGAGCGATCCGTAAAAAGACGAGAGGTCGGAAAAAGAGTGACCCCTCGAGAGTGAGCAAGATAGAGGGTGTCGGCGGTGAGATGCGCGTCCAACACCTCATTCGACTGCAAGCCGTCGGTTTGAGTCAGATGCTGCCGCACTTTGCCGGTCTCGGTCTCAACGAGATAAAGCCCCCGTTCCCGCGTGGTGGCGAGAACAAGGCTGTCTCCAGCCGTGCGGACATTCCACATGGGGGTGTGCTCGAGGAACCGCTGAACGGACTCGGGGGAGGAATCGAGACGCAGTACTCCTCCTCTTTCATTGGCAGCCCACACTCGGCCATCGGGGCCCATCGACAGCGCTTGTATGTGGGCATGAAGAGAATCAGGGAAAACCCCGACGGTATCGACCACTTCCCCGGAGGGAGGACGGAGGCGAAGCAAGCGATGGTGATCCTGAACCAGAAGCTCTCCTTCAGAGGCCGGTGCAACTCGGAAGTGACGGCTTTCTTCTTCCGACCAGGAAAGAATCTGAGCAGGGGCCGCCTCAGGTTCCGGCGAATAGCGGTATAATCCGTCGGGTCGACGGAAAAACCCATTCCCGTCCGGTCCCACTACGCCGCGGAAGGCAGGAGCAACGTTTCGGACCGTGTGCCATCCGTCCGACGGACTCCAACGTTTCCACGTTCGGGTATTCGAAGAAATCGCGTGGAGAAACTCGTCGTGACTGTACACCTTCTGCTCCCATCCCACAATTCCGTCCGGAGTTTCTTGTCGACGCTCCGGACGAAGCTGAAACAGGCCGCTCCCATTGGTACGCCCCCACAAGGCCTGCTCGTGGGGCATAAACTGTGCGACATTGTACAGAGAGGTCCCCTCAATCGCCTCGAGCAGACGCACCTCTGGATTCAACACCTGAATGAGACCGTCTCGGGTCCCAATCCACAGCGCTCCTTCTCGGCCTCGAAGAACCTGACGGGGAGTGGTTTCGGGAAGTCCCATGTTCGGTCCAAGAGGAGAAGGGAAGAATCCCTCTCCCACCTCATAGCGAAGAATGTCGCGATCTTGGGTAGCATATACAACGTTGTCTTCGACACTCAGGTAGGTCGGATCTCCGAGGCCCGTCTGGACCGTCTCAAATTCCTGTTCGTCCGGCGCAAACCGAAGCAGCTGTTCTCCCTTTGTCAGAAAGCCAATCCCCTTCTGAGAAAAACCAATCTCGTACCAGAGGTCCCCGGGCGTTCCGGAAGGGGCGTCGACAAAGGTGATCGTGCCGTCCGAATGGAGGCGACCGGGCCCGAGCCGCCCATCGAGTATCCAAATGTGCCCATTGGAATCTCGAGCCGCATTGAACACCCCTACCCCCGCCTCGGGATGTTCATCCATCTCCGCAATCGGGTGACTTTCATACTGATACGAATGTCGAGTCGGCTCTTTTTCACCAGGATCGAGGGTCCAATAGTCCCATTTTGCCAGAAATGTGACCGTATCTTCCCGAAGCAAGATCTGACGGATGTTTGCCCTCTCCTCCAAAGAAAAGAGTCGCTCGAGGCCCCTGTAGCTCACCTTGGCAACGACCCCAAGCGCGGGCGAAACCCAGACCGATCCATCCGACGCTATGGACAAAGAGTGGATGTAGGGGGTCCCCAGAGAATCGGGAAACGAGATTTGCCGGAACTCTCGCCCATCGTAGACGGCAAGGCCGCTTTCCGTCCCTACCCAGAGCAGTCCATTGGGGGATTGCACGAGGGCGGTAATGTTCTCCCCCGGAAGGCCGTCGAACGTTCCGAAGTGATGGTACGAGACCGTGCCGTCGGCCTGCACCGTTTCTCCGCCTCCTCCGGCCACGAGAATCCCCAGGAGCAGAACCGCTACAATCCCGGATCGGTCGAGAGAACAGTTAAGAGATATGGGGAAGCTACGCCTTTTACTGCGCATAGCTTGCTTCATACAAGAGAAGAAGAAGGGACGTGCACCTCTCTACCGGCCGACCGTTGCAAGCGTCAATGGTGACCTGACATCACAGGAAAGAAACGAAACTGACCAGGCCGGAACTGGCTCTCGGAAATGAGAAGCGTTCGTTACGAGACGTAGATAGAATGTAAAATAAAAGAAACGACGATAAAAACAAGCTCGCCGACCGGGCCCTCTTTCTTTACGGCGTCAAAATGCCCTGCACCTGGGCCTGCTGGATGGGGGCATCCGAATCGATCGTCTCATTGAACTGGACCGAATCCTGCGGGGCGATGTCCTTCACTTCCAAGCGCATGGTTTCCACCCGGGAGCCCTCGTCGTCGTACAGGCCGACTTCGATTTGGGCGATACTCAGGACATTGGAGCGATGATTGACGAGCGTCCCCGTAAACGCACGATCCCCGTTCGGCATTTCGACCAGCCGAGGCTTCACGACCTCAACGTCGCCGGCTGTCGATTCGTCGTTTCCACAGGCCATGAGGCCTCCGAAGAACACGGTGCAGGCCAGAACGAGAGAGAAGAGCGGCCAAACAGACGAGTGCGACGAGGTCATGCACGGAGAAGGGATTGTAGAAGCTCTATGACTCCCCCCATGGTCTTACATTACAACCTTTTGACCACGTCCATCCTTCCTCCCGTCCCGTCTGCGTAGAGAGGTCTAACGGAGAGTTACACAAGAATTACGGACGTGACGGGGAGCACTTCTTGATCCCTTGCCAGACAGAAGCCTCAGTTTTCAACGAAAAGGAGGTTAGACCTCCTGCAGGTCCGCCAGGTTTTCCCGGAGACGCTTGAGCTCGGCCGTCGCGTCCTCCTTTTTCTGCCGCTCCCGGTCCACCACGTCGTCCGGGGCCTTCTTCACGAATTGCGGATTGTTGAGCTTTTTCTCGACACTCTCCAGGAAGCCTTCTTTCTCTTCGATCTCCTTGCGCAGGCGCTCGCGCTCCTGATCCAAGTCGATCATGCCAACGAGCGGCACGTAGACCTCGCAGCGTCCCACCACGACGGATGCACTTGCCGTCGGCTTTTCGGCCCCCGGTTCTACGGTCAGGGCAGTCACACTCGCGAGCTTGTCAAAGTACTCCGTGTGCTCGCGGATGGCAGCGGCGAAGGCTTCGTCGCCCTCGGGCACACTTACCGTGGCCTCGATCTCTTTGCCGAGCCCAACGCCGTAGTCACTCTTGATGCCCCGGATGCCGGAAATCAACTCCTGAATGAGCTCGAACGTCTCGGCGGCCTCTTCCTCCATCGCGCCGCGGTCCACCATCGGCCAGTCGGCCACAATGCAGGCGTCGCCCTCCTCGCGGGGCCGCACCTTCCACCACAGCTCCTCGGTGATGAACGGCATGAGCGGGTGAAGAAGCTTGAGGAGCGTCTCGTAGATCTCGACCGCCAGGGCCATGGTGTCCTCGTCCATGTCCTCTTCCCCCTGTTTCCGGTACGGCTTGATGAGCTCCAGATACCAGTCGCAGTAGTCGCGCCAAAAGACGTCGTAGATGCGCTCGGCGACCTCGTTGAGGCGATAGCGGTCGAGGGACTCGTCGATGTCGTCGATGGCCGTGTTGAGGCGATGGAGCATCCACTTCTCCACGAGCTCCAGCTCGTCGAACGACCGGGAGCGCCGGTAGTCCTGTGTCGGCGCGCCGTCGGCGCCTCGCTCCATGAACTGGCCGAAGACGTTAAAGGCGTTCCATATTTTGTTGGCGAAGTTGCGCCCCATCTCGAACTTCGAGGGCGCAAGCTTGATGTCCTGCCCCTGCGCACAGAGGAGCGTGAGCGTAAAGCGCGTGGCGTCGGCCCCGTACTGGTCGACCATCTCGAGGGGGTCGATGCCGTTGCCCAGGCTCTTCGACATCCAGCGCCCCTGCTCGTCTTTCACCATGCCCGTGATGAAGACGTTCGTATAGGGCGGCTCGTCGGTGCAGTAATAGCCCGCCATGATCATGCGAGCAATCCAGAAGAAGAGGATGTCGTAGCCGGAGACGAGGACGTCGGTCGGATAGAACGTCTCCAGGTCGTCGGTCTCTTCGGGCCAGCCGAGCGTGGCAAAGGGCCAGAGCCAGGAGGAGAACCAGGTGTCGAGCACGTCGGTCTCCTGCACCATTCCCTCCTCGGGCTGGTCGACACTCACCACGTAGCCCTGCTCGGGATCGGGCTCGCCGTTCTCGTCGGTGTAGTACCACACCGGGATGCGGTGGCCCCACCAGAGCTGGCGCGAGATGCACCAGTCCCGGATGTTTTCCATCCAGCGGAAGTACTCGTTGGCCCATCGGTCCGGGAAAAACTCGATCGTCCCGTCCCGCACCGCCTCGATGGCGGGCTCGGCCAGCGGCTCCATCTCCACGAACCACTGCCGCGAGATGAGCGGCTCGATGACGGCCTCCGACCGCTCCGAGAGGGGCACGTTCATCATGTAGTCCTCGACGTCCACCAGCAGGCCTTCGGCCTCGAGGTCGTCGACGATCTGCTCCCGCGCCTCGAACCGATCCATCCCCTGGTACGGCCCCCCATTTTCGTTGATGGTGCCGTCGGGGTTCATGATGTTGATCCGCTCGAGGTCGTGCTGCTCGCCGATCTCGAAGTCGGTCTCGTCGTGGGCCGGGGTGACCTTGAGCGCGCCGGCGCCGAACTCGCTGCCCACCGACTCGTCGGGCACCACCTCGAGCTCCCGACCGAGGAGCGGCAGGATGACCGTCTCGCCGATCGCCTCCGCGTAGCGCTCGTCGTCCG
>CAYXAD010000132.1:0-9271 GCA_964462965.1 uncultured Salinivenus sp.
CGGTCTCAGCGAATGGGAGCTCTTGAGGTCCCTCTCCTTGGAGGATCCGGGAGGACGTCTATTGGCTTGGGTTTGCTCTCGGCTTCAGGGACGCTTTTCTGAGCGCCGCAACCGTTTTTCCTGCAGTCTTAGGGGACCGCCGTATTCGCGGTCGAAGAAGTGGAACACCTCGACGTCACGTCGGACGTTAGAGGGAAAGTTGGGAAATTGATTGTCAGGTCCGTAGGTTTACGATTCAGATTCCATTTGATTTACGCTTCTTAGATACCATCCCACTATGACTTTTTCAGAGGGGTATTCCGCTCAGAGATCTACTCTTCGCTCTGCAGTGTTCACTTTGGGGCTCTTAGGCTTTGGACTTCTTTTGGCGGCGTGCGCATCGGACACCCAACCGTCCTCTCCGGTGCCAGACGATGCAAGTGTCGAACTCGTTGACGAGAACTTCGAGTTTACCGAGGGCCCGTACTGGTACGAAGGGAGCCTGGTCTTTAGCGACATTCCTGCCAATACCATCTACCAGTGGACCCCCGACGAAGGCACATCGGTCTTCCTCGAGCCGTCTGGCCATTCCAATGGATTGCGTACCGACAATCAAGGGCGTCTTCTTCTGGCTCAGCATGATGGACAGATCGGCCGTCTCACGCAGGACGGTGAGGTGGAGCCTCTCGTTCAGGAATACGAGGGGAATCGACTAAACAGTCCCAATGATCTGGACGTGGCGTCCGACGGATCCATTTATTTCACCGATCCTCCCTACGGGGTCGACGAAGAAGACCGAGAACTCGACTTTTCAGGGGTGTACCGGTTTTCTCCCGACAGCACTCTGACCCTGCTTACCGACGAATTTTCCCGGCCCAATGGGATCACCCTGTCGCCAGATGAATCGAAGCTCTACGTCAACGATTCTGAAGAGACCTTTATCCAGGTGTTCGATGTGGCCGAGGATGGATCGATTACGAATGGACGCCGGTTTGCTACTCCTGAGGCCGACGAGGAGGGATCGACGGATGGCATGAAGGTGGATTCCGAAGGAAATCTCTACACTACTGGGCCGGGTGGAGTGTGGATCTACTCTTCCGAGGGAGAATTGCTCGACCGCATCTCCGTTCCCGAGCCGCCGACCAATCTTGCGTTTGGCGGACCAGACAAACAGACGCTGTACATCACCGCGCGTCCCAACGTCTATCAGGTATCCGTGGATGTGCCGGGGGAAGAGTAAAAGGGGCAAACGGCCATCGGGGAATAGATCGTCTCCCGGCTGGAGCTTTTGTGGTTGTAGGAGTAATCCGTCTTCGTAGCTATGAAGATTCTAGTTGTTGGAGGAACAGGGACGATTGGTTCGGCGGTCGTCGAGGCACTCCGAGGTCAGCACGAGGTCGTAGTGGCAGGCCACACGAGTGGGGAGGTTCAAGTGGACCTTGCGGAGCCTGCCTCGATTGATGCCCTGTATGACACCGTGGGATCTGTCGATGCGGTGTTTTCCTGCGCCGGAGAGGCGTCCTTTGGATCGTTGGACGAGTTGAGCGACGACGACTTTTCACTGAGTCTCTCCAATAAGCTCATGGGGCAGGTAAATCTCGTGCGGCGTGGCCTCGAGAGCGTACGGGACGAGGGAGTCTTTGTCCTCACGAGTGGCTTGCTCAGCAGAGATCCGGTTCCCGGAAGTGCTGCCATCAGCCTCGTGAATGCGGGACTCGAAGGATTTGTGCGGGCGGCGGCCCTGGAAATGCCCCGCGGAATTCGAATTAACGTCGTGAGTCCACCGTGGGTCGAGGAGACGCTCGAAGAGATGGGTGCAGACTACTCCCCGAGTCTTCCCGCCGAACAGGTGGCTGAAGCCTATCGCACGTGCCTAGAGGGGACCCAATCGGGAGAAATAATCCACGTGTAGGAAGAGGTAGAGGGCAAAACGGTCGATTCGGGGGCCTGAAACCGGCGCTGAGGACTCCCTCGATTGACTTTACCCGTGTAGACCAACTGTACTCATGATTGAACGAGCTTGGAGGGGGAGGGAAGGCGGCCCATTCAGGGAGGGGCCTGGTTGTCGATTGGCACGAGGAGGGATGTCTTTCCTCCTCGGTCTTTTCCTCCTTGCCATTCTGACGCCGCAGTCCGTGTGGGCGCAGGTGCAAGACGCGGAACTAGACCGCAGAGTGGTTCGAAGCTTCCATGGACCTGGGGAGCGAAACAAGGGAGGTCCGATGGTGAAGATCGGGGAAGCGCTCACCCGGCTCTATCACGAGTACGAGCAGCATCGTGCCACAAAAGGGGCCGAACCGTTCTCCCCCCAGAATGCTCACCTTCCGGTTCATGGAGGTGAATGGGTCGTCGTGGATGCTGTGGCTCGGGATCACCCGGAGGCCTTGCGGACCCGACTCGAGGAACTGGGCCTGCGGGCGGGCACCGTCGCCGATCGGCTCGTGTCGGGGCTCATCCCCATCGACGCCCTGGATGAAGTTGCGGGGCTCGCCGAGCTCAATGAGGCTCGTCCTGCAATGGCGTCCACTGCAATCGGGGCCACGACGAGCCAGGGAGACGTCTCCCTGTTCGCCGACAGCCTACGAGACGTCTCTATTTTAGAAGGGGAGGGGGTACAGGTTGGAGTGCTTTCGGACAGTTACGACCATCACGAGAGTACTCCCGACACGAGGGCCTCTGACGACGTCGAGAGTGGGGATCTGCCGGGGGCTGCCAACCCCAATGGCTACTCAACGCCCGTCGAAACCCTGAATGATGAGGTGGAGGCGTCCGACGAAGGGCGGGCCATGATGCAAATCATTCACGACGTGGCGCCAGGAGCCGATATGGCCTTTCACACCGCATTTCAGGGGCTGGCCGGTTTTGCCCAGGGAATTCAGAGCCTGGCGGAGGCCGGTAGTGAAGTCATTGTCGACGACGTCTTTTACTTTTCTGAGCCCTTTTTTCAGGATGGCCCCATCAGTCAGGCCATTGAGAATGTGGTCGACGAGGGAGTCGTGTACGTGACGTCGGCCGGAAACGCGGGCGAAGCGGCCTACGCGTCCGAGTTTCGCACTTCGGGAGATCAGCTCTCGTCCTTCTTGTCGGGCGACGCGGAGCTCCACGATTTTGACCCCGGGGCGACGACGGATTCTCGACAACAGCTTACTGTGGGGGCGGGGCAGAGTCTCGTTCTCTCCCTCCAGTGGGACGATCCCTTCTTCAGTGTGTCGGGGGTTGGGGCCGATACGGACCTCGACGTATATCTCCTGGATGATACAACGGTCGTTGCAGAGGGGACGAACGACAACATCGGTCGCGATCCGGTCGAGGTGATTACCTACCAGAACGAAAGTGACCAGCCCATCCAGCTCGATCTATCGGTCGCGTTGGCACAAGGGCCGGAGCCGGACCGACTCAAGTACGTCATTTTTCAGGGAGGACGAGTTGACGAGTATCATACAGCGAGTCCAGCAGTTTCTGGTCACTCGAAATCCGCAGACGCGATCTCGGTTGCGGCCGCGGCCTGGTTTAACACCCCTCGTGTGCCGACGGGAACCGGAGAGGCGCCTCCTCTGCTCAATGCGTTCTCGTCAAAGGGGGGGACGCCCATTCTTTTTGACTCCAATGGAAACCGGCAGGCCCCGGAGGTCCGTCAGAAGCCGGACCTGACCGCCCCCGACGGGGTAAACACCACCTTCTTTGGGTTTGACCTTTCTTCTCAAGCTCCCTACAGTGACTTCGATAGTGACCCCAACTTTTTTGGCACGTCGGCCGCCGCTCCCCACATAGCGGCTGTGGCCGCTCTCATGCGGGAGGCGCAACCCGGTATCTCTCCGCAGGATGTTCGGGAGCAGCTGAAGAGCGCGACCGTCGACATTACCGAGCGATACAGCATCTCGACGGGACAAACCGAAGACATCCCGGACGGCGATGAATACGACTTCTTCAGTGGAACGGGCCTCGTGCGAGCAGGAGAGGCAATCCTCCCCCTGCTTCCGGTGCAGGTCACGAGTCTGGAGGAACGGCAGCAGGGAGACCCGGAGGAGATTCGGCTCGGTTGGACGACGATCAAAGAGACAGAAAGCCGGCAGTTTATCGTCCAGTATCATCCGGGGGAGCGGCGACAAACTCCGCAGGCAGCCAACTGGCGCCGAATGGGAACGGTTGACTCCCAGACCTCCGACGGTGAGTCCACCGATACGCTGCAGTATGAGTTTGCCTCGGACGTTCCAAGCCCCGGCCGATACGTCTTTCGACTGATGCATGAGCAGCAAGACGGGGCGACCCAGCCGGTCGGGCCTCGAATCGAGATCAACGTTCCCTTTGAAGGGGCATTTGAACTGGGAGGGCCACAACCCAATCCCACCTCCGGTCGGGCCGAGGTACAGTTGGTTGCAGAGGAGGCCCAAGATGTCCGAATCGACCTCTACGACATGTTGGGCCGGCGCGTGCGGACCCTCTACGACGATCGCATCTCCGCCGAGCATCCGGTTCTTCAGCAAGTAAACGTTCGCGATCTAGCCAGTGGAACCTATTTTCTCCGGGTCATTGGAGAAGAGTTTGACGCCACGCGGCGTCTGGTGCGCATCCGCTGAGTGGGCGAGATGCATACGTCTTCCCCAGGAGAAATGAACCGAGAGCGCTTCGGAGCGGGGCTTGCGTTAGATGCAGACTCCCTCAAGGAAGACCTATGCTCTTGCCTTCGCGAGCACTCTCCTGTCACATGCTTGTGCGATGTACTTTTTCCTTGGAGTCAGAAGAGTGAACGAGAGGGCTTTAGCCCTGTGAGCCATGGATGCGTGGCTTCCTGCTCTGAGGCTTATGCTGGAGTGTCTGCGTGGTTCGCTGGGTGGTGTTGGCTTTCTCTGCGAGGATCCATGTAGGAACGAATGAGTTGCGTGCGACGTCGCTGGATGACGAGCCGGTGGTAGAAGAAAACACCTCCCACCAGGCTGCATATTCTTATTCGGCTGATGGGGCCTGTCGTCTACACCTCTGTTTTATCACCTATGACCTCCTTGAAGTGGGTAGATCGACTTGCAGTGGCCTATCTGTTGGGGGCTGGGATGCTTCTCCTGCCTGGATACGGTGGCGAATGGGTGTACTCGCTCTGTGTCGGACTTCACCTCGTCGCGGTGGCTGGCATAGTGGCCCTTGCTCGCACTCCCCTGCGGTCTCCTCTGCTTCGGGCCCTTCGCGACTTGTATCCGTTGCTGCTTCTACTGGCCCTCTACGGGGAGGTGGACCTCCTCGTCCAGCTCTATCACGAGCCACCGGGGTATGACGTACTCGTGAGCCGATGGGACCAATGGTTTTTTGGCTCTTCGCCACATCTCCACTTCGACCAGTGGCTGAACGGTCCCGGATGGACGGAGCTCTTTCACTTGTTGTACCTTTCGTATTACCTGTTGCTGATTGGTGCTTTTCTGTACGTCTGGCGGGTTCGTGCTTCGATGCTGCCCCGGTTCAGCTTCGTTGTGACCGGCATGTTCATCAGCTTTGTGCTCTTCTTCGTCGTCTTTCCCGTGGCCGGGCCGCTGATTCAGCCGGACATCTCACTCACGACGGACGGCCTTTTTCCAACCGTGGTGGCCTGGGTCTACGCGCCCCTCACGATGAATGGCATTCACGCCGGAGCCTTTCCGAGCTCGCACGTGGGGATGAGTGTCGGCATTGTCCTTCTACTGGCCCCCCGGTCCTGGTGGGGGCGAATTGCGCTGAGTGCACTCGTCCTGGGGATTGCAGCGTCGACCGTTTATGGGCGCTTCCACTATGCAATTGATGCAGTGGCTGGGCTTGCGGCGGGAGGCGTATTATATCTGGCCTGGGGGCGCCTCTATACCTTCCTCGAGGGGACCGCGCGCCTTTCTGCGGTGCAAGAAGCGGCTGACGCGCCGGTTGAGCCCGCGGCCTCTTCGGCCTCGATTCCCAGGGATCGGTAGTGACGAGCGTGGACGAGAGCGACGCGGCGTCGGGTTCTGAAGAAGGTCGTCCCTCCCCTTCTGGGCTGTCAGAGACTTCTGCTCCGGGGAATTTTTGATATAGCTTCCTTAACACCGGTCGGTGGCTTCCGTATGAAGGCCGTGACTTTTCTTTTCTCGACGGCCTGCGGCGTCGATGGCGTGCTCTGACGAATCCACACGACGCTCCTCCCCGGCGGCAGATTCTCCGGCGACTCCCGGTCCCTCCCGCGACGCCGATCTGTGGCTTCTCTTTGCTGTGACGGTGGTGGCGGTCGGCAATGTATCCAGCGTCGCCCCTGCGTTTCCGCAAGTCGTAGATGTCTTTGGCGTCACTCCGGTGCAGGTCGGGTGGGTTGTGACGGTGTACTCGCTTCCTGGCATTCTAAGTGCTCCGCTGTCTGGCATCCTCGCCGATCGATTCGGACGCAAGCGGGTGCTCGTGCCGACCATGTTCGTGTTTAGCCTGGCAGGGGGGGCGTGTGCACTGGCACGTTCGTTTCCGGCCCTCCTGGCGTTGCGGTCCATCCAGGGGCTTGCTGCAGCCCCGCTCGTGGGCCTCGCCGTTACCGTGATTGGGGACCGCTACGAAGGGCGAGATCGGGCCGCGGCCATTGGCTACAATGCGACGGCGCTCAATGTGGGCACGGCGAGCTATCCCGCCATCGGTGGGGGGCTGGCGGCCCTCGCCTGGTACTGGCCCTTCGCGCTTCCTCTCCTGGCCCTGCCGGTGGCCGTTGCGGTCGCTGTGCTCCTGGAGCCTCCCTCCGTCAATCGGGCCCAGAGCCTCAGCGCCTATCTCGACGTGGCTCGAGCAACCCTGACGGACTCCCGCGTCCTGGCATTGCTCGGGGTGAACCTCGGGGTCTTTCTGCTCATCTTCGGGGCCTTCCTCACCTACCTTCCGGAGCTGCTCGACGCCCGCTTCGGAGCACCCCCCTTCGTGGCCGGGGTGGTGCTGGCGGCTGCGTCGGTTTCGAGTGGACTGGTGGCCACGCAGCTCGGGCGCCTCACGGCTCGCTTCGATCCGGATCGGCTCATACAGGGCTCTCTGCTCGTCGATGCGGTCGCCCTGGCATGTATTCCACTGGCGTCAGGGCCGTGGGGCGTGGGCGCGGCCTCCCTGCTCTTCGGAGTGGCGCAGGGGCTCAACCAGCCGGCGCTACAGACGCGCCTCGCAGAGCTCGCGTCGGATGCGTCGCGGGGCATTCTCTTGTCGCTCAATGGAATGATCCTGCGCCTCGGGCAGGCCCTCGGTCCCGTGCTTCTCGGCAGTGCCCTCGTGATTGCCGACCTCGAGGCGGTCTTCTTTGCGGCGGCTGGCCTGGCGGTGTTCGTCGGGGGCGGTGCCGTCTTGCTTCTCGGGGAGGGGTAAGGGCGTGGGTGCGTGAGGAGCGGGAATGGGGGAGAGGGAATGGAGAACCGGGAAGTCAGGGAATTGCAGGGGCCGTCCCCTTGCCCGTTGGCCACCAATGCGCAGGAGCTCGTTGGGAAGAGACAGGGTGGGGGCGTTGGGGCTCGGGTCTTCTGTTGCCTATCCCAGGGCCTCTGCGATTTGGGCGGCGAGGCGGGCATTTCGGGCCAGCAAGGCGCGGTTGGCCGTCACGATCTGCTCGCCTTCGAGGTCGCGCAGGCGCTCTAGCAGGAACGGGGTCACCGCCTCGGCTCGGAGCTCCTTGTCGGCAGCGTCGGACAGTGCGTGCTCGATCGTCGGGGCGAGCGTATCGCGCGCGAGAGCCACTTTCTCGGGGGGAGGAACTGTTACGAGGATGGCTCCGGGAAGGTCGAGGCGGGTTCGGGCCCGGACGACATCAGCGACCTCTCCCGGCGTGTCGCAGCGAACATCCACCGGTAGGTCACTCGAAGGGCTGTAGAAGGCAGGCATCGTGTCCGTCTGGTAGCCGACGACGGTGATCCCATAGGACTCGAGGGCTTCGCGGGTGGCGGGCAGGTCGAGAATGGCTTTGGGGCCGGAGGAGACGACGGTCATCGGGGTGCGACGCAGCGCTTCCAGGTCTGCGCTGACGTCCCAGCTCACGGCTCCATCGAGAGACCGATGGACGCCTCCAATTCCTCCCGTGGCCATGACAGAAATGCCTGCCCGATGAGCGAGGTGCATGGTGGCGGCTACGGTCGTGGCCCCGTCGAGGGATTGGGCCGACACGGCGGGAAGATCGCGGAGGCTTACCTTGGTCACCTCGTCGGCCGTCGCGAGGTGCTGGATCTGGGCCTTCGTGAGCCCCACTATGCACGCGCCGCCCACGACTCCAATGGTCTGGGGAGTGGCTCCTTTGCTGGCAACGATTTGCTCTAGCTCCAGAGCAGTTTCCAGATTGGTGGGCTGGGGGAGGCCGTGGACGAAGACAGTCGACTCGAGAGCAACAGAGGATGGCATGGTGTTGGCTGAAGAAGCAATGAGTTGAGAACCCCTTTTAACGTAGGCCTCTGGGTCGTACTATCAATAGGGGGAAGCGAAACGTTCGGTGTCGGTCATGGGCAACGAAAAAAGAGCTTGACCGGTCCTTCGTCCAACCTGTATTCGTGTGATATGCGAAGCCCTCCGTTTTCGTTGGTATGTGTAGTCTCGTGTTTTCTGCTGGTGGGGGGACTCCTCGGCTGTGGAAAGGGATCTCGACCGGAGGTGCCCGAAGGCCGATTCACGGCGGAGGTGAAAGGGGGCGTGACGGACACAATTGCTGGGCCTGCCTTTTATCGACTGGAGGCCGGAGAGCTCGTGGGAATTGAGCTGGGCGCAAAGGATCAGCCGGGGCTCTCTCTGGAGCTGGAGCCGCGTCCCCTGACCCAGCGAACCTACGAGGTGGTGGAGTGGGACCTGCTGGATGCAGAGCGAGACGATGTACCGCCCGGGGTCGTTGCTTTTCTGAAGGTTCGAGACGCACGCTTTGAAGCCACCCGCGGAACGCTCGACGTGACTTATGTCGGAGAGACCGAGGTGGGCGCGACGTTCGAGTTTGAGATGGAGGGATCGTTCGTGGGGGGCTCCTCTCCGGAGGCCTCGGTTCACGTCACCGGTTCGTTTCGCGCCCGAGAGCGACAGTAGGAGGGGGCGGCTGCTCTCCGACAGACGTCCCTCTTCCATTCGTCCCTCCCGCACATCCATCCCTGCATCGACGGAAGCGCTTTCGTTCATCGTTGATTCATTATAGGGCAGTCGATGGGTCTTGACAAAGAGGGCAGACGCCTCGTATCGTAGGTAGCACCATGACTGATCGCCCGATCCTCTATATCGCCCCGACGCCTCGACGCCGAGAGCGACGACCTCGACCGTCGCACCTCTGCGTTGGAATCGGCGTCCCGGGCGTCAGATGATCGGAGCACCTTCTGACATT
>CAYXAD010000133.1:0-9258 GCA_964462965.1 uncultured Salinivenus sp.
GCCCACCGAGTCCGAACGTTCACCTGCTTTCGGAATTCTCAGACAGAGCCTAGCGATCGGCGGGGCGCTCCGTTCGCTCCCGCTGCAAGTATTGCTGGGTAACATCAGGGAGATTTGTCTCTAACCAGCTGGCCATGGCTTCCTCTTCCTCGAGAATCTCCTCACAGGTCTCCCGGATTTCGTCCTCCCCTAGCTGATCGGCCGCTCCGATGAGTGCCCTGTACGAGGCAATCTCGAAATGCTCGAAGGCATAATCGGCGATGCCGTTCTTCACCACTTCGTCGCCGGCCGATTGGTTGACGAGATTCGCCGCGCTGCCCATAAACTTTGCGACTCCCTCCTTGATCGCAGAGGTATCCCCGCCGAGCTTTTGAATGCACCCTTCGACGCGCGAGGCCTGATGTCGGCTCTGTTCGAGATGGTCTCGCACCTTCTCCCTCACGTCTGGATACTGCTCGAGGCGATCTGCCTGCTTCTCCAGCATGTTGATGGCCTGCTGTTCCATCGCGTGCGCATCCTTGAGCCATTCAATGAGTGTTTCTCTGGTAGCTGCCATAGTGTGCCTGTGTGTCTTGTGCTATGAACGGTCTTGAAAGAGGCATGCAGACAGGGAATCTGTAGACCGGTCCGGGCTCGTTCACTCTTCTTCGTCCTCTGAATAGAACTCCTCTTCCTTCTTCTCGACGCCGAGCCACCACCGCTCGAGTTCGATGCCGCTCACGAAAAACTCGTCGGCATTCCCCTCCCCCGTCGTGGCTAGGTCCCCGGTGTCGATTTCTTCAAGCAGGTCGTCCTTCGAGTATCCCGTCATTTGCGAAACTTCCTCGAGGGAGTACAGTCGATTCTGCTCGATATCCATAGAAGAGCTACTACTCGGTTCGAAGAGTGTGTACAGAGACCTTCTCAAGGACCTTCGGCCAGTTCCCTCCGAAAAAAATCCGTTCCGGATACAGACTACCTTCTGCGTTCCTCGCGGTGTTACAAGGATGACGGGAAACGGCCTCTTTTGATATAGGAGAATTCTCCGACCCCGACTGTCAGAGGCCAAGGAGCTGTCTGCTTACGAAGAACGATCCGAAGAGCCAAAGTCCTCCCACACTTCTCCTCTACGAACAAAGGGCGCTGACGCCCAATGCGCCAACGCCCTTCATGCTGACAACTCACTTTGGGACGACGTGCCCCCAGGGGGGAGCTTCGGACATTGGGGTGTGCCGACCTCCGCGGAGCTACTCCACCGTGACACTCTTTGCGAGATTGCGGGGCTGGTCGACGTGACAGCCGCGCATGACGGCAATGTGATACGACAAGAGCTGAAGGGGGATAGACGTGAGAAGGGGAGAGAGAAACTCCTCGGTTTCCGGAATCTGGAGCACGTATTCACAGAGCTCCTCGAGCTCCCCGTTCTTCTTGTCGGTAATTGCGATGACCGACCCTTCACGAGCCGCTACCTCCTCGATATTTGAGAGCACCTTGTCGTAGGTGCTGTCTTTCATGGCGATGAAGACCACGGGCATGAACCGATCGATAAGAGCAATCGGGCCGTGCTTCATCTCGGCAGCCGGATACCCCTCGGCGTGGATGTACGAAATCTCTTTGAGCTTGAGCGCCCCTTCAAGCGCCACGGGAAAGTTGTAGCCACGGCCCAGGTAGAGAAAGTTGGAGGCATACCGATAGGTGTGAGCCATGGAGTGGAGGTCGTCGTTGCAGGCCTCTAGGACCCGACGCACCTGATTGGGCACCTCGGCGAGGGCCTGAATGTTGTGCGCCATCTCAGCCGTCGAGAGGGTCCGCCCCTTGGCCAGCTTCAATGCAATCATCGAGAGCACAGCAACCTGTGCCGTAAAGGCCTTCGTCGAGGCCACCCCGATCTCGGGACCCGCATGCAGATAGACGCCTGCGTCGGTTTCGCGAGCGATAGTGGAGCCCACGACGTTGCAGATGCCGAGGCAAAGCACACCTTGTCGCTTCGCTTCGCGGACGGCTGCAAGGGTGTCGGCCGTTTCGCCACTCTGTGAGATTACGAGCACCACATCGCCATCCCGCAGAATTGGATTTCGATATCGAAACTCGCTGGCGTATTCGACCTCAACGGGAATCCGGGAGAAGGACTCGATCAGATACTCCCCGACCAAGCCTGAATGCCAGGACGTGCCACAGGCCGCAATGATGATGCGATCGGCGTCCCGGAGCTGATCCCACACCTGGTGAAGTCCACCCAGTACGATTTCGTTTTCACTGGGCATCACTCGGCCCCGCATGGCATCCTCCAAGGCCTCGGGCTGCTCCATGATCTCCTTGAGCATGAAGTGGTCGTACCCTCCCTTCTCGATTTCACTGAGGGACCACTCCAGCTCGTGCACTTCCTTTTCGAGCGGTTCGTTACCGATGGTCGTCACCTCATATCCCGACCGACGAACCGTGACCATTTCTCCGTCATTGAGGTAGACGACCTGACGGGTGTGCTCCACGAGGGGGGCAGCGTCGGATCCAATAAAGTATTCGCCGTCTCCAATTCCGAGAATCAGGGGACTCCCCTTCCGAGCCGCCATCAGAAGATCGTCGTCCCGAGCGGAGACGACCGCAATGCCGTACGTGCCCACCACCTGCGTGAGGGCCTGGCGGACGGCTTCCGGCAACGACAGATCGGCCTCTCGTCGCACCTCCTCGATGAGGTGGACGAGAACCTCTGTATCGGTGTCGCTCTGGAAGGAGTACCCCTTCTGCTGGAGCTGCTTCTTAATCGCCCCGTGGTTTTCGATAATGCCGTTGTGCACAATCGCAAACTCCCCGTCGCTACTCATGTGGGGATGGGCATTCACGTCATTCGGGGCGCCGTGGGTGGCCCACCGGGTATGCCCCACGCCCAAATCCCCGTCCATGGACTTTCCATCGAGGGCATTTCGTAAATCATCGACCTTTCCCTCTTTCTTTTCGACATGGAGGCCGTCCTCTCCCACGATGGCAAGGCCGGCTGAGTCGTAGCCCCGATACTCGAGCCGCTTGAGTCCCGTCAGGAGGATGCTTTCGGCCTGTTCGTTCCCTATGTATCCAACGATTCCGCACATATGAAATGAGATTCACTTGATAAACGTCGACCCTCCCCCATTGCCGATCCCCGGACATGCATTGGGAGCCCCCTTTCAGAGCCTCCCAATTCTGGGACCGGTTCCACGTTGTCCTAGTGCGCAATAATCGATCCGATTAGTAGCGCTCCAGGCTAAACTTCTCCCCGAGATAGCGCTTGCGAACTTCGGGATCTGCCGCCAGCTCTTCTGCGGTGCCGTGTTTTAAGATCCGACCTTCGTACAAGAGATAGGCACGGTCGGTAATCGCAAGCGTCTCGTGCACATTGTGGTCTGTAATTAAGACCCCAATGCCTCGCTCTTTCAAACCTGCAACGATGTTTTGAATATCTTCAACGGCGATGGGATCCACACCCGCAAAGGGTTCATCCAGCAAAAAGAACCGAGGCCGAGTCGAAAGGGCGCGTGCAATCTCGGTACGACGACGCTCCCCTCCCGACAAGGAATATCCTTTCGACGTGCGCACCCGATCGAGCCCAAATTCCTGAATCAGGGACTCGACGCGTTCGGTCCGTTCTTCTTTGCTGATCGGCTGAAATTCAAGAACTGCGTGTAGATTTTCTTCCACCGTGAGCTCTCTAAACACAGAGGTCTCCTGTGCCAGATAGCCAATCCCATGACGCGCCCGTTTGTACATGGGAAGACGCGTAATATCGTCGCCTCCCAGTAGGATCGCTCCTTCATTCGGACGGGTCATTCCCACGATCATGTGGAAGGTAGTGGTCTTGCCGGCCCCATTGGGACCGAGCAGCCCAACGATCTCCCCCTGCTTCACGTCGAGACTCACGTCGTCGACGACGGCGCGCTTGTCGTAGCGCTTCGTGAGACGGCGCGCCTCGAGCTTCACCGCTTCGTCAGGCACGGCCCCTCCCCCACCATGGTCGTCAGACGTAGACGAAGGACTCATTCGATGGAATCGTGGTTTGTCTCACTGGTATCGGAGGGCAGTATGTGACGACCCGGAAGTGGATCGTACGTCATCGGAGGGCCGACACTGCCGGAATCGGACGGCCCCGCCGGAGAATGCAGACGGCCGGATTGGGGAACGGCCGGCACAGACGTCGTATCGGACGCCTGCTCATTTCCGCGGGCCCTCCTCGATTCGTGCGAAAGCGTATCCGTAGGGGGAGGACCGTCCTCAGGTTGAGGCGTACGGTGCGAGAGAGCTCCCTCGCGCCGAGCGACCGGAGGGGGCAGAGACCGTCCAAGGTCAAGCTTCTCACGCACCCGCTCATCCCGCAAGAGGCGATCCCGAGTGGGGCGCTGTTCTGGCGTCCATCGAAACCCTTCGAGCTCGAAGGGTTCCGGGATGTCCTCCGGATTCCGGTAATAGGAGCTCTGCACCCCTCCAATGACACTGGTCCGTTTGACCTCTCCTTTTTCAAAGCGAAGCACAATCCGATCGGCGGAGGTTTGGAGGCCTCCGCTTAGAGCTCCCTGGTCGTTGGCCACAAAGCGAATGGCCTCGCCATTGGGCCGAGCCACAATCCGTCGGAGCGAATCCGATCGGAAGAACGCAGTGAGGGTACGCCCCTTCAGTTGATTGATGCGATCGAGCGCTGTGTCGCGCTGAGCGGCGAAGGCAGCCCCTCGAACGAACACGGTGTCGAGGCTTCGCTCCAATGCTCGGACCCGGATGGAATCGCCCCAGACCTGCGACTCTTGAAACCAGGTTACGGGACTGCGAAACAAGCGCGTTTCTTCGACGGGCAGTTTGTCCTCGTCCTGCACCGAAGGGGTTCCCCACGTAGCGTCGGGAACGTCCGCGCCCGAAGAAGATCCCGGGCCCGGTGGAGCCGTAGAATCAGGCGGGACGTCGGTGGTGTCGGACTGGGCGAGGGCCTCCTGCGGAAGAGCGGTAGAATCCCGGGGAGGAGTTTGTGACTCGGGGGAAACGTCGTCTGCCGTTTCCCCTTCCGACTCCCGGTCTCGATCAGGAGGCTCCTCCGTGGAGGGCGCCCGATCGGAGGAATCTGCCTCGGCAAGAACGCCCAAAGAGTCCGCAGGGGAGCGGGTTGTGTCGATGGCCAGGGCCTCGGCGGTCGTGTCGGTCGTGACGCCCAGAACGCGGTCGTACACGGCCGAGTCCGCCACCGCCGACAAGTCGGGCTGCCAGATCTCCACCGAGTCCACCGCCACGAGACGCCGATGGGTATCGGTTCGAAACGCTTCGAGCTGACGCGCCTGCACGACGAGGGTGTCTTCGGGCGTGCCCGCCGAATCCCGGCGCACCTGCACGAGCACGGCCTGCCCTTCCACCCGACTGTACCGGCGCTTCTCTCGGTTGTCGGCTCGATCTCCAAACAAGTACGTGTGCGTCGTCGTGTCGGAGGAGGCCCCTTCTTCACTCCGTCGATCGATAAAGACATTCCCGCGGGCGATGGAGCGCTCCTCGTCCCGGTAATACGTCAGGGAATCGGCTTCAAGATACGTGTTCGGATCGGTCAGCCGAACGTCTCCCCCAAACTCAGCCCGCTGTTCGTCTGACCAGTAGGCTCCTTGTTGAGCCCGAAGCACACGGCTGCTGTCTACGAGGGTAATGCTATCAGGAAAGACTGAGTGCTTTTCCTCCCCGTAGTACGTGGCTCGAGGGGCAGTCACCACGACGTCCCCATCTGTAAGCCGCACATTGCCGCGGGCCCGTCCGACTTTTGTTTCCCGATCGTATCGAACCGTATCGGCCTGCAGGGTGTCCCCTCGCTCATAGATGACCACATCGCCTATAAACAAGAGCTCATTGCGATCGAGGTAGCGCATGGCATACTCTGAATACAGGCGCGTGGTATCCTGCCGCACGTAGACGTTTCCAAAGAGCTCTTGCAATCGCTCTCCATCACGGTCGAGGGCACTCAGCGAATCGGCATTCACATACGCACGATCGGTGTCCCCGGTGTCTGCCGCCGGTCGCTCTCGTTCCGGATCGAATGGGGGAGCAAGGGCCTCCGTGCGCAGGGTGTCGAGCTCAGCAGGGCGAGACGTCTGTAAAGGCTCGTCACGGAGGGTATCCACCTCAGCAGTATCGCCTGGAACCTGGGCCCACGACGCAGGAGCGAATGCCCCTAGACACAGGACCACGAGGAAAAGTCCAGCCCCAACTCGGGCCTGACCAATCCACAAGCAGTGTATGAGAGAGTGCGTCATGCAAAACACATCCGTCGTGCGACAGAAAATGGGCCCGTAACAACGACCGACCAAAGAAGGCACACCCGGACGCGAGGGTGAGCGTTCCCCTCCTGAAGCCATTCTCACTCGTTCTCCGCCCCGTCGTCCTCCTCCTCGACGTCTACCTCGGCTCGAAAGCGACCGATCTGGTACGTCTCCAGGTCCTCATCCGCCACCAGTCCATTTCCCTGAACGACCTCTGTCGGGGTGGTAATGTGAACAAATCGTCGCGTGCGGATCCTTCGGTCGGCTTGGTTCCACGTTAAGTGTTCGCTCTCAAGCCGTTTATCACTTTCCGTAACCACCACGACATTTCCAAACGCCTCGAACCGACCTTCCCGGGCAAAAAAGAGAACACTGTCGGCCGTCACCGTCGCCGACGAGTCCCCTTGTTCGTCAAACAAATACGTTCGAACTCGTTCTGAATCACTAGTCGTTCGCCAGACGGAGTAGGTGCTGTCCTCCGTCACATATCGCTCCATGCGGTCGGCAGAAATGGCGGCTCGACGTCGCCCTGCCTCATTCATAGAAAACTCGGCCCCCCAACTCACGTGAGTAGGAGTTGGGCCGTCACTCGTATCCGTAGAACGCTGGCCCTCCGTCCTCTCCCGATGCTCACAGGCAAGACCCAGGAACAGAACAACGCCCACAATCAACAGCCCGCCTACTTGCACCGGGCGGAGTGCAATCATGATGAGACCTCGTTACAAATGACAGTGAAGAGCAACATTTATAACCCAAAGTTATACGCTTTGATACTGGTACCGGTCCACATCGCTTCAAAAACCAGAACGTTTCCGTCACACTATGGATATTTTGTATGGCCGGGGCCTTTACGTAGGCATACCTCTTGCTTTTACGCCCCCCGGGCGACTTCTTACAACAGTCCGTCAGGGGTCGTACGCAACTTGAACTGCCTGTTTCACTGCTCCTTTTTCAGAGGCTTCGGTCACTATGAGCTTTGAGGTGGAATCGCTCTCGTCCAGTACAGTCGTCGTCCACATGGGCGAAGCACTCGACTTCCGCAACGCAGACGAGTTCAAAGACACGTTCCAGCCGTACGTCGAGGATGGGGTGCGCAACTTCATTCTCAATTTCTCAGAGACCGAAGTGCTCGACTCCACGGGCCTCGGCTCTATTTTCTCCCTATACCGAGAGATTTCCCCCGACGACGGCCAAATCGCTTTTGCGGACGTGTCCCGACCGGTCCAGGTCGTCGTACAGCTGACTCGCACCTACAAGGTGTTTCGACAGTTTCCATCCGTTCAGGCCGCGGAGGAGGCACTCTCTTCCTAGCGTTCGTCCTGTTCTGTGACTGTGACAGTCTATACGTTGGAGTGCCCCCACCAGACCGGTTCGTCCACTCCTCCATGTGCGCCTTCACTAGAGAATATACTGACCTCAACCGGGCACTGGATGAATTGCGCTCCGGACTGTCGGAGTGGGCCGACGGCCCGCACGAAGGCCCGAGCCCCGAGGCAGTTCGATACACACAACTTGTCCTGCACGAATGGATTGCCAACCTCCTTCAGCACGGTGATTTTTCTGATCGAGAGCCTACGATCAAAATCCAGCTCACCTCTGAGGACCGGCACGTTTCTTGTGCAGTAATAGACAACTCCGAGGGATTTGACCTGGATGGTCACCTCCCCACGCAGCATCTCTCTATGTCAGAAGGTGAGCCTGACGCCCTCCCCGAACGGGGAATGGGACTCCGCATCATTAATGCCTGTACCGACTCCCTTTCGTACTCATCGACCGAGGCGGGACGTCAGCGCTTCGAATTTTTCATCCCTGCCGATCATGAGCCATGGCTGAGCATGTTATTTTAATTGTCGAAGACGATAGCACGGTTCGTGAACTGCTCAAGTATCGGCTCGGCAAGCAATACGAGGTCTACACCGCCACGAATGGTGAAGAGGCCCTCGACCAGATCGAAGAGGTCATCCCCGACCTCATCATTTCGGACATTATGATGCCCAAGATGGATGGGTTTGCCCTCCAGTCGGCCCTCCAGGCCGATAAAAACACCAGGGTAATTCCGTTCATCTTTCTCACCGCTCGTGCTGACGAACCGGCTCGCCGAGAAGGAGAACGAACCGGGGTGGACGACTACATCACGAAACCGTTCGACATGGAGCAGCTGCTCTCCCGCGTCGAGCGGCTCCTGGAGCGGGTGGAGATGTTTCAAACACAACTGGACGCGGAAATTGGACGAGATTTCTCCAATCGTCTCCTCCCCGACCAGCTCCCCGAGGTTGAGGAGTACGCCCTTCAGTTCCATACCGAAGCCCGAGAACAAGGGGGAGGGGACCTCTTCGATTGGACCGAAACTGGGGACGGAAACTACTTCTTGACCCTCGGCGATGTGATGGGCAAGGGGCTCCGGGCCAAGTTTTATGCCTTCAGTTTCCTCAGCTACGTCCGGGGAACTCTCCACACCTTGCTGGAAGAGTCAACCTCTCCGGCCACTGTGATGTCGCACATCAATGAGATGCTTCTCGATGACGAGGTGCTGGAGGATACCTTCGCTTCCTTTCTCCTCATGCACTGGAATACCGACTCTCACACCCTCACCTACGCCAATGCAGGGCACTGCCGACCGGTGCTCATGACGTCGGAGGGCCCTCGGATCGCCGAACATAGCGACCTCATCTTGGGCCTGGAAGAAGACGCGTCGTTCTCAGACGTCCCCCTCGACCTCGAGCCTGGAACTGCATTCCTGGCATACACAGATGGGCTCATGGAACAGCAGACAACCAAGGGCCGCATGCTGGGCGAAGAAGGCGTTCAGGAGATTGCATATGAGGCCTACGACACGGAGAACCCCATTGAGACGCTTCTCGAAAAAGCCTTGGAGCGTAGCGCCACGGACGAGTTTCAGGACGACATCCTAACGGTGTGGCTGCAGCGCAGAGCCTAAGCTCTTCCTCAAGAAAGGCCTTCCCCGCAGCCTACCTCCCTTCTTCCAGGGCCACCTCCCCGTTCGAGCCAGCCGCCTCGGGGGCTCGAT
>CAYXAD010000134.1:0-9233 GCA_964462965.1 uncultured Salinivenus sp.
GAAGGACTGGTGGAACGTGACAACACAGAGGCGGACCTCCCTCCTTTAGAGACCCGATGAGAGACAAACCGTCAAACGGCCCTCCGAAGGACGACCGACCAGTCTATTCGAGGGGATAGGTCAGGGTGACCGGGGACTCAAGCAGGATCTTGTATGCAGTGCCGGGCTCCAAAGTCCCGATCTGGTCGGTGTTTTGGGCCGGGCGGTATACGCGGCCCACCTCGTCCTTTACCATCACGAGATCGTTCTGAATGGGCTCCAGGGCCTGGTCGATCGCGACGCTCGTGTCGTCCAGATACGGGAGCCAGTTCCATCCTTCGTCGAGCGACACCTCTGCGGAGTTGAGCGCGGTGCCCTCCACGACGAAGGAGGTTGGCTCCTCTGCGTAGATTTTATAGGCCTCGCTCACATTCCACGTGCCAATCCCGTTGGTTCCATCGCTCGGGTCAAACAATTGCCCACTTTCATTTTCCACCTGGGCAATTGTAGAGACCGCATCGCCCAGTACTGCCTCCAAGTCCGAATCGGATGGCTGGACGAATGTCGAGGCGAGATTCCAGCCTTCTTGAAGAGGAATGGACTGGGTCGTGCCTGCTTGTTCGTCCGGGGCCATATATGGAGCCATATTTTTATTCTTATTCAACATTGGCCGGGCAATACGAAAGTCGGGAAACGCCCCTGAAAACTTGACTCTCATGCCTGACGTGTTGTCTCCAGTTTCAAACGTCAGCCGGTGTCGTCCCCACCCATTTTTGTACACATCACTGGTTAGATCCTCTCTACCCATCCTGCCTCCCGTCGATGATTTCACAACTTCAACATTGGCTCCACCTGTTGCCCAAAAGCTAAACACGTAATTGGAGTTGGGGGCCACTGGCACCTCTGGACTCAGCAAATCGGGCATCTGGTAGTCACAACATGCCTGCTCGACATGAATCGCCTGACTTCCTCCCTTGGAATCCGAGACACTACGCGTGATCATAAGATCAGGGGCAGGTGGACCCGTCCACATTCCAGTCCCAAGCCCCTGAAAATCTTCCGATGGATACAGGTTTTCGACAGGAGGATGGGTGTAACTGAAGGTCAAGTCCTCATTCAGATCGGATTCGTACCATGCGCCCACCTCTTCACCGGAAACCTTAAAACTGTCGCCATTCGATACGTTTACTGTGACCGAACGGTCGTCGTGTGGGTCCACTCGCTTAACGGTCACGCGCCAGAGTCGCTTGGTTGGAAGATCGACCGCCGTGACGACCGCCTCCGATTGCCAATCGATTTCGCCTGTCGTGTGCAGAGTGAAAGACTGTCCATCCAATACATCGTTAACCTCCGCAAACACGCTGTTTACATTAAGGTCTTGCTGGTCCGATGCTGCATCGTCACCATGTGGATTGAAGTATAAGAGCGGAGTTTCGGAGTCTGTATGGAGAGCTACATGCCGCAGGTATTCTTCGTAATACGGCGTACCATCAACCGTCAGAAAATAAAATCCATCACTCAGGCTCTCATAAGTGATCCACGGCTGCACCTTGCCTTCATTCTCACGGTACATCGTGCGAGCAAACTTTGTCTGCCAGCGAACTGTTGCAAACGGACTATCACCATACGAGTAGGGGAGGGGATTGTCGAGGAATGCCCCAAGTTTGTCCCGCGAAAGATTCCTTATTGAAGCGTACAACCCATAATTCGCGTGCGTACCAAACTTAGATGGATGCCATATTGGTTTTGAATCTAGGTTCGGGAACTTATTCGTCTCTGAAATTCCACTATGATTCCAGTCCGTTGCAAAAATATCTGGATAGTCATTTTTAACCTCCTCGAATACTGCGTCATTGAGATTGTGCTCTTTAACTCGGTGATCTACAACTTTGCTCCACTTCTCACGCGGCGATGAGCCTCCCCTAGCGTTCATCACCTCGTCAATTGTGACAGGAGCTAGGCGCTCTTTGAAGGAAACGCCATTTATTCCTTCAGTAGCATCTCCCCAACGCGGATCATGCTTAATTCCCTTAGTTGCAGGAATACCAAGCTCCGTGTCCAAAGTAATTCCATCGAGTTCCCCCCCCTCGTTTACGAACCCTCTCATAAACTCGCCAAGCCTCTTGCGGATTTCCTCCCGCGCATGATCAGGCCACAAACCCTGAAAGTCACTGAGGATCCGATCCCCGGAAGAGGCTGTAACCGTAACGGAATTGCCATTTCCGTCATGTATCGGGATCGTCGTGTCACCACTACTTACTTCGCCATCAACGTAGGCAAAAATGGCCCCCTCGTATTTTCGCCCGTCCCCGGTCCGACTGCTGGAAAGCCTCTCAAGTGGAGGATTTGACGGGTCGCCGGTTTGAATAATGAGTTCATGTCCATCCGACAGGCCGTAGGGCATCGGTTTTACCGCAATGGATGTGCGGTTCTCACCGGAGATATTTTCGGTAAGCGTTGTGGCCTCCGTGCGGTCGTGCGGATTATCTCGGTAGGAGACCCACCCGTCTTGCGCGATGTAGTTGCCCACTTGAGTCAGAAGCAAATACCGCCGGCCTGCTGGCTGGTCATTGAGGAATTGCGCCGCATTTTGACCTCTAGACTGGTTTAGTTTAGGCGGTTGCGACACGCTTCTCATCGGCGTTAAAAGCTCCGCAGACTCTGGCGTGTCATTCCCTGCCCAGGTTACAGCAGAAACTTGACCCTCGGATTGGGCCTGCGCATCCACCCCGAATGTTACGCACGCAAACAAACAGAGGACCAGAACGAACAACGAATGAAATGGACGAACCATGGAAGTATGACGATTCGGGTAGCCAGTGGATTAAAAGCCCGACAGAAAGCGGATATCCCTGAAATTAGGTCCCCCCTGACGAAGTGAATACGTTTTCTGGTTTTTCTATCAACCTCAGAAACTGTGCCAGTCTTTTGTTTGAGCGTTAAACTCCCGTTCATCTCCAGGACAACGCTCCGCAACAGCGAAAGAGTGAAGACCTCTCACTGCAACTGGAATAAAGGAACGGGGAGTAGGGGTGTTCTCATGGAGTTGCCCCCACATGCGTCCCCAATGTGTTTCCCTAAAATCACTGTCGGGGCATCTTCCCTCCACGAATTGAGTTTGGGCTACTCCCCCCCGTGTTCAATGGATATGCTGTCGTTAGGAAACACCCATACGCTCGTCCACCTCCATATCGAACGAGAGCGGCCCCCTCGCATGCCCATCTTCAAGTAGGCTCGAAGGAATCACACGTAGAAAAACCACGGACGGGAATACGAGTGAGGTGTCTGGAACTGACCAGGCGCCCCACACCCGAACCGAGGCTGTGGTAAACTACTCGTTCTGACGCAACTCATACATCTTGGCCCGAACGGAAGCGATGTAGTGCCGGCGAATTTGGCTGGCAACAAGGCCCGGACGTCCCTCAAGAAATCCCAGCCGGAAGATATAGTGATACAGGAACCAGAGGAGGGGCTCAAATGGAACCTGGATGGCAATTTTTTTCAGGAAGCGACGCCGCTCCTGCGCGTTTCCAAATGGGTTTGCATCAACTGAGTCCTCTCCGTAGGTATTGGCCTGTAGATATGCGCGCCGCAGGTGTGCCTCCCACGTAGAGTACCGATTGTGTCGGTCGATATACGCCTCAAGACCTTTAAAGTCTTCGTGGATCAGCGGTGTACCAAGTGAGCCGACCGTTCCGTCGACGATAAGGCGCTCGTGCACCTCCATGTCGAGCCCGCTCGGATCATCAATTAATCGTTCGAAGCGGGCATGCCCTGTACGAAACAGAAGAACGGCTTCGTGGGAAAACCCCCCGAACCGAAACTCTCGTCCAAGAAAGTGAAATCCCTTCGTGATGAGGTACGCATCCTCGGGATCCGGGGCCGAGAGGGTCCCTTCAATTTCCTTCCAGAGCTCATCCGGAACCACCTCATCGGCATCAAGGAGAAACACCCAGTCGGTGTCGACGGCAAGGGTGTTGAGAGCCCATTGACGCTTTTTGGGGTATCCACCATCGTAGTCGAATTGAACAATCTCGGCGCCATGCTCGCGAGCAATTTCGGGGGTTGCGTCGGTACTGTGGGAGTCGAGAACTACGACCCGTTCCGCCGGATCGAGGGCACTCAGACAGCGAGGAAGGTTTGCTTCTTCATTTTTAGCAGCAAGAAGGACGGTAATTGAAGGGGTCATAAACTTGGACCGGAGCTATGAGGAGCGAAGTGTTCGCTCTTTGATCGTACGTGCGGGATTCCCCCCCACTACGGTCCAGTCTTCGACGTCGCCCACAGCCACAGCACGCGCGCCTACTACGGCTCCTTCTCCCACTGTAACTCCAGGACCCACGAACGCGTCTGCGCAGACCCAGGCCTGATTTTTGATGGTGATGGGCGGCTTTTGGAGGGGCATGGCCGGATCCGTGTGATCGTGCGTCCCGGCACAGAGGTGAGATCGCTGCGAGATCGTCACCTGCCCCCCAATCGTCACCGGTCCCAAATTGTAGATCAATGCTCCTTCCCCAATTGAACTCCAGTCGCCGATCCGAAGATTCCAGGGGTAGTAGATCGTAGCTGTATTGTAGATGTGGACCTCCTTTCCGACCTCTGCTCCAAAGAGCCGAAGGACAAACCGTCGCCAGCCAAATGCGGTGCGTGGGCTCCACCGGAACGCGTACCGCCCAATCATCCAGAGCAGGCGGCGCACGAGATCCCCTACGTCATACTTCTGCGCCTCCCGATTGTCTTTGATATTGAGGTCCGACTCCGGTGCGTTTTCTGTTTCAGAGGATGCATTCGGTCTCATTGTCTCTCACGCGAAAAATGAACATCGGTTGTCTTTCTCATCGTCTTTCTTCCGCGATGAGAAGTTGGTGTCAAAGAGTGCTTTTGAGTGTCACGACATGAAAACGCACTCCGGTCGTCCCCGCTCCCCCAGCACCCACGCGTAGGTTGCTCCAAGCGCCTCCGCCACCCGCGGCCACGTATACTTCTGCTCAACCAGTTCGCGCCCCCGCCGCCCCATACTCTCACGGTCCGCAATGGACATATGCAAAGCCTCGTCCAGGGCCTCCACGAGTGGATCCACCCCGACATCTACCCACCACCCGCAATCGTGATCGACGAGGTCGCGCCACGGTGCCCCCCGTGTCGTGATCACGGGAACCTCGGATGCCAGTGCTTCAGCCACCACAATACCAAAATTCTCACTATGGGTAGGAAGCACAAATAGATCAGCACTCCGGTACAACTTCCACTTCTCCCGTCCTTGTACGGGCCCGGTGAACACGAAATCGTCTTCCATTCCGTGGTCCAAAATAAGCTGGCGGACCTCCTTCTCGTGCTCATTTTCGTCGGGTCCTGCAATCGTTACCGTCCACCCCTTCGGACGGAGCCGACTCCAGGCCTCGACGAGGTTCAAGAGCCCCTTCTTCTTGTGAATACGCGAGAGAAA
The DNA here is from genome assembly GCA_964462965.1 of uncultured Salinivenus sp. Classification (GTDB taxonomy): domain Bacteria; phylum Bacteroidota; class Rhodothermia; order Rhodothermales; family Salinibacteraceae; genus Salinibacter. The sequence goes on from CAYXAD010000134.1 coordinate 5,426, forward strand.
CAGGAGTCGTCGCTGTTCACGGTCCTCGTCTTCGAGCGCCTCTACATCTCTGGAAGGAAGCGTATCGGGAAGGTCAACTCCGTTCGGGACAATCGCAATGGGACGATCTACACCGAGAGTCCGAATATTCCGGGCCTCCTGTTTAGACGTCGCGACAACTACGTCGGCCCCCTGAAGGTCACGCTTCTGATATAGCCACCACGCGACTCGTTTCTTCCAAACCCTCTGCCCGAGCGACCAGGGTTCCAGCATGCCGTGTGGACTAACAACTCGACGACAGTTCAAAGAGCGGGTTGTCTTTGCCACCCGATGGTTCACGGGGAGCCAGATCCCATTGTCGTGGACGACGAATCTCTCCCCGCTCCGCACCTCTTCCCGGAGGGCTTCGTCGAAGCGAGTTAGGTTCTGGCACACCTTCCACGGGGATGCATGACGCCGGACGAGCGTGACTGCAGGCGATTTCTCTTCCGAGTTGGTTTCTTCGAGAAGGGGCTGGTCGCTTTCAAAGCTTACCACCGACACGCTACATCCCTGCTCGGCAAGGTGCCGCCCCATCGCTGCCACAGCGGACGATGTGCCCCCGGCCTCTCGGTCCAGACTTGAAATGGTAAACACTACGTGCATGGACCGTCGGTATTCATCTGTCACTGGACATCGTCCTTGGTCGTCGAGGCTTTCCCAGGCTGAAGTCCTCCAAGAAACTGAATCAGTCGAGATACATCGTTCTCCACATTGTAATCCGTGCAAACCATTTCACGGGCGGTGTTCCCCCATTGGGATAGTCGTTCACGTGCGTCCAGGATTGATTCGATTCGATCGCTCCACGCAGATGAATCCTCCACCGGTAAGAGCCATCCGTTTTTCCCAGGACGAATATACTGCCGAGCTGACATGACGGCCCGGCTGGCCACCACGGGACGACCGGCCGCGAGCGCTTCCATAGTGACCATACCGAACCCATCGTGCCGGGAGGGAAACAGCAGTACCTCCGCGTCTTGCATAAGAGTGGGCACGCGGTCGTACGACACGCCCCCCAAAAATCGAACGCTGTGATTGGAACATCGGACCTCTGCCATCTGCTCCAGGGACTCCCGTTTCGGCCCGTTTCCCACAATGAGCACCTCGGCTGGACGCTCTACGTCGGCCATCGCACGCAAAACGGTATCGATCCCCTTGCCATACGTGAGGCTGCCGAGAACTAGAAAACAGACCCGCCCGTCCGGATCCGTTGCCGGCGACAATTCAAGAAAGGAGCTAAGGTCCCGATGATATGGCACCCACGTAGCTGGTCCCTCGTACCCAAACGTGGATCGGTAGAATTGAACCGTGGCCCGCGTAGGGCCCACGAATCCCGCTGCCCGCCGCAAAATCCACCGCAGGAACGGTGCGCGCGTCCATTTTACAGGAGGAGGAGACAATCGTGAGACCCGCTCGGCCCAAAAGACGAACGGAATGTCCCGACGTCGCAATAAGCAAATGAGTGCGTACGTGTTTGGAGACACGTAGGAGGTGTTCACGACGACCAAATCCGGCGCCGCTCCCTGCATCACTGAATGCAGTCTGGGAGACACGTGCTGACCGTAGCCGGTCACGTCCCAGCTCCTAAGGTAGGTATGCGGAGCCTCTCCGGAATGAAGGCCCCACGAGCGCTCATCGAGCCATTTTCGCTCGTAGACGACCTGGAGATCGATAGACGGTCTTCGATGCAGTTCATCCAGCACCCCTACGAGATGAGGACTTGGCGCTAATGTAAAGAACTGAACCTCCATCTTAGGTTCATCCGCGACGTGATGGCGGCATAGGGGAAGAAACGGGAGACGCCACAGGGGTTCGTCGCCCGGATCTCTTCACAAGACTCGATCGAACCTGAACCGTTCCTGCCACATGGAATCCCAGGGCGCACCAAAAGACGAGGTGGGGAAACGAACCCGGCCCTACGAGCCAGGGCTCTCCCGCTGCGTTGACCGCAAACCCGAAGAAAAGACTCCCCCCCAACATGGCGAGGATCCACGCAGGAGTTTTGCGCACGTCTGCGTACTCGACCGTCAGTCGCCAGAGGCGCCACAGGTTTCGGCCGACGACGGCATAAAGCACGAGCAGTCCTCCCAATCCAATAACACCAATCGATTCCAGCACCCCGAAGTACCCGGACCCGTCTCGGACAGATCCCACGGATCCAGTCAATCCTTCCAAGTCGTACCCCCCTTCCGTGACACCGTATCCGTGGCCAAACCAGGGATACTCCTTCCAGTTGCGGAGGCTGGCCTCCCATACGCTCTCACGCGTATCCAGGAGGGTCCCCCCCTGAAGACGCTCCACGATCACCCCGAGGCTGTCCAGCGCCGAGAGATCGAGGCTCCAGATCCACAGAACGAGCCCCCCCATTATCCCCAGCCCGATGCTCCTTTTCCCCTTGCCCGTAGCAACTGCCCAGATCAACCCCCCCGCTACGAAGCCCCCCAGGGAAGAGCGTGATCCGGTCCAAAGTACTACGAGGAGAGAAGCGATAAGCACTCCGAGAGGAACCACCCGCCGCATCCACCGCTCAGTGACCGGAGGCACCCCCTGAACCCAAAGGGCCGTGAGTCCGCTCGCGAGGGCCACCATACCAACCGAGTTCGGGTTTCCCAAGACCGCAAGTCTCCCTTGATGATAAAACCCAAAAACCCCGACGAAGGGCGAATACCCCGTAACGGCCCCAATAAAGGTGAGGAGTGTGGGGACCGCGAAGAGAAAGAAGAGCCCCCCCACCAACCAGCACCACTGGCGCACGGAGACCAGCCGGTTGGCCGCGTACACAAAGACGAACAGCTGAATCGTGAGCAGAACCCATTTGAGTAGGGATAGCCGTACCTGAAACCCAGCGAGGGCCGTGCTGAACGCCACGACGTAGAAAGCAAGAAGAGCCGTCCCCACCCCTCCTGTGCGCCTCGGGAAGGGACTCACCCGACGCGAAAACGCAAGGAGCCACACACTCACCGACGCCGTTCCGGCGAGGAAAACCCAGCGCCCGAGACTCGCCACCGGTCCCGGCACACCCAGTTTTACGTGGGCGGTGAGATAAATTAAAACCGTTCCGAGTAGGAGATGCCAATAGCGCATTAAACCCCGGGACTGTTCTTGGTGCTTGCAACCGAGTTACGTCGCAGTCACGTCTCGAACCATCTGCGACCACCGCTCGGCCCATCGCTCCGCGGAGTGAGGCGCCGCAAATCGTTGAGCCCGTCGTCCCCACTGGGGCAGTACGTCGTAGTGGCCGTGAATCCGCCCGAACGCATGGCCCAAGGCCTCGGCATCCTCGTCCGGCACCTGCAGTCCGTTATATCCATTACGCACGATCTCGACGGCCGACCCACAGGCGTCCGAGCAGACGATCGGGAGCCCCGACGCCGCCGCCTCGACGAGGGCCAACGGCCAGGGATCGAAGCGGCTGGGCAGAACGAACGCTCCGGCCCCTTCCCATACCTCGTCCATGTCGTCGGGCTGCACGAACCCCCGGTTGTGGATGCCCGGCTGCCGGTCCAGCCGTTCGGCCATCGGCCCCTTGCCACAGCAGACGAGCGGCCAGGGATCTTTTACCCGAGTCCGGTACTGGGCGTACCCCTCTACCAACACGTCGATGGCCTTCTCGTCGGTAAACCGGCCCACGAACAGAAAACGCTTGGGCCAGTTGTCCGCCCGTCGCCGCTCCCAATGGGGACGGAGCCCCGTTACGTCGACACCGTAGAGCCCGCGCACAATGTGCTCCGGGGACACGCCCAGGCGCCGCGCGTACTGCCAGCAGCGCTCACCGGTCACCACGACCCGG
>CAYXAD010000135.1:0-9202 GCA_964462965.1 uncultured Salinivenus sp.
GTTGTGCCTCGCAACCTGGGTTTTCTATTGCGTCCGCCGCTTCATCAGGTCTCGCTGCAGGCGCACCGCCGTGGACAGCAAATAGGCAGCGTAGACCCCGAGGGCCACCCAGCCGTACCGGGCCAGCCAAATGGGCTCGACGTTCGGATGCAGCCACACGGCGACGGGCTGCGACAGATTATACCACGGCTGGCACAGGGCGCCCCCCTCGTTTTCCACACAGGAGAGGAGAGGCAGCATGTACATGAGCGCCACCACACTGTAGAAAATGGTGGCGGCCCGCCAGTAGCGAAACAGGGAAGCCCGGAGTCCTCGGCTCACCGGAACGGGCTGATCGCGGAGCACCTGGAACGCATCCCCCCGCCACAACGCCAGCGGAATGAGGGCGCGGGCCGTGATTCCGGTCACGAAGCCCATTCCCGCCTCTCCAATCCAGAGATAAATGGTGATAATGAGCAGGGCGGCCGCTCGCCAGTACACCAGGAGCCGGGTGCGCACGGGCGGCTGTGCAATCGAGAGAAGAAGGAGGACCAGAGGCGCGATCCCCAAAAGGCCGAGGGTCACCAGGAAGTCGAGACGAACGAGGCCTTCGTACAGAGTCATGGGAAACCGAGACGTTTAGCACCGGAGGGTGATCTGGAGAAGCCGGAGCCGGAAGGACCTCACAACTATGCTATGGGTAGGAACGTGAAGAGAAGGCAGTCGACGAAAAGAGGGTCGATGTCCTCTCCCAATTCTCAGCGGGTCCTTGAGACGGCAGTTCTTTCTTGGTGACTTCCTGCAACGAAGAAAACCATGATGTCAATAGATGCTCTGGGAGGGCACAGATTCCTCCTGGAATGTGGGCAGCTCGTTCTTCTAAGTATGGTACTAACGGCCTGTCTTGCAAGTGGACAGAGTGTCGACGGGACGCTGGAGGATGAGCGGGGCAAAGCCAGCTACTACGCAGATAAGTTTGAAGGGCGGACGACCGCCAGCGGCGAGGTGTATGATCCGGAGGCGTTGACGGCTGCTCATCCACATCTTCCCTTCGGGACTCGTGTGCGGGTCACGCGTCTGGATGGCGAAAGCACCCCCTCTGTGGAGGTGCGCATCAACGACCGAGGCCCCTTCCGAGAGGGGCGTATCATTGACCTTTCGAGGGCTGCGGCGCAGAAGCTGGGAATGTTGCAGGAAGGGGTCGTCCAGGTTCGAGTGGAGCTGATCGAGGAAGTTGAGGGAGAAGAGCAAGAGCGAAACGGCCGAGGCGAAGAGACGAGCTGGAGGTAGGCCGGACTCAGTACCAGTGGGGAGCAAGAACTTCCAGCACTTGCTTGCTGGTTTGTCGGTTGCGCTTCTCGATGGCCGAGTGACGGGACACGTCGAACGTCTTTTTCGGGTCGTGGAGCGTCGGCGTAAGGGGCTCGTCGAGGCGAGACTGCCACCGTTCTCGCCAGTCACTCGGAATTTCATCCGGAAGCTCGAGGTCCTGGACGAGCAGGGCCAGGAGGGTCCAGATCCGGGCGACGGCATCGAGCCGGTAGCCCCCGCCGAGCGTGAAGAGGCAGCGGCCTTGTGTATGCTCGTCTGCGAGGTCGAGAAGGGTTCGGAACAGGGTCTCGTACGTCTGACTCGTCAGAAGGAGATGGGCCAGGGGGTCACTGAAATGAGCGTCCGCGCCGCACTGGGCCACGAGGACGTCGGGGACAAAATGCTCCAGGGCGTACGGAACCACTCGCTCAAAGGCATCGAGGTAGCTCTCCGATTCCGTAAAGGGCTCCAGGGGCACGTTCACGGCCGCTCCCTCTCCCGCCTCCTCCCCGATCTCTTCGACGTCACCGGTCCCCGGAAAGAGGGCCCGTCCGGTTTCGTGGAGGTTGACGGTCAGCACGTCCGGGTCGTCGTAATGCAAAAACTGGACGCCGTCCCCGTGGTGGACGTCGATATCAACGTACGCGACGCGCAAGCCTCGGTTGCGCAGGTAGTCGATGGCCACGGAGAGGTCGTTGTAGACGCAGAACCCCGAGGCGCGATCGCGATGTGCGTGGTGAAGGCCGCCCCCCACCTGTAGCACCCGGGTAGCAGTTTCTTCAGCAATCAGGTGGGCCCCGTGAAGGGTGCCTCCGACGAGGCTTCGCGTGGCCGCATCCATGCCTTCAAAGACCGGGACGTCTCCCGTGTCGAGGCCGTAGCGGCGGGCATTCGAGGGCGGGGTGCCCTCTGAGGCGGTCTCTACCTTGTCGACGAACTCTTCGGCGTGAACGCGCAGCACGTCGTCCTTCGTTGCGAGGGGCGGCTCGACAGAATCGATGGGACGCCCGAGGGCCTGAAGCAGGTCGATGACCATCTCCTGGCGAATGGGACTGAAGGGATGCTCGGGCCCGAAGTTGTAGTCGAGGTACTGCTCGCGGAAGAGAAGCGTAGACACGAAAAGAAGCAGTCAGACAGTGAACGTGGAATCCGTAGACGCGGAACGTCATTCGCCGAGTACGTCCGCAAAGGCAGAATGAATGGCATCCGGTGGGGCCATCGGGCGACGCCGCTCGGCATTCATGAAGCAAAGCGTCGTGTGGCCCGTGGCAAGCGTTTCTGTGTCTCCCTTGCGATGGACCGTGTACTCAATCGGCACGCGAACCGTAGGCATCTCTTCGAAAGAGACCTCTATCACGAGCATCTCGTCGTAGTGGGCAGGCCCTCGGTAGCGGACCCGGGCCTCTACGACCGGCATAATGATGCCGTTGTCTTCGAGGTCCCGGTAGCGCACGCCCAGGTCGCGCAGCGCTTCTGTGCGTCCGGCCTCGAAATAGTCGAGATAGTGAGTGTGATAGACCACGCCCATGGGGTCGCATTCCCGATAGCGAACGCGGTGCTGATAGGGATAGGTATATGACATATGGGGGACGTCAGAGGCACAGCAGCGCCCCGGCCGCTTACTCGTGGGCCGCCGGGGTCATGGGAGACGCGGTTTCGTAGGAACCGAGGGAGTCGAACTTTTCGAGGCGTTGGTCGAGGAGGGACGGAATGTCGATCGATTCAAGCTCTCGAAGCGAATTTCCGAGGGCGGTTCCCACGGCTTCATAGGTCGCCTCCGGATTTCGGTGAGCGCCGCCAACGGGTTCGGGAATGATCTCGTCCACGATGCCGACCTCCGTCAGGTCGGGCGCCGTGAGCTTGAGGGCCTGGGCAGCATCTTCCTTGTGTTCCCAGGAGCGCCAGAGGATTTGGGAGCAGCTCTCCGGGGCAATGACGGAGTACCAGGCATTTTCGAGCATCAGGATGCGATCGCCCACCCCAATGCCGAGAGCGCCGCCCGACGCCCCTTCCCCGATGACGATCACCACGATGGGGACCCGGAGGCGGGCCATTTCGAAGAGGTTCCTCGCGATGGCTTCGGCCTGCCCTCGCTCTTCCGCCTCCATTCCGGGGTAAGCCCCGGGAGTGTCGAGAAGCGCGACAACGGGCTTTTCAAATTTGGCAGCCATCTTCATCAGCCGCTCTGCCTTCCGATACCCTTCGGGATTGGGCATTCCAAAGCGGCGGTATTTTCTCTCTTTGGTGTTGCGCCCCTTTTGATGGCCGAGAATCATGACCGTCCGATCCCGATATCCGTAGCGGCTACCGCAAAACTGGGCTAGGCCGCCGACCACAGATCGATCGTCCCCATACTTTCGGTCGCCATGCAGCTCCGTGAAGTCCTCCGTGAGCGCGTTGATGTGATCGAGGGTATAGGGGCGGTTTGGATGTCGGGCAATCTGCACCCGCTGCCACCGCGTCAGATTGCGGTAGATGGAGGTCCGCAACTGGTCGACTCGCTCCTCGAGCGCATTGATCTCGTTGGAGAGGTCGTCCTTGGTTTCTCGGTTGAGCTCTCGCATCTCTGCGAGCTTGTCTTCGAGCTCAACGAGTGGTTTTTCGAAATCGAGCAAGTAAGCGTCGTCATCGGCCATAACCGGGAAACAAAGTTGATTCGGAACGCCGGCACTACATCCCTAAATAATGCGCTTCTGAAAGGGCAATGGCAATTCTATCGACCCTTCGAGCGTCCGACACACAAAGTTTTCCAATATGAACAGAGCGTGTCGGAGGAAAGGAGTACGGGGCAAGCGTCGCTTAGAAATTGGTGGGGGGACCTTCTCGCGTATCAAAAGAAAAGATCCTTGGACAAATCTTGACGATTGAGAGAGACAATTGTTAGACTATGATGGATCATGAAGGCCAAAAGGCGTCATATGCGTTGGACGTTTCTTTTTTGTACGTTTGCCTCAGGGATCTTCACACGCCGTGAGTGCCCAGAATCCCGCACTGCGGAATTGTTGCCATGGAAAACGTGCAGCGGGGCTTCACATTTTCAGATCAATCACGATCTCGACGTAGGGCTCAAAGAGTCATGCCGATTAAACTGCAAGTCACCAAGAAGGATGCAGAGTCGGACGATCCGGCCGATTACCTCTTCGATCAGGGGCGAATTACGATCGGGCGCGGGAGCAGTAATGATTTGACGCTTCCCGATCAGAAGGTGAGTAAGCAACACGCTGAAATCCAGTCCCGCGAAGGGAAATATTTGCTCCTGGACCGTGAGAGTAAAAACAACACGTACGTGGACGGGGAGCGGGTTGGGGAGTCGGAGCCGTATATCCTCGACAGCGGAGACATCTTTCAGGTGGGCGATTTTCGAATAGAGTTTGCTCCTCTCTTCATGCCCTCGTCGGAGCAAACTGCGTACGCGGAGGTCGACGAGGAGGAAAATCCGTTTGCTCAACACGCCCGCCAGTTGGCTGCGGCCCTCGAGGGATTGTCGGAGACCTATAAATTTGCCCCCTCGGAGTCTCGCGATTCTGAATTTGCCTCGGCCATTCGCGAACAGGTTGGCGAGGGGAATGCCGATCAAGAGGCCGTGGAGAAAATTCTTTCCCTGCTAGCGGATGGTTCGACGGATGGGACCCCTCCACACAGCGAGGAATCGGCCTCAGTGAAGAAAGTTGTGGCGGATGATGACGCCATCGATTCGGTGTTGGACACGCTTCTGGAAGAGGTCCTTCGTCTCGTTCGCATCCCCACACACTTCTGGCGGGAATTCACCGGCAAGAAGATTGTGCATTCCCCGGGGCTCGAGTTTTTGCATGAAGCCGATCCCCAGGAGCTCCGAGAACACCTTCTCGATGACACGCTGTCTCTGGAAGAACGGGAAGAACGGCTGGGGTATCTGAGTGAAGCCGTCAACAGCCTGGTCGCTCACAATATGGCGATGCTCGTTGGGTACAAGAAAGCCGTGATGGCGGGGAGCAAAGAATTGCTGCAGCGGGTCAATCCGATCGATGCCATTGAAGAGGCCGAAGAGGGGGGGATGATGAACAACTTCTTTGGCAGCGGCAACGAATCGGAACTCGAGAAGCTCGACGAAACCTGGCAGGCCCTCTTTCACGAGGAGTGGGGCCAGCTTGAAAGTGAGCTCTTTCGTCCGACCTACATCGAGGCCTACGTCGATCGAATGGCAGACACGTGGGATCTCGACAAGGCCGAACTTTTGGCTGACGATTGAAAACGGCTCGATCGCGGAGACTCGTTGTTCTCCAGTGGACCGGCCTTACATAAGGAACTGAAGGTGCTGTGTTATGAATGACGCCGTCATCGGAGAAGAGATAGATGGCTACCGCTTTCTCTCTGTGATTGGGCGCGGTGGCATGGGGGTCGTATATAAGGCCGAAGACGTGAATCTCTCCCGCACCGTGGCCATCAAGCGCATCAATCCGTCCCAGGCGGATCAAGAGGCATTCCTGCATCGGTTTCGGTCGGAGGCCCAAGCCCTGGCTCGGATTGACAGTCCCCACATCGTTGGGGTGCATGCCCTTCGAGAGACCGACATTGGGCTCCTCATCGTCATGGAGTACGTCGAGGGGGGAACCCTCAAGGATCCGCTTCAGGGCAAGGAGCCCATGCTGTTGGATCAGGCCATTCCCCTTCTCGAGCAGATCCTGTTTGCGTTCCACGACGCTCACTCGGCCGGGGTCATCCACCGCGACATCAAGCCGCAGAACATCATGCTGACGCAGGATGGGACGGTGAAGGTGACTGACTTCGGGATTGCGAAGCTTCGCCAGCCCGATTCGGGGGAGACGGTTACTCAGGGAGGACAGGGGGGAACCCTCAAGTATATGTCCCCCGAGCAGATTTCCAGCATTGACGACGTCGATGCTCGGAGCGACCTCTATTCTATTGGCATGACGGCGTACGAGATGCTCGTGGGCCGTCTTCCGTTTAAGGAGGGAGACACCGACTTCGATATTATGCGAAAGGTCGTGGAGGGGGAGATTCCTCCTCCCGATCAGTTTGCCTCTGACCTTCCGTCTGGGCTCGCCCAGTGGATCATGGGCGCCATCCGGACCGATCAGGAGGATCGCTACCAGAGTGCCGAAGAGATGCTTGAGGCCTTGCGCGAGGCTGACACGCAAGTCGACGCCACGATTACCCAGCCAGACTGGGAAGTTGAAGGGGATCAGAGCTCACTCGATCGCACGCAGACGGTTGTGGCCGACACCGACGATGAAACCGTCCTCGCCGATCCGACGAGTGAAACTGTAGTGGGGCCTCCGACCGCGCCGTCGGAAGAGCCTCCTGCGTCCCCCCCGGGTGACTCCCCTGAAGAACAGGAGGCGGAGGCTGGAAGCCCGCAGGGGGAGACTGAATCCTGGTTGCCCATTGCGGGAGGGGTCATCGCTGTCGCCTTGTTGCTAGTTGGGGGATACTTCGCGTACGCTCAACTACGTGGAGAGCCCTCCGCAGCAGAACTCACGCTGACCACGTCTCCCTCGGAGGCCCTGGTGATCGTCGCCGGAGATTCCGTGGGGACCACGCCCGTTATTGACGAAACAGTTCGGGCAGGGGCGCTCCCCGTGCAGATTCGCAAGGACGGATATGCTCCCCTCGACACGCAGGTTACTGCAGACGCTGGCGCGGAGGTGGTCCTCCGTGATCTGACGCTCAGACAGAAAGAGCTCTCGGACGAAACCGGGTCGGAAAAAGTGCGCACGACTGCAGAGGCGACGGACCCCTCTCCTCCTGAGCCAGGGCCGGGCGACAGCGAGGGGGACGCCGGGGCGGAGACCGAAACTGAAGGGGAACAGGCAACGTCTCCGTCGACGACCGATGGAACAAACGAACAGACGGGGGAGGCTCCCGACGAGGAAACGACCGAGCAGGCGGCCACGGCTACGGTCACGATTCGGGCAGAGCCTCAGGGAACCGTCGTGATTGATGGAGAGCCAAAGGAGGGGACGGGCCCGTTTGAACTATCGGAGGGAACTCACGAAGTGGGTTGCCGGCATCCGACGCACGGCTCGGTGGAACGGACGATTACTGTGGGAGCAGGCGAGTCGGAGCATCACACGTGTTACTTCGAGCAGCAGATCAGCGTAAATACCGCGGGGCCCTGGGGGTTTGTATGGATCAATGGGGAGCAACAGGGGAGTACACCGACTGACCCCATTTCTCTTCCGCCCGGTGAACATAATATAGAGCTCCGGGTGGAGTCGCGCGGCGCCTACAGGGTGGCGGGGGGGATTGCAAGAATCACGCGGGGAGAAGAAGAGCAGCGCCGACAGATTTCTGGAAGCACGTATACTGTACAGGTAGAGCCCTCCTTTACGGAGACGACGCACGCGGTCGTGTTTGAGGTCGAGCAGGAATAGCCTTTTCTCCACCTCAGAAGAGGTGTCCCGCAGATTCTTGCCCGTCGGAGGAAGACGGACATCGAGAGCGGTCGTTCACCTGCTGTTGCGAGAGCTGATTGGCTCCCAAAGATCTTGAGGTCTGGCGATCTATGTAGGTCGCCTTGCTCTCTTCGTCCGGTCCTGCCTTCGAAGGAAGAATGTCGGACACGAAAACGGCCGATGTGGGTGACTCCGGAATCAAGCAGCGCCCGTTTCCACATACGAGTTGGTCCATTTCCAGCGGGCCCCAGAATGCCTTGAGGTTCGATTGGGGGTCTTCATACCTCGTCAACTCATGACTCGTGACTCGTGGCTGCCGTAGGTTCATTTCCATGGAGTAATGCAGCTGTGATGCGAATCGAACCGTCAAAATTGCCGGATGGAATTTGAGAATATCCCTCAGAGGAGGGGTTGGGCCTCCCTTGAATGTCGATCTACCGGCTCTTTGTTGATTTAGAGTGAAGCGTTACAATCTTGCCCTTCCGGGTCGTTACATTTTCTTCCCATATTTTCAGTTCAGGAAGCTTCCCTCTTTAATCAAAACTGCATGTCCGGTATCGCCTTCTACTCTCGTATTCTACAAATGAAGGACTGAATAAGCTCAGCTCTCTTCTAGTCGTTAGAGGCACTCCATATTTGCGAGCCCCCAAGAGGAATGTACTCGCGGGGCGGATCACTGCGTCCCAGGGGTGGAGTCGGAAGGAGAAGCGAAGTCCTTCACGATCACGTCCACTTTCGCGCTCGACAAAATGCACATGCTTAACGAGGTGACACATCATGATTAGGGATCAGAGAGCAGGTCGAAGCTGGTGCCCCCAAGAGCAACTTCACCGATGGATCGGGCTCGTGCTTCTCGGGGGGATGCTCCTTGGAACCGTTGGGCTCCTACAGCAGGCTGTCGCTCAGCAGTCGGTTTTTGAGGATGCAAAGCAGAAATACCAGTTTGCAGAATATGGGGAGGCCATCGATCTCTTCCAGAGGGTGGCCGATGATCAGAGTGCCCAGGTAGAGCTCCGACAGGATGCCCTTCGGTATCTGGCTCGAGCGTACATTGCTGAGGGACGAGAAGGGAAGGCCCGGTCTGCGATTGAGAGCCTGATTTCCACGGAGCCTCCGGCCGTCAATATGGATCCCGACGTCGAGCCTCCGGCGGTCATGAAGCTCTACTATGAGGTCCAGAAGGAGAAGCGGGGAAGTCACAAAGTTCGTCGGCAAGATGGTCTCCAGACGCTTGCAGTGATGGACTTCACAAACAACTCCATCGCTGAGCGAGAGCGGTATGAGGGGCTCACGAATGGATTGCCCTCGATGATGATCAACTACCTCAATGGAGGGGTGGATCTGAAGGTTATTGAGCGAGAACGGATTCAGTGGATCCTCGACGAACTGGAGCTCCAGCGACAGGAAGAGGTCGTCGATCAGTCGACGGCTGTCCAGACGGGAGAGCTCCTTGGGGCCAATGCTGTCGTGTTTGGCAGTTACACCATGACCCAGGACGAGTTGATGATTTTGGCTCG
>CAYXAD010000136.1:0-9095 GCA_964462965.1 uncultured Salinivenus sp.
CTCCGCAGCGCCTCCTGTGTGCTGATGATGATGATGGGGAGGATGAGGAGGCTCAGCGTTAGAGCGCCGGCCAGAAGGCTTTGGCCCAGGGCCGCGAAGCGGACGAAGAGGGCGAGCCCCAGAATGCCGTACACCACAGAGGGCACCCCGGCGAGGTTGGCAATGTTCACCTGGATGAGGCGCAGGAACCAGCCCTGTGTGGCATATTCCTCGAGATAGACGGCCGAGGCCACGCCGAGGGGGACAGAGATGAGGGCCGTAAGTCCCATCAGCCACAGTGAGCCGACGATGGCGGGCAAGATGCCGGCCTCCTCGGGGTTTCGCGACGGCAGGTCCGAGAGGAACTGGGCGTTCAGCCAGGGAGCCGCGTCCACGGCCACGTCCACCAGCAACGTGAGAAGAACGACGATGCCGAAGATGGTGGCCAGGAAGAAGACGCCGGCCAGGATCATGCCGAAGCGCTCGCGCCGCGATCGGCGATGTTGAAACGTATCGTCGGAGGGAGACTCCATCGAGGTCGGCGGGTGTGGTTCTTCGTGCGACGATTAGCGATTAAAAAGGCAAACCGTTCGTTCTTTCACGATCCGATCCTTCTCCCAGGTGGGGCAGAATGCTTCAATGTTCGATTGGGAGCCTCATCACTCGTGACTCACCACTCGTCAACTCGTCCTAGTACTGCTCCTGAAAGCGTCTCGTAATGCGGTTGGCCCCGATGTTCATGGCGAGGGTGACGAAGAAGAGGACCAAGCCGACCGCAAAGATGCTCTGGTACACGATCGTGCCCTGCGGCGTATCGCCTTTGCTCACCTGTACGATGAAGGCCGTCATGGTCTGGATCGACTGCGTCGGGTCGAGCGTCATCACGGGCGTGGAGCCCGCGGCCATCGTGACGATCATCGTTTCGCCGATGGCCCGGCTAACGGCCAGGATGAAGCTGGCCATGATGCCCCCGAGCGCCGCGGGCACGTTCACGCGCAGGACGACTTCGATCTTTGTCGCCCCGAGGGCGTAGGCCGCCTGGGCCAGGCTTTTGGGCACTGACCGCAGGGCATCCTCGCTCAGGGAAGCCACCATCGGAATAATCATGATGCCCACGACGATCCCTGCGCTGAGGGCATTATAGACCTCCAGCCCTGGAATCAAGGACTGGAGCAGCGGCGTGACGAAGGTGAGAGCGAAGTAGCCGTAGACGACCGTCGGCACGCCCGCCAGCAGTTCCAGGCCCGGCTTCAGGATTTTGCGCATCCAGTCCGAGGCGTACTCGGCAATGAAGATGGCACTGGCCAGCCCAATCGGGAGCGAGACGATTGCTGAGATCACCGTCACGAGCAGCGTGCCGCTCAGCAACGGCCAGATGCCAAAGTGCTGCTCGGTAAACTGCGGCGTCCACTCCGTACTCGTGAAGAACTCCCCGAGCGACACGGCCTGGAAGAAGGGGATCGACTCGATGATGAGGACGGCCGCGATGCCCAGCGTCGTGAGGACGCTAATGAGGGCGCAGGCACCTAGGACGTACTTAATGGCCCGCTCCTTTGGGCTGTTGTAAACCTGCTGACGGAGGTCACTGGCAGGGCCGGGCGAGGACTCGGGGGCCTCGCTCGGGGGCGCCGTGGCGGTCGACGGGTCCATACTCATGGGCGTACTGCGCTGTCGGCGGACGTGTCGGAGGGGAAGCTATTCGGTATCGGTCGTGTCGGCGGGCGGTTCACTCTCGGTGGCGTTCCGCAGCACCTCCTCGACCTGTGCACCGACGACGTCCATGTCCTCTGCCCCGAAGAGCGTCCCCGTGGTGCGATTTTGGAAGCGTTGCAGCGCCAGCTCATAGGCGTCCTCCGAGAGCCCCACGTAGCCGACGTCGGAGGCCAGTTCGTTGGCGTTCTCGAGGTAAAACTCGACGAACGCCTCGACGGTCGGGTCGTCGGCCGCGGCGGCGTTCACGTAGATGAAGAGCGGTCGCGACAGGGGGCGGTACGAGCCATCCTGAATCGTCTCGGCGCTCGGTTCCACGCAGGAGGCGCCCTGGTTCTGCTCGTCCGAGTCGATGGCGATGAGCTTCAGGTCCTCGGCGTTGTTTTCGTAGTAGGCCAGTCCAAAGAAGCCGAGCGCGTTGGGCGTGCCCGAGATGCCCTGCACCAGCACGTTGTCGTCCTCGCTGGCCGTAAAGTCGGATCGACTGGCCCCGCCCTCGCCGACGATGGCTTCGGTAAAGTAATCGTAGGTCCCGCTGGCCGTGCCGGGACCAAACAGTTGGATGGGGCGATCCGGAAACTCCTCCCGGACCTGGCTCCACCGCTCGATGGAGCTGTTGGGCTCCCAGATCCGGCGGAGCTCCTCGACCGTCAGGCAGTCGACCCAGTCGTTGTCGGGGTGGACCGTCACTGCGAGGCCGTCGTAGGCCACCGGAAGCTCGATGTACTCGATGTCGTTTTCCTCGGCCTTTTCCTGCTCCCCTTCGGAGATGGGGCGGGAGGCGTCGTTGATGTCGGTTTCTCCGCGCAGGAATTTGGAAAAGCCGCCGCCCGTGCCGCTCACGCCCACGGTCACCCGAGCCCCTCGGTTTTCGGTCATGAATTCTTCCGCGACGGCCTCCGTGAGCGGATAGGTGGTGCTGGAGCCGTCGATGCTTACCGAGCCCGAGACGTCCTCAGAAGAATCTCCCGACCCGCCGCAGCCCGCGAGGACGACGGCAATGCCGAAGAGGAGGGCGAGCCCGGGGGGCACGGCCCGAAGACGGAGGCGTGGCAAACAGGAAGACAACATGTGCTCTGAGGGACAGATCAACAAAATAGTGAGAGGAGGGTGCCGAGTTCTTCGGAATGTAACCGCTAGGGAGGGCAGAGGGCAAATCGGGGGAGACGGCGACTCACTCCCTAAACTTGTACCCAACCCCCTTGACGGTTTCGATGTACTCACTGCCAATTTTCTCCCGGATCTTGCGGACGTGGACGTCGACGGTTCGGTCGACGACGTAAACGTCCCGGCCCCAGACCTCGTCGAGAATTTCTTGCCGCGAGAACACCTTGCCCGGGTGGGAGGCCAGGAAAAAGAGGAGCTCAAATTCCTTCCGTGGGAGACGCATCTCCGTCTCGTCCTCTCCATTGGACTGATAGACGAGGTACCGATCGCGGTCGACCCGGAGGTCGTGAATCTCGATCTGGTCCGGCGGGCTCTCGTAGCGCCGAACGCTTCGGAGCAAGGCCTTGGCCTGGCTGACGATGACCGAGACGGACACGGGCTTCCCGAGGTAAATGTCGGCCCCCACGTCGAGCCCTTCCACCTGGTCCTCTTCCTCGGTCCGAGCCGTGAGCATCATAATGGGAATGGTCCGCAGGTGGGCATCCTTGCGCAGGCGTTCGCAGACCTCAATGCCATTCATCTTCGGCATCATGATGTCGAGGATGATGAGGTCGGGCTCGTGCTCCTGGGTCTGTTCGATGGCCTCGACCCCATCCCGTGCGAGCACCACTTCGAAGCCCTCCTGCTCGAGGTTGTACTCGAGAAGACTCAGCAGGTCGTCCTCATCGTCGACGACGAGGATGGTCGGGCCCAGCCCGAGCTGTCGTTTTTCCACGCCACGTTCGTCCGTTGGTCCGGGAGATCGGGAGGGGAATTCCTACATTTAGATCCCGTCACCTGTTGTTATGGAATCATTATCTTCCTCTCTCAGACGGGGAACCCTCGGAATTTTTGCGATGACTTCGTCGAGTCGGGCTGGAGGGGGAACGAATGGAGGGAGGGAAGGGGACGAGTAGACCCGTTCTAATACCTAACGGAAGTTGCGACCTACGTGCTATTTTTACCGAGACGGCGGACGGCGGTCCGCGGGCGGCCGTCAGGGGAGCAGAACGATTGTCCCTCGCAACTTGGTTAGCTATTGCCGAAAGGTGCTGTGCATCTTTCCGGGATCCAGGACGCCTCGAGCCTTTAGGCCAGGGGGACGCGCACGGTCACGCAGGTGCCTGTTCCGGGCGTAGACTCGATCTGTAGCTCCCCGCCGAAGGGGCGGATCCGATCCCTGGCCCCGGCGAGGCCGAAGGCTTCCTCGGGGCCTTCCTTTTCGAGCTCGTCGGGCTCGAAGCCTTTTCCTCTATCGATCACCCGAACGATCAGATCCCCGTCCGCCTCCCGCAGCTCGACGGTGGCCCGAGAGGTGCCTGCGTGCTTGACCACGTTGAAGAGAAGCTCTCTTATGATCCGAAACAGGAGGACCCGCATGTCTTCGTTCTCCTCCATGCGGAACTCGCGGTCGGCCGAGAGGGCCACGTCCAGCCCGTGCCGTTCTTTCATCTGGCTCTGAAGCCACTCGATCGATGCCGCCAGCCCCTCCGACTTGAGCACCGGGGGGCTCATGCTCACCGAAAGCTCCCGCATAGACTGAATGGCCTCCTCCATCCGCCCTTCGAGCCCTTCGATTTGCCTCGAAATCGATTCTTGCTCGTCCGCGTCTTGCTCTCTGGAGCGAACGTCCTTTCGGAGCGAGGACATCTTGAGTTGAATGCCGTAGAGCCGCTGCTGAAGGTCGTCGTGCAGCACCTGTGCGATGCGGCGCCGCTCTTTGTGCTCTGCCATCGACAGCCGCGAGGTCAGCTCCCGCACCTGCGCGGTCCGCCGCTCGACGCGCTCTTCGAGCGTCTCGTTCAGTTCCCGGAGGGCTTCCTCGGTCTCCTTGCGCTCGGTGATGTCGGCCGCAATCCCGGGCATCCGCACCGGCGTCCCGTCGGGCCCCCGTTGAATCTGGCCGGTGAGCTCGATCCAGCGGAGTTCTCCATCTCGGCGGCGGAAGCGGCCGACGAAATGGAACCGATCGGTCTGCAGGGCGTCGTCGATGGCCGTCTCGAACGCCTCGGCGTCGTCGGGGTGGACCACCTCGTTCGAAAACGTGGCCGCATTGATGGGCTCCTCGTCCGGGTTTTGCCGAAAGATCTCGTACATCCGGTCGTTTTCCCAGGTCACCTGGTCGTTCGGAATGTCCCACTTGAACACGCCCAGTTCGGCGGCGTCCGTGGCGAGGCGCAGGCGATTCTCAGAGTTCCGCAGCGCCTCCTCGTCCCGTTTGCGTTTGGTGACGTCGCGCGTCAGCGCCACCTGGACGACCTCCCCGTTGGAGAGTTGCAGAGGAGCCGAATGCGATTCCAGGTGTCGGCGCGTGCCCGCCAGGTTGATGACGTCGAACTCCAGGGTTCCGCGTTCCCCCCGACAGATCCTCTCGTTGAATTCGCGGTATCGCTGGCGGTCTTCGGGGGCGATAAAGTCGTAGATGCACTTCCCAATCATGTCCGACGCCGAATCGGCGTCTGCGATCTCCAGTCCGGCGGGGTTCATCTGAAGAAGGGTGCCGTCCTCGGCGACGACCTTGATGCAGTCGGGTGTGGTCTCGACGAGCGCACTCAAGTGCTCCTCGCGCTCGCGCAGCGCCTGTCTCGATCGGTCGCGCTCCAGCGCAATGCTCGCGACGCGGGTGCCGAAGTCGGCCAACCGTTGCTCCCACTCGCTCGGTGCCCGCGGTTCGTCGAAGCAGAGCATGAACGAGCCCTGCGGCTCGCCGTCCTCGTTGCGAATGGGGACGGAATACCCGGCCAATACGCCGTGGGCGACGCACAAGTCGCGCCACTCGTTCGACCACCTGTCGTCGTTGGCAACATCCTCGCAGGAAATCGGCTCGCCGGAAAAGACGGCTTCCCCGCACGTGCCGATCATAAGGTCGTTAATCGGTGCCCCTTCGAGCCCATCGCCAAAGGAGGATGCGAGATCCGGAGCAATGTTCTTGGTAAACTGATCCCGCTCGTCGTCGGCGAGCAAAATGCTGGCTCGAGTGCCCGAGTTCAGCTCCGGTACGACTTCGCACAGGGCAGAGAGACACTCTTCCAGCGGGGTGCCCGAGGCGATGAGCTCCAGCAGCCGGTTCTGCTCCTCCTGCAATCGTTCCGTCCGCTTGCGCTCGGTGACGTCGACGAGCATGTTGATGGCGCCGACGACCCTGCCGTCGTCGTCGCGCAGCGGCGAGGGATAGGCCTCGAACCAGACGCGTTCTCCGTCGGGCCGCTCGGCAATGCCTTTCGCACCGCGGATGCTGCGTCCCTCCTTTAGCGCAACGGCCATGGGGGATTCGTGGTGTGGCATCGGCGTGCCGTCGGGGTGGTAGAGGGCCCAGGTCACGCACCATCGGTCGGACCCCAGCTCCGGCTCACGGCCCGAAAATTCGACGGCGGCCGGATTGAAGTACGTGAGGTGGCCGTCGGCGTCCGTGGTGTAGATGGCCTCCGGAAGGGCGTCGATCATCTCCTGGAAGCGACGCTCGTCCTTCCGTCGCGCCTTCTTGAGCTGCTGCACGATGAAGGTGTCCACGGAGGTCATTCTCTCTGCAGAAGCCGACGCTCCGTCGGGCTGGCGTTCGGGGGCGGAAGAGATGGGAGGATCGCGAGACGTGTCGGTGGATTCCATGACTCGGGTCCAGGGATTTACTTCACGGGGCCTTCTTCGTTTTTCCGCCGTCTGAAACGGAGGGGCCACGGCGGGTGTTGCATAGGATTCGCTCCGCAGGGGGCTGTGAGGCAGAGCGCCTCCGCTCGACTCTGGGCGAACACGTCAAGAAGCGAGGACCAGCGGAGGCCTGGGGGTTGGATCCTCGGCCGCGGTCGTCCGTGGGGACAGGCGGTTTTTGTCCGACATCGTCACAGCTCTTTCCGGTGCGCCTTTCGCTCACGAGCCCCCACGACCGTGACATTCTTGAGCTGGCCGTGCCCGCCCTGGCCGGGCTCGCCGCCGACCCGCTCGTGTCCTTGGTCGACACTGCGTTCGTCGGACAGCTGGGCCGGGTGCCGCTCGGGGCCTTGGGCGTGAACGCGTCGATCTTTTCGATGACGTTCGTGATCTTCAACTTCCTCGCGTACGGAACCACCCCGCGCGTGGGGCGAGCCGTCGGAAAAGGGAATCGACAGGAGGCCGGCCGGGTGGTGGTACGTGCTCTCACGCTCGCGGTGCTGTCAGGGGCAGTCGCTCTGCTGGCGTTGCAGCTGTTGGCCGTGCCCATCCTTCGGGTGATGGGGGCGACCGGCGAGCTCATGGAGCCTGCGCTCGCGTACCTTCGCATCCGCGCACTGGCGGGGCCGGCAGTGCTCCTCATTACGGCCAGCCACGGGGCCTTTCGGGGCTATCAGGACACCCGCACCCCAATGGTGGTGACCATCGGGTTCAACCTCATCAACGTGAGCCTCGACCCGCTTCTCATTTTCGTCCTCGACTGGGGGCTGGCCGGGGCCGCGGCGGCGACGGCCATCGCACAGTGGCTCGGCGCCGTCACGTTTCTCGTGCTGCTCCTCCGGACGCGACGTGAGGAACTGGACATCGAGCTCGTGCTGCCCGAGCTTCGCTCGCTCCTTCCCTTCCTCCGGGTCGGGCGCGACCTGCTGCTCCGGACGGCCTCGCTGGTCGGCACGATGACGCTGGCGACGGCGGTGGCCACGCGCGTGGGGGTGACGGCGGTGGCGGCGCACCAGGTGGCACACCAGCTCTGGCTCTTCATGGCCCTGGTGGTCGACGCCCTGGCGGTGGCGGCACAGGCCCTCGTGTCCAAGCACCTCGGGGCGGATGCTCCGGGGACGGCCCGGGCGGTCTCCAATCGCCTGTTCCAGTGGGGGCTGGGCATCGGCGTTGTGCTCGGCGTCGGTTTCTTCCTGCTGCGGCCCGTCCTGCCCCACTTCTTTACCAACGATCCCGAGACGATTGCGGCGCTGCTCGACATCTATCTGTTCGTGGCTCTGCTGCAGCCGCTCAACGGACTCGTCTTCGTGGGGGACGGCATCTACATGGGCGCCGAGGCTTTTGCGTACTTGGCCAAGGCCATGATCGGGACGGCGGCCGCGGCGGCCCTGGTGCTGCTCCTCGTGAACCCGATGGGGTGGGGCCTCATGGGCGTGTGGTGGGGCGTCACGACGCTCATGATGGGGCGCCTCCTGACCCTGGCCGTGCCCTACCTGCGGAAGCAGGTGTTTCGGGAGGGCACGGCGGTGTGACAGTGGGGGCGCGATCGCGTTTACTTTGTATGCCTCTAGGCATCGGTGGAAGCAATTTTTGAAGGACCTCACGATGCATCGTGAGGCCGTCCCCCCTGATGCAATGCAAAATCACAGAGGAGAGCTTCATCCGCCCAGCCCTCTATTCTTCACCTACGAAGACGCGTTCCACCTCCTCTGATCGCCACGCAGCGTACTGAAGGGCCGCCGTTACGTCCTCGGCCTCAAGATAGGGATAGGCCTCTATGATGTCTTCCGTCGAGTGCCCGACTGCGATGAGACCAACAAGGGTTCCCACTGTGACGCGGGTCCCGCGGATGCAGGGTCTCCCCCATCCGCTCTGGATTCATTGTAATGCGATCAAGCCGCTTCATAGAGGGCCTTGGGCGTTGAGTAAGAATGATCGTTTCCTACGACGGAGAAGGTCTACTTATTGATTTGTCTCCTTCAAACGATCGAAGGTTGACTGTGGGGCCCACGGTGCGGAGCTGGCTATTTCGGGAGGGGAGGGCGGAGCCTCATAGGAACTCTACGCATTTATGCAATTCCCACTCGTTCGTGGGATTGAACCTCTGGTGCCCGGGCACCATACAGGTCGATCTTCCCGTATAGGAGACCTATTCGTTTCTCTATCGCCTCCCTTCACTCATTCGTGATTGCTCTACCGATTCTCGCCCAGACGGCCCCGGCCTTTACGGTCGACATGCTCGTAGTGCTCGGTCTCATCGCGGTCGTGCTGTTGCTTTTCATCTCGGAGGTGCTGCCCATCGACATCACCGCCCTCGGGGCCGTGGTGGCAGTGATTCTGCTGGAACCGTGGACGCACGTCGGGCCCGCCGACGGAGTGTCCGGCTTTGCAAGCTCGGCGACGATCACCGTGCTCGCCATGTTTATCCTCAGCGAAGGCATCCGGCGCACCGGGGTGCTCCGGGTCATCGGCAACCGGATTGTCAAGTGGGCGCGGGGCAGTTTCTACCGGCAGTACGGAGCCCTCATCGGGCTCTCGGGCACGACGGCCGGGGTCATCAACAACACCCCCGTGGTGGCCATGATGATTCCGATGGCCGTCAACCTGGCGCGCAA
>CAYXAD010000137.1:0-8855 GCA_964462965.1 uncultured Salinivenus sp.
TCTGGTCGTCAGTCGCTCAGAATGACCATGACTTAACGTTTTAATGTTGATCTACATAGTTCCTCCATACGATGTCATGAGAACGCCGAGCGCTCTTCAAAAACCAATCTCCATTCTACTCACGGGCCTCCTCTTACTGAGCCTGAGCACGATTGGCTTTTTTCTCCTTCCCGAGGGCGCATGGTGGGGACTTGCAAGTGGATTTGGCTTCGGAGCAGGGCTCAGCCTCGTCTTCATGGACAGGGAGACGTATCAAAGCCGCAAGAGGCGTGTAATTGTGCTGCTCGAAAAGATAGGCGCCCGCAAGACTCCACACTGAAGGGACGTGCCCCCGAGCGGAAGCCGTCGCGAGCCCCTTAGAACCATTCGACATCGCCCGGCTTGACACGTGGAGGAGGAGTTGTTCGCCGATTGAAGATGGAAGCGTGCACGTCTCACTGCCCAAACCTACATACGACAATCGGATGGACATTGCTGAATGCAAATCAATTGCCAAGGAGTGGCTGAAATCTCTTTTGTTCGCGGCACTCATCGCAACGGCGTTGCACGTCTTTTTCTTTCAGCCGTTCGTCGTGCCCTCCCCTTCGATGGCCAAGACCATCGTCCCGGGAGACTATATCCTCGTGTCCAAGCTACACTATGGCCCCCACACTCCGCGATCGGTAGGGATTCCATTCTTGGACGTATATGTACCAGGTGTGCAGATGCCCTCGACGCGCCTGCCCGGCTTGACAGTTCCGGAGCGGAAGGACATCGTCGTCTTTCATTATCCTCCTGAAGAGAAGCCCGTCGATCAAAAAACCGCCTATATCAAGCGGCTGATAGGCCTCCCCGGCGATACGGTTGACGTTCGGGGAGGGAACACCATTGTGAACGGCCAGCAACTTGCCCTTCCGTCGACCCTCCAGCGGCGATGGAATGTGTACCTGACCGACCCGCGCATGCAACTCTCGGCCGTTCACCTTGAACCCATTGGCATCAGGACCGCTCGTCCCACCTCTGACCCAGACCGTAGAATGGTAGACGCCACCCCTAGGGCCGCCCGCGAGCTGGAGTCCCTTTCGTTTGTGAAACGTGTGGAGCCACACGTCGCAGCCCAGGAGGCAACATCCCTCTTCCCTCCGGGCACGAAGGCCACGCGCGACGAATACGGCCCGGTTCCGGTTCCGAAGGCCGGGCAAACTGTGAGGCTCACAGACACCACTTGGCCGCTCTACAAGTCCGTGATTCGACGGCACGAGGGACATGAGGCCACACGACTGGAAAACGGAGACGTCCAAATCGATGGAGAGGTGACAAACCACTACACATTCGAGCAAGACTACTTCTTCGTCCTGGGAGACAACCGCGATAACTCCCTCGACAGTCGGATGTGGGGCTATGTGCCGGAGGATCATCTGGTCGGAGAAGCTGTGGCCACGCTCTTCTCGTGGAACCAGGAAGAGAACGTGCCGAGAATCCGTCGGATGTTTCGGGACCTGGACTAATCCTGCGTTAGCGTCGCGCCGAGCGCATCTACTTCAAAGGTCACAGTGTGTTCGGCTACGCTGCGAGACTTCGACCGCATCCACGAGGCGTTGTACCGAGGCCACACACGTTCTTCTCCACATCATTCAACGGATTGAGCTCCCCATGAACCATCCCCAAACGAAATCCGTCGTCCAAGACGCGTTCGCGGCCCTTCGGGTCCACGATTTGGACGAGTTTCGCTCCCTTCTGCACGACGAGGCGACGCTGAGAAACCCGGCCACGGGCGCCGTCCCAGGGGCCGAGCGCGATCGTAGAGACCATTCGCCCCATTCTGCAGGCCTTTCCCGATCTCACCCTGGAGGTTCGCACTCTCATCGTCGACGGCGCACAGGCCGCCGTAGAAGGGCAACGAACGGGCACCCCTACGGCGGAGTTGGACCTTCCCGAGGCAACGATCCCACCGACCCATCAGGAGGTGGAACTGCCGGAGGGTCTCATCCTCGAGGTCCGAGAGAACTAGGTCGTATCCATGACGGCCTACACGGGTCGTCAAATGCTGACCGAGCAGCTGGAGCCCGAACAGAGTCCAGCCTAAGAGAGCCCCCTCTAGCTTCGAAGGGGTCGGAGAGACAAAGACGCCACTACGCTTCCTCGCCCTGCCCCCGATGACATCTTTCGTCTCTGAAATGACGTCCCAAGTGCCATGACCCTTGAGCGGCGAATTGCCTCGGTCTTCCACATGGACGAAGAGACGTGGATGCGCCACGCCAACCCATGGAGTGTTTGGACGCGCACGACGGCGTTGCCCTTGTTGATCCTGGCCGTCTGGAGCCGTGTGTGGATCGGAGGGTGGGCCCTTCTTCCCATTGCGGCCGCCGTCCTCTGGACGTGGCTCAACCCACGGCTTTTCCCTCCCCCGGCGTCGATGGACAGCTGGGCCGCCAAGGGAGTGCTCGGCGAACGCATTTGGGCGAACAGGGACCACGTGCCGGTGCCGGCTCACCACCGGACGGTCCCAAACATTCTTTCGGCCCTCTCCGCGATCGGCACTGCATTCGTCATTTGGGGACTCATCGTCCTCGCCGTGTGGCCGACGGTCTGTGGGGCCGTCGTCGCCATTCTGGGCAAGCTGTGGTTTCTGGACCGAATGGTCTGGCTGTACGAGGAGATGAAGGAGGCCGCGCCCGAGTACAGCGGGTGGGCCTCGGCGGAGAGAGACGAAGGCCCAACGTAGCGCACACGGAGCCGCAGTAACGCAACGTGCCTTCCAAGGCAATGTGGATATCCCCCTCTACGCGTCTTCCCTTCCCCGAAACAGCCTGACACTCCGAACGGGACTCACGACTGAATCTCTGAAATGGCCGACTTTGGGATTTTCCGAACCTCGATCGTCTCCTCTCCCAGGTGCGTGGCCTTGGCCAGCCGGTGGACCCCGTCCAGGATCATCCACCGGTGGTTCCACCACATGATGTCGATGGGACAGGACACGTCGGTGTCCATGATGTCCTGGAAATACTCCGGGTACTCGTCCGGGGACTCGAGGACCTGCCGGGGGGTGACCCGGTTGCTTTCGCCGCCGTATTCCCAGAGGGGAATGTCCAGGTGCCATTCGAGTCGCCCCACCGGCATCGCTTCCGGCTCGACGTCCACTTCCCACACCTCTTCCGGGTCCCAGTCAAAGTCAAACCACTCCTCTTCGATGATTTCGTGACGGATCCCACCGGCCTCTTTCCCCGACTTGTTCTTCAGCTCCGCCGTCACGGGATAGTGGTCTGAGGCCACCTCGGCGTTGGAGTCCTTTACGACATCGTAGGCATTCACGTGCTGGACCAGCGGGGACGACACAAAGATGTAGTCCAGCCGCGTATCCGAGTGGGCCTCGTCGTCCGTGATGGCCGTTGGGGCCGTGGGCGTCTCGTTCTTGTCGAGGAGGACGGAGACATCGACAAACCCGGCCGACAGAATTTCCTCGATCACGTCGAACCGAATGTCCTCGTCAGATGCGAATTTGCCTCGCTGCTTCTCGTTCAACGTATCATAGGAGAGATGCTCATAGGGATCCTGCGGGGACAGCGCGTTCAAATCGCCCATAATGACGGCATGGTCGAAGCGATTGACCGCATCGAGGATGACTTCCACCTCCTCCAATCGCTCCTCCTCGGTGAAGGGCGTCAGGTGCGTCCCTACGATGGCGAGTTCACCAAACTCCGAGTCCACCACAAAGAGCATCCCGGCCCGGGCCATCGG
The DNA here is from genome assembly GCA_964462965.1 of uncultured Salinivenus sp. GTDB lineage: Bacteria > Bacteroidota > Rhodothermia > Rhodothermales > Salinibacteraceae > Salinibacter. Next base: position 3,718 of record CAYXAD010000137.1, read on the forward strand.
CGCCAGAAAAACCATGCGATTGAACGGCTTCTTGGAGAGGGCCACGACGTGAAACGTATCCCTCCCCGATGGAGCGCTGGCGGAGTAGGAGAGACCGGTGCGCGAGGAGAGAAGCTCCAAGTGATCCTCGACGTCGGGAATGAACGCATTGGCCTCGTTGAGTACGAGGACGTCCGGGGATTCCTCCTCGATAATGTCAATGATGAGCTCGATCCGTTCCTCCCATCCCCCGAGGATGTTGTACGACATCAGCTTCATAGAACGGCGCCGGGTCGATGCTTCGTCAGACGAGACGCGCCTGGGGACTGAGGGGAGCCGGAAGGGGCCCCGAACGCCCAAGCATTTGGCGAATGAGAAAGGAAAGCGCCGTGTTACGCCCCCCGGAACGCCCGTTGAAAGAAGTTCACAAGTGCCGTGTGGGAACGGCCCAGTCTTCCAAACCGTCTCCCCACCCAAAGAAGCCTTCTACCGCTGTTGCTTCTGCGCTTCCTCCGCCTTTTCCAGGAGCCGCTGGAAGAAGCCTTTTGACTCGGCCTCCTCGGCGTCTCGAGGCGTGCCGCGGCCGTTGGTGGGACCGGCGTCCTCTTCCTCTTTCTCCTTCTCCAGCTGATAGTTGATCCACTTCTGCTGGGCCGCCGTGACGATGTTGTAGAAGAGATAGTACAGGCTCAGCGCCGACGCGAAGCGATTAAAGATGAAGAAGATCACCGCCGGCATGGCGTACATGAACATCTTGGCCTGCCCCCCGCCCGCGCCACTCGATGCCGACTGCATCCGCATCGTCACGATCATGGCGAGGCCCATGAGGAGAGTAAAGCCCGCCACGTAGTCGCCGTAGAAGGGAATCTCGAACGGCAGCATCAGGATCTTGTCCGGCGCCGAGAGGTCCGGGGCCCAGAGGAAGCTCTCCTGTCGGAGCTGTATCGACTTCGGAATAAACTGGTACAGCGAGATGAGGATGGGGTACTGCAAGAACATAGGGAGACAGCCCCCGAGCGGGTTGACCCCCGTCTCCCGGTACAGCTTCATCATCTCCTCCTGCTGCTTCTGCGGATCGTCGTCGTACTCCTCCTTAATCTCCTGCATCTTTGGCTGCAGCTCCCGCATCTGGGCCATGCTGCGGTAGGAGGACTTCGTCAGGGGATAGACCAGCGTCTTGATGAAGACGGCCAGGAGGATGACGACGACGCCGTACGGAAGCCCCTGCCCAAACCACGTGGGAAGCCCCCAAGAGGTGACGACTTCGGTGGACAGTCCCCCTCCGAGGACGCTGAGAATGGGGATGTAGAGGTACTTGGCAAGGGGCTTGGTTATCCACTCGAACCAGTCCCACCCATAGTCCACCATGCCGTACAGGTTGCGGTCGTACTGCGACAGGTTGTAGTAGTCAATGGGCCCCGTGTAGAGGTGAAACTGGTCGACGTGCTGCTCCGTGCGGGGCACGGGCATCTCGATCCGACCCGTCATGTCCTTAAATCCGGCCTCGGTGCTGGCTCGGGCCACCTTGTCGCCCACCAGCGTGGCGCCGCGTGCCCGATCCGGATTGTCGGGCATCATGGCGGCCGTAAAGTATTTGTTTTTAACTGCGAGCCACGAAATATCCCCATTGAGCTGCTTCTCACCATGGTCTTCGCTCGCGAGGGTGATGCTCTCGATCTCGCCGCCACTGCGGGCGTAGAGGCCGGCGTACTGGAGTTCGCTCTCCTCTCCCCCTTCCGAGAACGGCATGCCCCCATGCCAGGTGAGCTTGTATCCCTCGGCCGTCGCGTAGCTCATCGCGTTCGTTTGCTCGATGGTGAGGCCGAGGTCGTAGTCGTTCGGATGAAAGGTGTAGGTCTGCTGGAGGGTCCCGTCTCCGAGTTCGGCCTCAAAGGACAAGGACACCGCCTCGTCCTCGACGTGAATCGTGTCTGCGTCGGTGCTCGGGGTAAAGTAGAGCGACCGCGTGTCGACGTGGTGATTGGTCGGCGTGGTGAAGGCCAGCGATAGGGCTCCGCCGGCCGTCGTATCCACGAGCTGGACCGGGTCCTCCTGGTTGAACTGCAGGTACTCCTTGAGTGTGAGGCGCTGGAGCGTGCCGCCCTGCGTCGAGAACACGGCCGTGTAGAGGTCCGACTCGACGACAATCTCCCGGGCCTCTCCTTCCTGCGCCGCAGCCGTGACGGTGTCGGTATCCGGGGCCGACGGCGGCTCTTCCTCCGCCTCGGCCGTCTCGTCCGCGGGCGCCTCGGCGGTCGGCTCCTGCTGTTGCTCCGGGGTCGGCGCGTCGGCCTGCTGTTCGGTCTGCGGCTGAGCGGTCGTATCGCCGGGGCCCGACGCCTGTCGGGATTGTTGCTGCTGGGGCGGCGGACTAATGAAGAACATCCACGCAAACAAGATCACTGCAACGAGAATCGTCGCGATGACGACGTTGCGTTGATCTTCCGGCGCGGGCTGATTGCGAAGAGGAGAAGCCACGGAGGAGGAAGGATTGGTGAGTACGAAGAAGTGCCCGCCCGGGACACAGCGGCGCGGGATGCGCACCGCCCCGGAAAAAAACGGGCTCAACGGGTAGATACGCACGGCCTCGGGCAACGTGCCCCCGTGCGTTTCAAAAAGATGTGGGGATTAGAGGGCGGAGCGGAAAGAGGCCCCACGACTACTCGTTCGGCTCCGGGCTCACCCGATCGGCCACCTGCTGCATGACGCGCGGCAGATCGCGCTCGATGCAGTCGTCCGCGTCGGCGGGATTTCCCCGGAAGAGGATCATGACGATGAGCGCTCGCTCGGGGACACATACGAAAAGGTCTACCAGGGTGTGCTGATGCACCCGGTAGACCTCTCGCAGCAATCGTCGGATCCGGTTTCGTTCGACGCCGCTATCGACGCGACGGCCCGGGGCAAAGCCGACCTGGATCGGCACGTCGTACCCGATCGCTTCGCGGTCGACGACCCGGTAGAGCAGCCGGATGCATCCGCCCGCGACGGTCTCTACGTCGTCCCGGCGTCGGTCAAACAGCGAGCGGATGAGCCGCCGCCGTTTGAGCCGGTGCGATTTCGGAAACGTGTACCGGCGGTCCGAGTCGCGGTGATCAGGTCGGGTTCCCACAGGTCCAAACCGTTACACGGGCTTGCCGGAATCCTCGTCGCTCACAGAGAGCTTCTCGCGGCCCTTCTTGCGGCGCCGCTTGATGATCTCGCGGCCTTCCTTCGTCTTCATGCGCTCGAGGAAGCCGTGCTTCTTCTTGCGCTTCTTCTGGCTGGGCTGGTAGGTGCGCTTGGGCATAACAAAACAGGGGCTAGCAATTCAAAAACCTCGCGACTCTTTCTAACGATAGCTCCGGGCCGATGTTTTCGGATCCAACACCTCCTATGGGCGCGTCCTGCGAAGACACCGTCAAATTGCGACCAAATCCTTGGCCCCGGCGCTTCTGTAGAGGCGGTCTGTTCACTCCCGCCGTAAATTCACCTTTCGAGAGATTCCACACGTAGGCGCCGTAGACCGTGGATCTTTGGACGACCCTGCCTGTTAAGGGCGGTTGGATGCGGGAGTAGCTCAGTGGTAGAGCATCAGCTTCCCAAGCTGAAGGCCGCGGGTTCGATCCCCGTCTCCCGCTCTTTTCTGATTGTGGAATGCGGAATGTGGAAGTGGGAATGATTTAAGGTTAAGCATTCCACATTCCCAATTCCGCACTCCACATTCGCTCCGGGGCGGTTAGCTCAGCGGTTTAGAGCACCTGCCTTACAAGCAGGACGTCGCTGGTTCAAATCCAGCACCGCCCACTCCCTTCTTGAAAATCCCCTCTCAGCGCCTACAACCCCTGGAATTCGGGGGGTGCGTATTTAGTGGTACAACATAGGTACAAAAACTCTGGTTGCTGGGCTACCTCTCGCCCCTACCGGCGTTGCGGCAAGTTTTTAAAGGACGCCTCCACCTCAAGCGGATCCACGCCTCCCCCAGAACATCTGAACCAGACCCCAGTCCTCTCGAATTGGACCCGGAAGCCCCCGCTGCATCTTAACCGAAATTGCCCCCCCATGCGGTCCAAATTCTCGGGCTTCCCTCCTCCAGAAATCATAGAAATGATTCGAGATGAAGCGTTAGAATTGAGACAGCCGACTCCTTGAGACTCAATATCCTCCATTCTAGATATAAGCCATTTCTCAGCCTTCACGCCTACAACCAGAGTGACTGGAAACTGGGCTAGGAGTCAGGAAATGGCCGATGGTTGTTCTAAAAGGTGAGATGTGGCCTTAGTAGTACGTTTCCAAAAAAGAGAAGACGAATCTAAGGGGCCATTCCGCCCAGCTCGCCAACTCCGTTTTTCTAAGAGTGTTCGGGGCTCTTCAACTCTTTTCAGCTTGTCTCTGGAAGGAGACCATATTTGCCTGCCTCTTGTCAGCTATTACACGCCCTTTCGCCGTTTCTCATACAACAGCTGCTCCGTGAAGTATGCACGTTCTCATTTCCGGCGCCGCCGGGTTTATCGGCGGGCACCTGTGCCGCCGTCTTCTCGAAGACGGCCACGTCGTCTTTGCCGTCGACAACTTCGATCCCTACTACGACCGCTCCATCAAGGAAGAGGGGATCGAAGACCTTCACGCCGAGTCCGACTTCCACTTCTTCGAGCACGACATCAACAACACCGGCTTCCTGGAGAGCGTCTTGGACGGCCAGTCGATCGACGCGGCCGTTCACCTCGCGGCCAAGGCGGGGGTGCGGGCCTCCATCGACAACCCCGTCGGCTGCGCCCACTTCAACATTACCGGCACCCAGTCGATGCTCGAACTTGCCCGCCAGTTGGAAATTGAGACCTTTCTCTTTGGCTCCTCGTCGTCGGTCTACGGCAACAACGAAAAGGTGCCCTTTGCCGAGGCGGACGCGGTCCATCACCCCATCTCGCCGTACGCGGCCTCGAAGCGCTCCGGCGAGCTCCTGGGCCACACCTACCACCATCTCTACGACATGACGGTGCACTGCCTGCGCTTCTTTACCGTCTACGGGCCGCGCCAGCGCCCGGACCTGGCCATCCACAAGTTTGCCCGCCAGCTGCTTTCGGGCCGGCCCATCACCATGTACGGCGATGGCACCTCGAGCCGGGATTACACCTACGTCGAGGACATCGTGGGCGGCGTGATGGCCAGTCTGCACCGCGCCC
>CAYXAD010000138.1:0-8814 GCA_964462965.1 uncultured Salinivenus sp.
GAGAAGTGCGTGGGGTGCGGGTCGGGGCGGAGGGCGTCGAGGACGAGCACGTCAATGTTCTCCAGGTACGCAAAGCTTTCTTCAGGAATGGTGCTCACGTCGGTCAGGTAGGCAAAGCGGCCGAGCCGATACCCGTAGACGGGCATCTCGCCGTGGTAGAGCAAGACGGGATCGACTGGGACCGGCGGGGCATCGCCGTAGCGGCTCGGCACCGAAAAGGGGCCGGTGACCACTTCGAGCTGTACGTTGGCCGCCCCCGGATAGGGATCGTCCCCGAAGATGTAGTCGTAGTTGCGGCGCAGGACCGCAGCCGTGTCGGCGTGGGCGTAGCACGGCATCGTCCGGGGGTTTTCGAAGAAAAAGGGCCGGAGGTCGTCGATGCCGACGACGTGATCGAAGTGATGGTGGGTGTAGCAAACCGCGTCGATGCGATCGATGCCCTCACGTAGGGCCTGCCGACGAAAGTCCGGCCCCGTATCGATGAGGAGGCCCATGTCTCCCACTCGCACGTAGCAGGCACAGCGGGTGCGGGTGTCTCGGGGGGCGTCGGAGGTGCAGACCGGGCACCGGCACCCAATGACGGGCACGCCCGTAGAGGTCCCCGTTCCGAGGAGGGTGACCGACAGCGGCGGCGTGCCGGCGTGACGCTCGACCGACGATCCTTCGTCAGCCCCTGGACGGGGCTCAGGCTCCGACTCAGCCGTCGACATGCGACTCCTCCTCCGACGGGATGCCCGCGTCGGCCCAGGCCTCTTCGAGGGCTCGGCGGACCGCCGGCTTGAGATAAATGGTCTCGAGGGGCGCCTCCTTCAGGGCTTCGGCCAGCACGACCAGCTGGGTCTCGGGGAGGTGATGCTTGTTGAGCATGATAATCTCCTCGTCTCCTACCACGCAGCGCCCCCCGCGAAAATTCCCCTTTTCAATGCGCACCTCAAGCCCGAGCCGATCAGCTACGTCTTCCAGCTCCTCAATAATGGCAGTCGTGTTCATGCAAACCTCTTGTCCACTACAAACGGACTCGAACGTTATCCTTCCGCCGCGTCGGGTCGGGTGTTCCTCGGGCCCGACCTACGACGACTCGGGCAAGGGCTTCCCAGAGCGGGCGTGCTCCACCTGAAAGGTGTGCGGCGGCACGTCCGCATCTTCTTTCAGGTGCACCCGCACGAGGTGCTCCATGAACCAGTGGGTCGGATAGGCCGGCACCGGACGACGGAGGAATGCGGCCGTAAAGGGATGCACGCGAAGGGTGACGGAACGGTGTTGATCGCGATGGTCCGTGATCCACTGCTCGATGGCCTCGACGAGCTCGCCCGGGGCCGGCGTGGACGCTGTGTCGTCGTCGTGTCGCTCCGGAGGGGACTCCGGGACCTCAGCCGATTGCTGGCGGCGCGCTTCTTCGAGCTCTCCCTCGAGGACGTGAATCTTCTCCCGAAGGTGCTCGACATCTTCGTCCGGCGCATCGTCCTCCTTGAGGCGCTCGACTTCCTGCTCTCGCTGCTGCACCTCCTGTTCCAGGCGCTGAATCTTGCGCTCGGCGCGGCGGAGCTCCTCCTGATCGGCTTGTTCACCGCCTTCGGGAGACGGGGCGCCGTTGGCCGAGGAAAAGGTCGTCGTGATGCTCGGGCGCAGGCGCTGGCGCGTAATCTCGACGAGGCCGAAGTCGCTCATCGGCAACACCTTCGTGACCGCCCGGTCGTCCTCGAAGCCCTTCTTGAGCTCCTCGTAGACCTTCTTCCGGTCGTCCTCGTCGTACAAGTCGATGAAGTCGACGACAATGATGCCCCCGAGGTCGCGCAGCCGGATCTGGCGGGAGATGACGCGAGCGGCTTCCAGGTTTACCTTCAGCGAGTTTTCGGCCTGGGACATGCCCTTCCCCGAGCGCCCCGAGTTCACGTCGATGACGTGCATGGCCTCGGTCTGCTCGATGTAGAGGTATCCGCCCGAGGGAAGCTCGACCCGGTCTTTGAACGCGCGGTCGGCGCCCTGCTGGATGCCGGCCGCCTCGAACACGGGATCATCGCCTTCGTGGAGGTCCACCCGGTCCACCATCTTCGGGGCCACCGCGCGGACGTAGCTGCGGATGCTGTGAAAGAGCCCTTCGTGGTCGACGAGGATGCGATCGTACTCCTCCGAAAACTGGTCGCGGATGATGGAGGACGCCATGTCCACGTCCTCGTGTACGATCGCCGGGGGATCCGGCTTTTCCTTGAGGCGCTTCTCCACCCGGCGCCAGCGCTCCATCAGCAGCTTCAGGTCCTTGTCGAGCGACTTGGCGTCGCGGTCCTCTGCGACGGTGCGCACGATGACGCCAAAGTTGTCGGGCACGAGGCTGTCGGCCAGCGCCTTGAGGCGACGTCGCTCCTTCTCGTCGGTGATCTTGCGCGAGACGGCCACGTAGTTCTGCAGCGGCACCAGGACCAGGAAGCGGCCCGCCATGGAGATATCTGTCGACACGCGGCTGCCCTTGTTTGCGATGGGCTCCTTCGTAATCTGGACGAGAAGAGCCTGATCGCGATTCAGGATGTCCGAGGGGCGCCGGTCCCAGTCCTTCCGTCCCTCCGGCACGTCGATCTTGCCGACGCGGGGCTCTTCCAGGCCCAGAAAGTCGAGCAGGTAGGGCAGGTTGTCGGACAGGTCCGAAAAGTGAAGGAAGGCATCCTGCTCCTGGCCGATGTCGACAAAGGCGGCCTGAATGCTCGGCATCACCTTGCGAACGCGACCGAGGCAGAGGTTGCCGATGGTGCGTTTGTTTTCGGCGTTCTCGATGTAGAGTTCAGCCAGCTTGCCATCCTCAACGATGGCGATACGCGTCTGGCTCTTACCGACGTTGACAACAATTTCTTTGGACATATGCGGAGTAGGGGCGTGCCTGCCCCAGCGTTGGCCAGATCGCACAGGCCCGAAGGCAAAATGGCATCATCTGTCGAACCGAAAAAGCAATCAGAAGGACCGAACAGGGCCGCCACGGGCGGCGGGACCGGCCACAGCCCGAAGGGAGCGGACGAACGCACCGCTGTGCGGCGCACCGACTCGCCTCGGACTAGCGCCGGGGCTCAGGCACGGATTGGCTCGTGAGCAAGGGTTTCGAACGAACGCGGTCGCCCGGAGGGGCAACCACAGGGGGGATGCCGTTGGAATGATCGAGCGTGCGCATACATCGTAGCAAGTGGAACGAACCGCGCGTCTGCCGTGCAGAGCGATCGGTCCGCCAACGACGACTTTTCCCGTCGATCAATGCGCTATGGGAGGGGAGAGCTCGGCGATCAAGCTGTCTATCACCGCCCCTCATGGATTGAACAATCCTCCCTGAACGCACGCTGCGGCATCCTAGCATGTTATGAATGCCACTCAAGGTATCGTCCCACCCTCCGAAATGATCCCTCCGGGCAGGAAATTGTCTTCCGAACGGCTTTTCTCTCGATCCAAGGGGCCTCCTTCTGGATGTCAACGGCGAAGCGCCGGGGCCTTCGCCAAGGGAGGCTGACAGCGTAGCCCCCGGGAAACAACCGTGTTGCCGTGGCACCGTTCGCAGCCCCCTCTCCTCGTCTTCCCTTCGGCAGCCGACGTCCTACGTCGATCTTTTCGGCGGTAGTCGCCCGACGGCACAATTCATAGCGAAGAGGTTGTACCCCCCCTCCAGAACCGTCTGACGGACAACTCGTCCCCGCGCCCTTAAACAAAAATTCGTCCCTGCACCTCCCACCTCCCAATTTTTACATGTGCCCAGGAAAAACCTCTCTGAGAAACCACACTTCAGGTGAAACCCGTGCCGTCGTGAGTCTTTTGGCCTTGTACCGCCGTTGGTCTTGCGAGTGAATCGCTGTCGACATGATACGCGAAAGCGCTCCCACCCCGGTAGCAGCACCGCGGATAGCGCTGCTCGTCTCACCACCGATTCACTTGCGAGCCGTCGGCACGTTTCCAATTCCTCCGCAGGGCACTGCCTAACGAATTTAGTTCTGACATCCAACCTGACTGACATGGCTGACCAAGACGCTGTAAAAGAGCTTGGGACCGACGACGCCCCCGTGAAAGCACGCGGCCTCGAAGGCGTAATCGCTCTCGAATCTGAGCTCTCCTTCATCGACGGCCAGAAGGGAGAGCTGATCTATCGCGGCTACGACATCAACGACCTGGCCGACCACGCATCCTTCGAGGAGGTCGTTTACCTCCTGTGGAATGGCACCCTACCTACGAGTTACGAGCTCGAAGATCTGCGCTCCCACCTTCAGAGCGAACGGGCTCTTCCCTCGAATGTCTTGCAGATCCTGCGCAACGCGCCCGACGACGCCCACCCGATGGCCGTTCTGCGCACGGCGGTATCGGCGCTGGGCCTCTATGACGAAGAGGCCGACGAGATGTCCGAAGAGGCCAACCAGCGAAAGGCCATTCGCATTCTGGCCCAGATCCCGACGATCATCGCAGCCTTCGACCGCTTTCGGAAGGGCCTCGATCCCATCGAGCCGCTCGATCACGGCTCAATGGCGTACAACTTCCTCTACATGCTCAATGGAGAGGAGCCCGGAGAGGCAGCGGAAAATATTTTTGACGTTTGCCTCGTGCTCCACGCCGACCACGGCCTCAATGCCTCCACCTTTACGGGCCGGGTCATTGGGTCCACCCTTTCGGACATGTACTCTGCCGTCGCCGGGGCCGTTGGGGCTCTCAAGGGCCCCCTGCACGGCGGGGCCAACCGGGAGGTCATGCGCATGCTGATGGACATCGACGAACAGGGCGCTGATCCCGTCGAGTACGTGAAGGAGCGCCTCGACAAGGGCGAACGCGTCATGGGCTTCGGCCATCGCGTCTACAAGACCATGGACCCCCGGGCCGCCATCCTGCGCGACCTAGTCAAGGAGCTGAGTGAAGAGAAAGGGGAGATGAAGTGGTACGAATACAGCATGGCCATTCTGGAAACCATGCGGGACGAGCTCGACATCGATCCGAACGTCGATTTCTTCAGCGCCTCGACCTATTACCAGCTGGGGCTCGACCCCGACCTCTTCACTCCCATCTTTGCACTGAGCCGCACGGCAGGATGGACCGCCCACCTTCTGGAGCAATGGGCCGACAATCGTCTCATTCGCCCGCGCGCACAGTACGTGGGTGCCCGCGACCGCACAGTCACGCCGATTAATCAGCGGTAAGTTGCCCGCTGCCGGCCTTGGGTCCCTAGCGGCGTACGTGGGGAGAGTCTTCTCTGACGAGTGACAGGAGACTCTCTCCACACCCGTGCGCCCACGCCCGTCCCCCTTTCGTTTCCGCCTCGGATTCTGCACTATGTAGTATGACGGCCGATGTCGAAACGGCACCGGGATTCGTGCGTGCCTCTGTAGGCTTTCGGCTCTTCCCGTTTGCGCTATAACGTTTCTGTACCTATGGCAGTTGACACCAAAGAGCGTCCCGCAGACTCTCCCTCGACGGAGACGGGAGAACCCGCTCGGCATGACAGTCGCTTCCAGCACTATCGCATCCGCACAGGCATGTTTGCCTGGATTGCGCATCGCCTTACGGGTGTCGGCCTCGTCGTCTATCTCGCCATCCACGTCTGGGGCCTGCGCTCCCTTTCAGACCCCGAGGCCTTCAACGCCCTCATCGCCAACTACCATGGCCCGCTCTACAAAGGGCTGGAGTTTTTACTGCTCATCGGGGTGGTGTACCACGCCCTGAACGGCGTGCGCATCGTGCTCATCGACTTTCTCGGGTGGACGCCCCAACAGAAACGACTCTTTTGGACGTTGGGCGCCCTCGCCGTACTCTTGATCGCCGTGGGCGGGTACCCGTCGATCTATGCTCTCGTTCAATACTTTGGGGGATAGCGCTCCCCTCCGCCCGTTCGTTTTGTAATCCTTGCGTCCTCTCCCCATGGCCAAGCGAAGCACCGCACAGTCAAGTGCATTCCTCTGGTTTCTCCATCGCGTCACAGGGGTCTTCCTCGTCTTCCTCCTGTTCACCCACTTTTGGGTGCAGCACTACGACCGCCAGGCGGCCTCGGTCACCCACGAAGTGGTTACGGAAGAAGGCGAGCTCCCGACCTACCCCGAAGAGGCCCAGGCCGGGGTCGCCGCTCGCTATGGTGACGACGCCGAAGCAACCCCGTACCAGGTGGTGATGCAGCGGCTGGCCGATCCCGTCTATGCCGTGCTCTGGAAAGGGTTCAACATCCTATTTCTCATCGTGGCCCTGCACCACGGCTTCTATGGGCTCAATAATGTCATGACCGACTACATCCGTGACCCCCTCGGACGCCTGGTCGCTCGCTCGTTGTCCTGGACCGTGGCCCTCGGCCTCTTAATCATAGGACTCTACTCGGTGATCACGGCCGGCTGGTAAGGATAGAATATTGCGTACTGCGTATTGCGTATTGGGAGCCTCGGCAGCGACCCTTCTCTTCGCGCAATACGGAATACGCTTCACGAAATACGCAATACGAAACACGTACCACGAACACCATGACTTTTTCGCATGACGTCATTGTCGTCGGTGCCGGGGGGTCGGGCCTGATGGCCGCTCTGTACGCCAAAGAAGGGGGTGCCGACGTCGGGGTCGTCTCGAAGCTCCATCCCCTTCGCTCTCATACGGGCGCAGCGCAGGGAGGCATCAGCGCTGCCCTCGGCAACGAGGAGGAAGATCACTGGCTCTGGCATGCCTTCGACACGGTGAAGGGGAGCGACTACCTGGGGGACCAGGACGCCATCGAGGCGATGTGTAAGGATGCTCCGCGCACGATCGTCGAACTGGAGCACTACGGCGTTCCGTTCAGCCGCAACGAAGAGGGGCGCATTTCACAGCGCCGCTTCGGCGGCCACACGCGTAACTTCGGGGAGGCCCCCGTGCGCCGCGCCTGCCACGCCGCCGACCGCACCGGTCACACCATCCTGCACACGCTCTACGACCAGTGCACGAAGCAGGGGGTTCGCTTTTACGACGAGTTCCAGGTCGTGGACCTCATCATGACGGACGACGGCGAGTGTGCGGGCGTCGTGGCGTACGAGATCCTCACCGGCGAAATCCATACCTTCCACGCCAAGAACGTTTGTTTCGCCACGGGCGGCTACGGCCGTGCCTTCGAAACCACCTCGAATGCCCACGCCAGCACGGGCGACGGGCTGGGCATCATGCTGCGCAACGGCATTCCGCTGGAGGACATGGAGTTCGTCCAGTTTCATCCGACGGGCCTCTATCGGCTCGGCATCCTCATTACCGAGGGCGCCCGCGGCGAGGGCGGCATCCTCCGCAACAGCGAGGGCGAGCGCTTTATGGAGCGCTACGCGCCGACGGTGAAGGACCTGGCCCCGCGCGACCTCGTCAGCCAGTGCATCTACAAGGAAATCCGCGAGGGCCGGGGCATCAACGACAAGGAGTACGTGCACCTCGACCTCACACACGTCGACGAACAGATCCTCGACCACAAACTCCCGGAGGTAACCGAGTTCTCCCGAACGTACATGGGCGTGGACCCGAAGGAGGAGCCCATCCCCGTCGTCCCCACGTGCCACTACGCCATGGGCGGCATCCCGACGGACGACCAGGGGCGTGTCGAGAAGGGAGAACGAGGGACGGCGGTCCCGGGCCTCTACGCCGTGGGAGAATGCGCCTGCGTGAGCATCCACGGAGCCAATCGCCTCGGCACCAATGCACTCCTCGAACTGGTCGCCTTTGGCCGGCGGGCCGGCATGTCAATGGCCAAGGACGTGCGCCAGGGCAAGGACTTCGCCCCCCTCCCCGAGGAGCCTGAGAAGCCGACGCGGGACGAGCTCGACCGACTGCTTTCCAACACCCGAGACGAGGGCGAGCCGACCGTCAACGTCCGTACCGACCTGCAGGAGATGATGATGGAGAACGTCTCCGTCTTCCGCAACGACGACACGCTGAGCACAGCCCTCGATCGCCTTCAGTCGCTTCGCGAACGCGCCAAGCACGTCGTCGTCGACGACAAGAGCAAGCGGTTCAACACGGACCTGATGGACGCCCTCGAGGTCGGATTCATGGTCGACTACGCCGAGGCCATCGCAGCCTGCGCACGGCACCGCACCGAAAGTCGAGGGGCCCACTCGCGAGAAGACTATCAGAACCGGAACGACGACGATTGGCTCCAGCACACGCTCTTTCGCAGCGACTGCCAGGGCAATTACGAGTTCGACACGAAGAACGTCGTCATCACCCGCTTCGAACCGAAAGAACGCAAATACTAAGTTTGGACGGATGGACGTATGGAGGTGTGGACGCTGATTCGCACTGTGCCTCCACCCATCCACCCTTCCAACCATCCACACCCAACATGCAGGTAACGCTTGAAATCAAACGCTACAATCCGGACGAGGACGAGGCGCCGCATTGGGAATCCTATGAGGTCCCGGCCGACCCGCTCGACAGCGCCCTCTCCCTGCTGCTTCACGTGAAGTGGCACATCGACGGGACGCTGGGCTTCCGCAAGAGCTGCGCACACGGCATCTGCGGATCGGACGCCATGCAGATCAACGGCGAAAACAAGTTGGCCTGCTCGACGCTCGTCAAAGACCTCGTCAGCGGCGACGGCGACACCATCACGTTCGCCCCCATGCCGTCGGCCCCGGTCGTCAAGGACCTCGTCATCGACCAGAGCCGCTTCTTCGAGAAGTACCGCGACGTGAAGCCCTGGCTCATCACCGACGGGCCGGAACCGGAGCGGGAGCGAACGCAGAGCCCGGAGGAGCACGAGATGATCGAGGATGCCACCAAGTGCATCATGTGCGGCGCCTGTACGCACGCCTGTCCCTCCACCTGGGCCGATCCGGACTACCTCGGCCCGGCGGCCATGCTCAAGGCCTACCG
>CAYXAD010000139.1:0-5402 GCA_964462965.1 uncultured Salinivenus sp.
TACACCTTTGGGTAGATTCTTGGGGTTTGTCCTTGCCGTGTGCCTTGGAATTGGGGGAATCTCAAGTGGCTGCGAAGTGGAATTCGATCCCCTTGCAGAAAATGAACAGCACTATTCGATTGCCGGGTACCTCGATGTAGAGGCCGATACGCAATTCGTCCGTGTAGAGCGGCTCCGTGATTCTCTATCGTTCGATACGAACCCCGTTGAAGCAACGGTCTCAGTTGAACGCGTTGCCAGCGGTGAGCCGTGGACCTGGCGCGACTCGGTGTTTGATTTAGGCCCCAGGAGACGTGTCCATAACTTCTGGTCGACGAAGCGCCTGTTTCCCCGCGAGACCTATCGCTTTTCCGTCCGGGGATCCGAAGCCCGTGCCAGTTCGGCGACGGTGACGCTTCCTGACACGTTTCCCGATCCGGAGCTTATTTCGTTTCCACCTTGCCTGAGGAGAGTGATGCGATGCGAAAGACAGATTCGAGTCGAGGTGGATGACACGATCGATAAGCTGGCGGCCGTGAGGGCTGACTATCATTATACCGATGCTGAAGGAGGCCGCCGGGAGTGCGTCGGTACAGGTCACGTTGATCATTTGGACGACGCCCGACAGACGGACGAGGGACTTGTCATTTCCTTTGATTGGTGGAAAGATTTGGGGGAGTTTACTGCTTCTGGACCACTTGTAACCGTGGACGTTTTCGTTGCTGCGGGCGGTCCGGGGTGGCCGGAACGAGAGGAGGCAATTGAGATTCGTGAGGAGGAGCTTTTTCTTCCCGGGAACCGGTCGAATGTCGAAGGGGGCGTTGGATTTTTAGGAGGAATCGCCTCGAAAACGGTGAATGCGTTTCCTCTGCGTAGTTGTGCGTCCTCGGAGTCGTGAGGACACGGGTGTTGGGGGGCACTGGGGTTCTTGAGGGGCCCTCTTGCTCACTACTGCTTGCGGTCGTGGTGGGAAGAAGGCTCCGTGGTCGATTCGAAGTCAGAACCGACACTAGCTCTGTCTGGCAAATCCCTCAAGGGCTGCCCGTGGGCCTCGCTGCGCTCTGCTGCGTTCCGCTGCATCGCCGTAGGCGGGGCTACGGCTGCTTCGCGCGCCGTGCGGAGCCCACCGAGTCCGAACGTTCACTTGCTTTCGGAATTCTCAGACAGAGCCTAGAGGAAGACGATAGGAAACATCAGTACCCGTAGATCGACAGGTTGTCGCGCCGCATGTGGGTGTTGAGCACGAGGGCCAGCAGCGCCGTGTTGGCGAGCATTGCCGAGCCCCCGTACGAGAGGAAGGGAAGGGGGATTCCAATGACGGGCAGGATGGCCGTGGTCATCCCGATGTTAATAAAGATGTGGAGGAGATAGACCCCGACCGCCCCGGCCGCGACGATGCTCCCGAACGGGTGCTTGACGTCGCTGCCCAGCTTCACGAGGCGCAGAAGCAGCATTGCCATCAGTCCGAGCACCACGAGGGAGCCGACGAATCCAAACTCCTCGGCGATCACGCTGAAGATGAAGTCGGTCGTCTGCTCCGGCACGTAGGCGCCCTGCGTTTGGGTTCCTTGCATGAACCCTTTGCCCCAGAGCCCGCCCGAGCCGATGGCCGCTTTTGACTGGACGAGATGGAAGCCGACGCCCTGTCGAAATTGTTCAGCTTCGGGGTTCGTAAACGAGAGGAGGCGTTCGACCTGGTAGGGCTGGAGGATTTTGGTGAGTACGAAGGAGACGATGGCAGTCACGCCGCCTGTAAACAAGGCGGCAAGCCCGGCGACGAGCCGCTGGTTCGAGATCCACCACAGGGCCACTGTGAACGCGACCGCAAAGACGATGGCGGCCGGTAAGTAGACGAGGGCGAGGTACCCTGCAATGGCCGGCGAAATCAGAAGCACGATGACGTAGATCGGCAGGCCGCTCCAAAAGAGCATGATGGGAACGAGGCCGAAGAAGACGAGGGCCGTTCCCAGGTCGTTTTGCAGGACGATGACTACTGCAGGGACGACGATGAGCGCTGCAGCCTTGAGGGCGGCTTTTAAATTCCCCCTCGGCTTCGACCGGTGCACAGATAGCAGCTGTGCGACGGCCAGGACTGTTCCTACCTTTGCAAGCTCCGACGCCTGGAGACGGATGGGGCCGAGGATGATCCACGCCTGGGCCCCCTTGACCTCTTGCCCGATAAACAAAGAGAGAACCAGCAGGCCTACCGTGACGCCGTAGAGAGGATACGCGGCATGGCGAAGAAAGCGCACAGGGAGAAGCAAGGTCATCCCGATGCCTACGGCCGAGAAGCCAATCCACAGCAGCTGGCGATAAAAATTATCCCGGACGCTTTCGGCGAGATGCTCGGCGGCCGGGCCGTGCGTGGTACTGTAGAGGGCCACGAGTCCACTCGTGACCAGCGCCACCCAAAAAAGGATTGTCCAGATGTCGAGGTTGCCCTTCCAGTTGCGCATAGGGGGAGGCAAGAGAGAGGAAAGGACACCGGGGGGTGCCTACGGGTGTGTGGGAGGGGAGGAAGTGGTATCCTCCGCCGAGGCAGACATCGGCGTGCCCGCCGATTCCGCCTCCGCTTGCACGTTCGGCGTGGTCGGCGAGCCGACAGAACTGCTGTCGGCCGGGGGTTGGCCGAACCCTTTGGGAGGTTCACTACGCACTTCTTCGAACAGGCGCTGGCGCCAGTGTTGCCGCAGCCACGTGTCTGCGATCTCGCCGGTCAGGTACTTCTCGGCCATCAGGCTGGCAATGGGGGCGGCGGCGGACGCTCCGTATCCTGCATTCTCGACGGCGACTGCAATTGCAATCTCTGGGTCGTCAAATGGCGCAAACATAATGAAGAGCGAATGGTCCTCGCCGTGCGGGTTTTGGGCCGTTCCCGTTTTGCCGGCACTCGGAATCTCGGGAATTTGCACCCACTGCCCCGTTCCGTTCTCCATGACGCGGCGCATGCCCTCCTGGACGATCTCGAAGTGCTTCTCATCGACCGGGATGGGCTCCGGGTCCGGCTGTTGGGGACGACGGGTTTCGCCCGTCTCCGGATGTTCGATTTTCCGGACGAAGTGAGGCGGAGGAAGGGTTCCTCCGTTTCCGAGAGCGGCGGCGTAACGGGCCAGCTGGAGGGGGGTGACAGCCATGTCCCCCTGCCCGATTCCGAGGTTGATGGTGTAGCCCCGGGTCCAGGTGCCGTAGGTGCGATTGAAGTAGGAAGAATCGGGAATCAGGCCGGCTTCCTGCTGCATGACGTCGAGAGGGGCCTCGCGCCCAAACCCAAACTTGAGCGCCCAGTCGTGCCACGTGTTCACGTCCAGTTCGTCCATGACCTGATAGAAGAACGTGTTGCACGAGACTTCAAGGGCTTTCGGGATGGTAATTCGGCCCTCATCCTGTCCGTTGTGGTTCTTGAAGACGCGGCGACCGATTCGGTACCCGGACGGACAGTCCAGACGCTCGTTGGGGCGAAGGACCCCCGTTTCTAAGGCCGTGAGGGCCATAAAAGGCTTCCACGTCGAGCCGGGGGGAAACCCGCTCTGCGTGGCACGATTGTAGAGCGGATTGGCGGACGCCGTGCGGAGCTCGTTCCAGACCGAGCCACTCACGGAGTGGGTGAAGAGCGAGGGATCAAAATCGGGCTTACTCACGAACGACAGGATCTCGCCATTGGTCGGATCCAGTGCCACGGCGGCCCCTCGCTTCCCGACGAAGAGGGATTCAGCCAGGGCCTGTACTTCGTGATCGAGGGTAAGGTGCAGGTCGTAGCCTCCGACCGGAGGTTCGTCCTCACGTCCATTGCGGTACGGCATGACCTCGGTCCCACGCACGTTCACGAGCACAAACTCGCTTCCGCGTTCCCCTCGGAGGACGGATTCATAGGCCTGCTCCAACCCGGTCTTGCCCACATAGTCGCCCGGTCGGTAGCCCTGTTGTTTGTTTTCGGAAAGAGATTGCCGATCAATCTCCCGAACGTAGCCCAGGGCGTGGGAGGCGCGGGCCGGGGTGTGATAGCGGCGGCGAAGCTCAATTTCGTGGGAGACGCCGGGAAGCTCGTACAGGTGCTCCTGAACGCGGCTAAAGGTTTCAAAGGACACCTCCCGGAAAGACCGACTGGGACGGAAGGCACTCCATTCACGAGCCTCCTCTAGCTTACGCGTCACGGTCGTATCCGGCACCTCCAGCAAGTCGGCCAGCAGTCCGACCTTCGACCGGTCGAAGTACCGGGGCGTGAGGAGAATCGTGTAGGTCGGTTTGTTGTCGACCAGGAGGGTGCCGTCCCGATCGTACATGGCCCCACGGGCCGGTTCCACGGGCCGCTCCCGTACGGCATTGCCCTCTGCGGCTCCTCCATACATCTCGGAGCTCAGGAGCTGAAGCTGTCCAAGCCGGAGACCGAGGAGAAGAAAGACGGCCAGGATGACGCCGGCGTAGATGCGTACGCGGATGTGATACTCGTCCATTCGCTTGGGAACTGAATGCAGAGGGGTGATGCAGGAGGTGAGATCCGCTCGGCGGGGCCGAGCGGGCGAAGGGACACCAGTAGTTAAAAACTGTGTCGGTCCTCTCCCGGCACATCCGTGCTCCTAACGTACTGGCAAGTTGTGGGTTGCATGAGGAGGGCAGTTGAACGTACAGGCCGACGTTGGACTCGATCCGGACCAACCGGGGCAGGAGGAAGTTAGAATGAAGACTGAAGAACAACAGAGGGGAATGTGCCTTCTCGCCTGCAAATCGCCCCATTTCTCATCTGGATTCTGAACCAGAGGGGCCGTAGGCTTCACCCCGCAAGAACTGTGTCATGAACTGCTGACGCGTGTAACATTAGGTGGTGATGAATACTGAAGAGGTCTGGGGGTGTCCGGGCTGACTTCAGCTTCGCGATGTGTCTTCCCGATTATCACAGCCGCGGCATGCGACGATTAATTTCCATTTCGAGCCTGGTTCTTCTCGTGTCTGCTCTGTTTGCTGCTGGGTCGGCCTCGGCCCAGTACTTCGGGCAGAATAAGGTGCAGTACCAGCAGTTTGATTTCAAGACGTTTAGCACCGATCACTTCGATTTCTACTTCTATCCGAAGGAGCGTCTGGCCGTCGAGGACGCGGCGCGAATGGCAGAACGGTGGTACGATCGTCACTCTCGTACCTTTCTTCGGGAGTTTCGTCAGAACAAACCCCTGATCTTTTACGCCAACGACACGGACTTCCAACAGACGAATGTCGTTCGGGGGCAAATTGGACAAGGTACGGGAGGGGTCACCGAAAGCCTGAAGGAGCGAGTCGTAATGCCCCTGACGGGGAGCTACAAAGAGACAGATCACGTCCTCGGGCATGAACTCGTCCACTCTTTTCAGTACGACATTGCGCTGCGTCGAGACAATGAAGGGTTTTCGATGCGGAATCTTCCCTTGTGGCTCGTCGAGGGGATGGCCGAGTTC
>CAYXAD010000139.1:5412-8814 GCA_964462965.1 uncultured Salinivenus sp.
GCGGGCCATGTCCGCCCTCCCGCTCTGGCTGATCGAGGGGATGGCCGAGTACCTGTCGGTCGGGCGCAACGACACCCATACGGCAATGTGGCTTCGCGATGCAGTCATCCGGGAAGATCTACCCACCATCCGGCAAATGACGCGAGATCAGCAGTCGTACTTTCCGTATCGCTATGGGCAGGCCTACATGGCCTACATCGGTGGAAAGTACGGCGATGCTGCCGTGACCGATCTCTACAAGCTGAGCGGTCGGGTGGGGCCCGATTCGGCGTTTGTGTATACGCTCGGCATCAGGGCCGATTCCCTTTCGGAAGAGTGGAAGCAGTCCGTCCGGGACACCTATAGCCCCCACCTGGAAGGACGCACGCCGGTGGACTCTGTGGGGCGAGCCGTCGTCGGCACTCCGGGGGACGAGAATCAGCTCAACATTTCCCCTGCCGTCAGTCCGGACGGTCGATACGTGGCGTTCATCTCTCGCCAAAACATCTTCAACACCAACCTCTTCGTCGCGGACGCCGAAACGGGGGAGATTGTACAGGAGCTGCAGGGAACGCGGTCGAATCCGCACTTCGATGCCCTGCGCTTTATCAACTCGGCCGGATCGTGGTCGCCGGATGGACGGCGGTTTGCGTTTGTGACCTTTACGCAGGGGCGCAATGAAATCAACACCTTTAACGTCGAGTCTGGAGAAATCCAAAGCCGGACGACAGTGAGGGAGGTCGGGGCCATTCAGAACCTCTCGTGGTCGCCGGATGGACGCTACCTCGCTTTTTCAGGGATCGAAGGGGGGCTCAGCAATCTGTACGTCTACGACTTCGAGACCGAGCAAGTCCGTCAGCTTACGAACGATCGATACATGGCCCTGCAGCCGGACTGGTCGCCGGACGGTTCGACCCTTGCCTTTACGACGGACCGCGGGCAAAACGGCACGAACTTCGAGACGCTCCGATACGGAAGCGAGCGCATCGGCCTCATCGATGTGGAAAGCCGAGAGGTGAAAACCATTCGTCCCTTCTCCCAGGGAATGCAGCATAACCCGCAGTTCAGTCCGGATGGGCGAAGCCTTTACTTCGTGTCCGATCATGACGGATTCAAAGACGTGTATCGCTACGACCGGGACGAGGACGCTGTGTACCGGGTGACGCATCTAAAAACGGGGGTGAGCGGCATCACGGCCCTATCGCCGTCCCTGTCGGTGGCCGAGCAAAGCGGACGCATGATGTTCTCGGTCTTCTCGAATAGTGGGTATTCGATTGTGTCCCTTTCGGGCGAGGAAACGGACGGAGAGCGGGTCGAGCCGTCTGAACAGCCGACCATGGCGGGCCAGCTTCCTCCTCCACAGCCGGCGGATGAGGGGCTCGTTGCGAGCTATCTCGACGATGCCAGGACGGGCTTGGTGGAGCTCGGTGCGTTGGACGTGGATGAGGCCAGCGATCGTCTCTATCTGGATCAGATTGCCCCCCCGACCGTCGGTGCGTCGGTTGGAGGGACGTATGGAACTCAGGTGTCAGGGGGCGTCGGATTTTTCTTTAGCGACATGCTGGGAAATCAGAACTTGAGTGTGTACCTCCAGGCCAACGGCCGACTTCAGGATATTGGGGGAGGGGTGTTTTACACCAACCGTGACAACCGGATGAACTACGGCGTGGGCGTGTCCCACGTCCCCTCTGCCTACGGACAAGTTGCTCGTACGCAGTCCGGCTTCGTACAGATTGTACAGCGCATCTTTCAAACACAGTTGACGACCCAGGCAAGTTATCCCCTCTCCCAACGAAATCGATTCGAACTCAGTGTTGGGGGAACGCGATACGGATTCGACGTGACGGCCCGCGTTTTTGACCGGCTGGGACGCTCACGGGAGGTCGACCCGGCGCAAATCGGTCTCGGAGGGGTCCCGGATCCCATTTTCCTTGGTCAAACCGGACTTGCCTACGTCGGCGACTTTTCAAATTCGGGGCTCACGTCTCCCCTGCAGGGGGGGCGGTATCGCTTTCAGGTGACGCCCCAGTTCGGGTCGCGAAACTTCGTGTCCATGCTGGCCGACTGGCGACGCTACTTCTATCGTGAGCCCGTGACCTTTGCACTGCGTGCCTTTCACCGCGGCAACTATGGCGCCGGGCAGGGACAGCTTACCGACGAATTTGAGGATCTCTTTGTCCGGGAGACGCTCGGCGATCCCTACCAGCTTGCCTTCGTCCGAGGGTATAGCTTTAGCTCGATCTTTGAGGAGCAGAAATGTCAGGTCGCCAACATTTGCGAGATCGAGCATCTGTACGGAACCCGCGTGGGCCTGGCCAGTGCCGAGGTGCGAGTGCCTCTGCTCGGCCCCGACATCCTGAGCTTGGCGGCCTTCGAGTATCTCCCCACGGATCTCGTGCTCTTCGGAGATGCAGGCGTCGCCTGGACGAATGAGAACTTTTCCGACCTCACCCTGGAGACGGTCACTCCTGCAAACAACGACGTGGCCAGTGGTCCGGTGACTGCACAACCGGTGGTAAGTACCGGTCTGTCTGCGCGGGTCAACCTTTTGGGAGCGATCGTCTTCGAGGCGTTTTACGCCCGAACGTTCCAGCGCTCTAAAAACTGGGACTTTGGCCTCATTCTTCGACCGGGCTGGTAGTGGCTCGAGGGCTTCGGTCGACGTGTCTCGGCTTCAGGCCTTCAGACGCCCGTGTAGCACCGTCGTGGCTTGGCCGCCCAGTCTGACTCGTTCGGCGTCTGGAGCCTCGAGGTGAACCCGGACCGTGCCCCCACGTGTCGAGATCTGCCGTCCGTGCAGCGAGGTGCGTCCCGTTTCGGACGCCCAGTAGGGACCGAGTGCACAATGGGCAGAGCCCGTGACGGGGTCTTCGGGAACGCCGACGCCCGGGGCAAAGAATCGGGAGACGAAATCGAACTCTGTGTCGGGGCTTTCGGCGGTAACGATGACGCCCCGGGCCGGGAGAGAGGCCAGGGTGTTCATGTTGGGCTCGAGGCCGCGAACGGCCTCGGGGTCGGCGAGACGGACGAGATAGTCGCGATCACTGCGTCCGGTGGCCTGAGGAGCGGCCCCGCCCAAGCCGTCGAGGAGAGACGGAGGCGGTTCCGTAGGAGTCACTGGATCCGCCGGAAAGTCCATCTGAATCCAGTCGTCTTGCCGGGAGGCTGTAAGGGGGCCGCTCTTCGTTTCGAAGCGGGCCGGCTCTTCACGTGCGAGAAAGCCTTCGGTCCAGAGCACGTGTGCGCTGGCAAGGGTGGCATGTCCACAAAGGTCCACCTCGCTGGTGGGCGTAAACCAGCGCAGCCGGTAGCCTCCCTCCGTTCGATGGAGGAAGGCCGTCTCCGAAAGATTCATCTCGGCGGCGACGTTCTGCATCCAGTCTGCCGTTTGCGGGGACGGAAGCACGCAGACGGCAGCGGGGT